>CAZKNH010000141.1:0-9862 GCA_964553875.1 uncultured Gammaproteobacteria bacterium | reverse complement strand
GCACGAATATCGGGAATGGCAGGAGCATAGCCCGATTGCCCACTGCTACGCCATACGGAAAGGTTTGTTGGTGAGGGCGTTCGTGCCTTGTGTGCGGGAGCTGAGCACCGTCACTGTGATCCAGGTTCAGAACGATGACGGCAGCTATGCCTTTGGGGTCGAATACTCGAGAGTGAGTGCGGCCCGTTACCGCCGATCACCGAATTGGCGTGTCCTGGCACTTAGTTCCTTAAGCGTTCACCGACGAGCCGGTGCGCGTCACGCCTTCGGCGCGGGCCGCTTGCGTTTCGACTCGCGCGCAGGCTCGACCGCTGGCTCCGCGAGCAAAGGCGCAGGCACGAGCGCAGGCGCCGTTTCGAACCATCGCTCAAGGAACTCCTCGCCGTTCTCCAGAACATAATGACGAAACGTTTCGGCGGCCGGCGAAAGGACTCGGGCGCTCAAGCGCACTAGCTGCCATTCCCGCATCAACGGCAACTCATCCACTCGCAACGTGACGAGCTTGCCTGCACGCAGCTCGTCGGCAACGGTGTGCAACGAGATGAACGCGACACCGAGATTCGCCATCACCGCCTGCTTGATCGATTCGTTGCTCGCCATCTGCATCAGCACGGGCGGCGAGATGCGCCATTCGCGAAACAGCGCTTCCATCGTCTGACGACTGCCAGAGCCCGGCTCCCGAATGATGAACGGCTCGCGCGCGAGCTCGGCGGTGCCGACCTCGGGTGCGCCCGCGAGCGGATGCTGCGACGAGGCGATGATGCCGAGCGGATGCTTCGCGAACGGCTCGGCGCGTGTGTCGAGCTCTTTCGGCGGACGTCCCATGATCGCGAGGTCAAGCTCATTGTGATGTAGCGCCTCGACCAGCTCCTGTCGATTGCCCTCCATCAGGCGCGGCTGCACGCCCGGATGCTCCTTCATGAACGCCGCGAGCAGATGCGGCACGAAATACTTTGCCGTCGTGAGCATGCCGAGCTGCAACACGCCCGTCTGCACCTTGCGGAGCTTGGCGATGAGATTCTCCGCTTCGTTCAAAGCGCCGAGCACCCGCTGCACGTACACGAGAAAGTATTCGCCGGTGAGCGTGAGGGTCACTCGGCCGCCGCTGCGATCGAACAGCGGCAAACGTATCGCCGACTCGAGCTGCTTGATCTGCATGGAAACGGCGGGCGCCGTGAGATGCAGCTCCTCCGCCGCCCGGGCAAAGCTCGCCCGTCGGGCGACGGCCGCGAACACCTGCAGCTGCCGGATCGTCACGGGGAGCATAAGGAATCCATTAGCTCGCCGATAAGAAATCGTGACTTCCCGTTACCGTAGTCCTCCGCCAGGCTGTGAGCAAGCAGAAACGGAGGCGAGCCCAAATGAGCACAGCGACGGCAGAGACAGGCAAGCGCCCGGTGCGAGGCCGCTACGATGCAGGCGTCCTGAAGTACCGGGAGATGGGCTACTGGCAACCGGACTACGTGCCGCGAGACACGGACGTGATCGCGCTCTTTCGCATCACGCCGCAGGAAGGCGTCGAGCCCGAAGAGGCGGCGGCGGCCGTCGCTGGTGAATCGTCGACGGCGACCTGGACCGTCGTGTGGACGGACCGCCTGACCGCCTGCGACGCATACCGCGCAAAGGCGTATCGCGTCGATCCGGTCCCGAACACCGGCCCGGGCTCGCGCACGGAGCAACAGTATTTTGCTTACATCGCGTACGAGCTCGACCTGTTCGAGGAAGGCTCGATCGCGAATCTCACGGCGTCGATCATCGGCAACGTGTTCGGCTTCAAGCCGCTCAAGGCGCTGCGACTCGAGGACATGCGCATCCCGGCCGCTTACGTGAAGACGTTCCAGGGGCCCGCGACCGGCATCGTCGTCGAGCGCGAGCGACTCGATAAGTTCGGCCGCCCCCTGCTCGGAGCCACCACGAAGCCGAAGCTCGGCTTGTCCGGCCGGAACTACGGACGCGTGGTGTACGAGGCGCTGAAGGGCGGCCTCGATTTCGTGAAAGACGACGAGAACATCAACTCGCAGCCGTTCATGCACTGGCGCGACCGGTTCCTGTTCGTCATGGAGGCGGTCAATCGCGCTTCCGCCGCAACCGGCGAAGTCAAAGGTCATTACCTCAACGTGACCGCGGCGACGATGGAAGACATGTACGAGCGGGCCGAATTCGCGAAGGAGCTCGGCAGCGTCATCGTGATGATCGATCTCGTGATCGGCTACACCGCGATCCAGAGCATGGCGAAATGGGCGCGGCGCAACGACATGATCCTGCACCTGCACCGCGCCGGTCACAGCACCTACACGCGGCAGAAGAATCACGGCATCGCGTTCCGCGTCATCTCGAAGTGGATGCGGCTCGCCGGGGTCGATCACATCCACGCCGGAACCGTCGTCGGCAAGCTCGAAGGCGATCCGGCGGTGATCGCCGGCATCTACGACACGCTGCGCGAGCCGTACACGCCCGGGAATCTCAGTCACGGTTTGTTCTTCGACCAGGACTGGGCCGGGATGCGCAAAGTGATGCCGGTCGCCTCGGGCGGCATCCATGCAGGACAGATGCACCAGCTCATCTCGTATCTCGGCGAGGATGTGGTTCTGCAGTTCGGCGGCGGCACGATCGGTCATCCACACGGCATCGAAGCGGGCGCGCAGGCGAATCGAGTCGCGCTCGAGGCGATCGTTCAGGCGCGAAACGAAGGCGTGGACATCTGGAACGAAGGCCCTGACGTGCTCGAGAAGGCGGCGCGATGGTGCACGCCGCTGCGCGCGGCGCTCGATACGTGGCGGGACGTCACGTTCGACTACACCTCGACCGACACAGTCGATTTCGTTCCGACCGCGACGCCCGCGTAACGCTCATTCGAGAAGGCGTCCGGACGGTTCTTTCTGCCAGTTTTCGGGAGCGCACGATGCGTATCACTCAAGGCACGTTCTCCTTCCTTCCCGATCTCACGGACGAGCAGATCGGCGCCCAAGTCGACTACGCGCTGCGGCAGGGTTGGGCGCCGTCCGTGGAGTTCACGGACGATCCGCATCCCCGCAATACGTACTGGGAGATGTGGGGCTTGCCGATGTTCGACGTTCGCGATGCAGCCGCAGTGCTCTACGAGATCAACGCGTGCCGCAAGGCGCACCCCGATCGCTACATCCGCGTGAACGCGTTCGACGCGACCCGCGGATTCGAAAGCGTGCGCCTGTCGTTCCTCGTGAATCGCCCGCCGCGCGAACCGCACTTCGAGCTCATACGCACTGAGGGGCCCGGCCGTAGCGTTCGGTATTCCATGCGCACCGTCCGAGATCATGAAGGAGCGCGCGAGTGAACACCGCGTCGAGTCCGACGACCGGTACGCCTTCGACACCGAGCGTCGATCTGCAGGCGATGCTCGCCGACGCACACGTCAGCGATGTCATCGAGCAGCTGGACAACGACCTGATTGGACTTGCGCCCGTCAAGCAGCGGGTGCGCCAGATCGCGGCGTTCCTGCTCGTGGCCAAGGCTCGGGCGCAGGTCGGGATCGAGTCCGAGCAGCCCAGCATGCATATGTGCTTCACGGGCAATCCGGGCACGGGCAAGACGACTGTCGCTGTCCGCATGGCCGATATCCTGCAGCGGTTCGGGTGGGTGCGCAGGAACACGGTCGTGACCGTCACGCGCGACGACCTCGTCGGGCAGTACATCGGCCACACGGCGCCGAAGACGCGGGAGGTGCTGAAGCGGGCGATGGGCGGCGTGCTGTTCATCGATGAGGCGTACTACCTGTATCGGCCGGAGAACGAGCGCGACTACGGTCAGGAGTCGATCGAGATCCTGCTGCAGGCGATGGAGGCGAATCGGAACGATCTCGTCGTCATTCTCGCCGGCTACAAGGACCGCATGGAAACGTTCTTCCGCGCGAACGCCGGCATTCACTCGCGCATCGCGCATCACATCGAGTTTCCGGACTTCTCCGCCACCGAGCTGCTGCAGATCGCGGAGCTCATGGCGGCGCGCATGCACTACCGGTTCGACGCGGAGAGTCGCGAAACCCTGCGCAGCTACATCGACCGGCGCATTAGTCAACCGAACTTCGCGAACGCGCGCTCGATCAGGAACGCCCTGGATCGCGCTCGTCTGCGGCAGGCGAATCGACTGTTCGCGCGGGCGATGCAGGGCGCCCGTGCATCGGTCGACGAGCTCACGCTGATTGCGTCCGAAGACCTCCTGTCCTCTCGAGTGTTTCAGCATGAAGGAAGCGAATAGCGATAGCAGACAGCCCAAGCGCCCACGGGGGATTCCATCCCCTCGCGCGCCG
Organism: uncultured Gammaproteobacteria bacterium; assembly: GCA_964553875.1. Classification (GTDB taxonomy): domain Bacteria; phylum Pseudomonadota; class Gammaproteobacteria; order Steroidobacterales; family Rariloculaceae; genus ZC4RG20. Next base: position 5,577 of record CAZKNH010000141.1, on the reverse strand, counting down.
CTCGTAGCACCAGGCCATCCGCGACTCGCTATCCGCCGCGCATTCCCCGTCAGTAAAGGAGACGAAGCATGCGCTTGTACTCCGGCCGTACGACGCTATCGAAGTTTCTGATCGAGCACTGCCACACCGACCAGCGCGAGCTTGCCGCGCTGCTGATCGATGTCGCCGCCGCAGTGAAGGCCATCTCATCGGTTGCCGGCAAGGGCAAGCTCGGCGGAGGTTACGGCGTCGCGGGTGCGATGACTATCCAGGGCGAAGAGCAGCACAGTCTCGATGTGCTTGCGAACGAGCTCTTCATCGACCACTGCGAATGGAGCGGCCTCGTCGCCGGCATGCTCTCTGCAGAGAACGAAGAGCCCATCCCGGTCAAGAGCGAGCTCCAGCGCGGCGGTCACTTACTGGTGTTCGATCCGCTCGACGGCTCCTCGAACATCGAGGTCAACGTGTCCGTCGGCACCGTCTTCTCGGTGCTGCGCTACGGGGGCAGCGGTACCCCGGCAGCCCCCGACTATCTGCAGCCGGGCTCGAGACAAGTCGCTGCCGGCTACGCGCTCTACGGACCCTGCACCCAGCTCGTGCTGACGATCGGCAAGGGAACGCACGGCTTCACACTCGATCGCGAGATCGGCAACTTCATCCTCACGCATCCGAATCTCACGATCGAGCCAGAGACCCACGAGTTCGCGATCAACATCAGCAACGAGCGCTTCTGGGAACCGCCGATCAAGCGGTATGTGTCCGAATGCAAGGACGGTACAACGGGCATCCGTGCGCGCGACTTCAACATGCGGTGGATCGCATCGATGGTGGCGGACGCGCACCGCATCCTGATGCGCGGTGGTGTCTATATGTATCCGCACGACACCAAGGACCCGCACCGTCCTGGCCGTTGGCGCCTGCTCTACGAAGCGAATCCAGTCGCATTCCTCGTCGAGCAGGCGGGTGGCGCGGCTTCGACTGGCCAGGGCCGCATCATGGCCATGGAGCCCGAGAGTCTCCATCAGCGCGTCCCTTTGATCTTCGGATCGCGCCACGAGATCGAGCGGATCGAGCGATATCACGCCGAGTTCGCCGCGGGCACTGACAAGCCCTACCGTTCACCACTGTTCGCAGAGCGATCTCTGTTCCGCGTCGAAGCTTGAGCACCGCGAGGAGAGTCGCATGTCCGCCAAGCATCCGATCGTGGCTGTGACCGGCTCATCGGGCGCCGGCACGACCACCGTCATGCAGAGCTTCGAGCACATCTTCCGCCGGGAGCGCATCAAGGCGGCCGTGATCGAAGGTGATGCCTTTCATCGTTATGACCGGAGCGGAATGCGCGCTGCAATGAAGGAGCACGAGGCGCGCGGCGAACGCGACTTCAGTCATTTCGGTCCGGAAGCGAATCTGCTGGACGAGCTCGCGGCGAGCTTCAAGCAATACGGCGAAACCGGCCGCTGCCGCACGCGCCAGTACCTGCACGATTCTGCCGAAGCGGCGCGCCACTCGCAGGATCCCGGCACCTTCACGGATTGGACCGAGACGGAGCCGGAAACGGACATGCTCTTCTACGAAGGACTGCACGGCGCATACGTGAGCGATTCGACGAACGTCGCTCAACACGTGGACCTCCTGATCGGCGTCGTGCCGATCATCAATCTCGAGTGGATCCAGAAGCTGCATCGCGACAAGGCCGCGCGCGGCTATTCGCAGGAGGCGATCGTCGACGTGATTCTGCGCCGCATGCCCGATTACGTGAATTACATCTGCCCGCAGTTCTCGCGAACGCACGTGAATTTCCAGCGCGTGCCGACGGTGGACACGAGCAATCCCTTCATCGCGCGCGACATCCCGTCGTCCGATGAAAGCATGGTGGTCATTCGCTTTGCAGACCCGCACGGTATCGACTTCCAGTATCTGTTGTCGATGCTGAGCGGTTCCTGGATGACGCGACCGAACAGCATTTGCGCGCCAGGCAGCAAGATGGGCCTCGCACTGCAATTGATTTTGACGCCGATGATCTTGCGTTTGATGGACATCAAGCGGCGTTCGTGAGGGTGATTCGATGAAGGACGATTCGACGACCGAGTTGAGACAACGTAAGGCAAACGCGCTGCGCATGCTCGCGGTCGATGCCGTCGAGGCGGCGAAATCGGGTCATCCCGGCGCACCTATGGGCATGGCCGACATCGCCGAAGTGCTGTGGTCCAAGTATCTGAAGCACGACCCGGCCGATCCGCACTGGCCGGATCGCGATCGCTTCGTGCTTTCGAACGGCCACGCGTCGATGCTCCTGTACGCGCTGCTGCACTTGAGCGGGTACGACCTGCCGATCGAGCAGTTGCGGCGCTTTCGGCAACTCCATTCACAAACACCCGGGCACCCCGAAGCCGGCGTGACGCCGGGCGTCGAGACGACGACGGGCCCGCTCGGCCAGGGCCTCGCGAACGCGGTCGGCATGGCGCTCGCGGAGAAGCTGCTCGCGGCGCGCTACAACCGTCCTGGCCACTCGATCGTCGACCACCACACATACGTATTCCTGGGCGATGGGTGTCTCATGGAAGGCTTAAGTCACGAGGCGTGCAGCCTCGCAGGAACCTTGCGGTTGTCGAAGCTGATCGCGTTCTATGACGACAACGGCATCTCGATCGACGGACATGTCGAAGAATGGTTCACGGACGACACTCCGGCCCGCTTTCGCGCGTATGGCTGGCATGTCGTGGATGGCGTCGACGGCCACGATCCCGATGCGGTCGACGCCGCGATCTCCGATGCGTTGAACCAATCGCGGGTGCCCGACGGCCGGCCGACGCTGATCTGCTGCAAGACGGTCATCGGCAAGGGCGCACCGCAAAAGGCCGGAACGCACGATGTTCACGGCGCGCCTTTGGGCGCGACGGAATGCGCGGCCACGCGCGAACGCTTGGGCTGGCCGCATCCGCCGTTCGAGATTCCCGACGACGTGCGCGCCGCGTGGGATGCGCGTTCGCGCGGCGCCGCCGCGCACGCCGACTGGGACGCGCGCATGGCGAGCTATCGCGAAAGCTTCCCCGAGCTCGCCGCCGAATTCGAGCGCCGCATGCGCGGCGAGTTGCCCGCGGGTCTCTCCGCTTGCGTGACCCGCGCCGCGGAGGAGCTTGCGGTCGTCACCGGCTCGGTCGCGACGCGCAAGGCTTCGCAGCGCGTGCTCGATCTGCTCGCGCCGGGGCTCCCGGAGATGTTCGGCGGCTCGGCGGATCTCACGGCGTCCAATCTCACGAACTTCAAAGGTTGCGTGAGCGCGGGGTGCGATCGCGCGGGCAATCATCTGAGCTACGGCGTGCGCGAGTTCGGCATGGCCGCGATCATGAACGGCATGAGCCTGCACGGCGGCTTCATTCCTTACGGCGGCACGTTCCTGACGTTCAGCGACTACAGCCGCAACGCAGTTCGCATGGCGGCGCTGATGAAGCGGCGCGTGATCCATGTCTTCTCGCACGACTCGATCGGGCTCGGCGAAGACGGCCCGACGCATCAGGCGGTGGAGCACGCGCCGGCATTGCGCCTGATTCCGAATCTGGAGGTCTGGCGTCCTGCGGACATTCTCGAAACGCTGGGTGCGTGGGAAGCGGCGATCGAACGCCGCACGGGACCCACGGCGTTGCTGCTCTCGCGCCAGAAGCTGCCGATTCGCGCGCGCCTGCCTTCCGATCTCGCGCACATTCGGCGCGGCGGCTACGTCGTGCACGAGGCAGACAGAGCCCGCGCGACGCTCCTTGCGACGGGCTCCGAGCTGCACCTCGCGCTGGAAGCTGCGCGGTTGCTGTCGGCGGACGGCATCGAAGTGCGCGTCGTCTCGATGCCGTGCACGAATCGATTCGATCGACAGGACGAGGCGTACCGCACGAGCGTGCTCCGGCCCGATCTGCCGATCGTTGCGGTCGAAGCGTCACAGCCTGATCTCTGGCGCAAGTACGTCGGTAGAAAAGGCGCGGTGATCGGCGTCCCGACATTCGGCGAGTCGGCGCCGGCATCTGCGGTGTACGAGCACTTCGGCCTCACGGCGCCCGAGATCGCGAGAGCTGTCGTCGAGGTCGTCGGCGCCGTCGAAACGCAGCGCGCGCGTGCGGCGTACGCATGAGTGCGTCTCTCCGTCCATCCGCACACCGGAGGTCGATTTGGACAGAAACTCATCCACGCAGCCGGCGGTGATTGCCCCCAGCATCCTCTCGGCGGACTTTGCGCGTCTCGGTGAGGAGGTGCGCGACGTGCTCGATGCCGGCGCGGACTGGATTCACTTCGATGTCATGGACAATCACTACGTTCCGAATCTCACGATCGGCCCGGAAGTCTGCAAGGCGATCAAGCCGTACGCGGTCGACTGCCTGATCGACGTGCACCTGATGGTCGAGCCGGTCGACGCCCTCGTCCCGCTGTTCGCGAAGGCAGGCGCCGGCCTGATCTCGTTTCACCCGGAAGCCTCCCGACACGTAGACCGCACGCTCGAGCTCATCCATGATCACGGCTGCAAGGCCGGGCTCGCGATCAATCCGGGAACCCCGCTCGTCTTGCTCGAGCCCGTCATCGACAAGCTCGATGTCGTGTTGCTGATGTCCGTGAATCCCGGCTTCGGCGGACAGTCGTTCATTCCCGCGACGCTCGGCAAGCTCAGAGCTGCTCGTGCGCTGCTCGATGACCAGATGCGGGAAACCGGGCGCACGATTCGTCTGGAGGTAGACGGCGGCGTCAAGGTCGACAACATCGCGACGATCGCCGCGGCCGGCGCCGACACGTTCGTCGCGGGCTCGGCGATCTTCGGCACGTCCGACTATCGCGTCGTGATCGAGGAGATGCGCGTGCATCTCGGGAGCGGCGGAGCCATGCCTGCCGCTGCGCCCGGCTCAGAGCTGCGCGCCTAGTCCCTCGGCGGAATGCGCGACATCTGCGCCATCGGTGCCGTCGGAATCGACGACCGGTGGCTCCGCGCCGATGCGAGCTTCCCTCAGCCGATGGCGATCGCGGTCATCGGCGGGCCTGCCACGTCTTTTCGAAGCGAATACCGATCAGCGGAGTCGCCTCTCCGTCATCGCGCTTCAGCTCGCCCGTGACCGGGTTGAACTCGCGTTCGTCTGGGGGGGACGCCGCGTACACATTCAGCACGTCTAGAAACGCAATGAAATCGACGGGGCCGAGCGGGCGGCGATAGTCCACGCGGACGTTCAACTGGTGGAAGTCGTCCCAACGCAGTGTGCCGTTGGAAATGAACTCTTGCGAGAAACGAAGCGGCCCACCAATGCCAGCAAGCACGTCGTCGTGGACTATGAAGTCATCCCGAGGTCGGCCGGTCGCGTACTTCCATCGGAACCCTGCGAGCCAACGCTCGTTGATCTCCCACGTCGCGCCGATGCTGAGAAGGTGCTCGTAATTGAAAGGCGCGTCGTATTTTCCATTGCCGTCGTTGTCATCGAGCGTTGCGTTATTGTAGGAATAGACTGCGTTTGCGGACCATCCATTGTCGAATGCCCTGTTGACCACGAGATCCAAGCCATACGACGTGCCTTCGCCGTTATTGGTAGCGAGCCCGGTTACGGCGTCCGGCTCAGTGACGAGGTCGCGGAG
>CAZKNH010000140.1:0-10261 GCA_964553875.1 uncultured Gammaproteobacteria bacterium | reverse complement strand
GGGTCTGACCCCGATTTCGGACCCCGATTTCGAGCTCGATTTCAGACCTCGCTTTCGATTTGCTACGCCATCGCTTCGATGAAGGCGCTCGCTTCCGCGATCGCCCGCTCCATCTCCTCGATCGACGCCTCCGTTGCCTCTTCGATCGCGTCGAGCTCGGTCTCGAGCGCGCCGATCGCGCGCGCATTGAGGTTGTGTCGAAGGAACAGCACCTGATCCTGGAACAACGTCAGCACCGGCGACATCGCTCCTTCCGCGCGGCGCATGGCACCGATCACCTCCTGGTACTGCGCGCGGGTATCGTCGAGCAGCCGCTCGCTCCGCCGTCGGAGACCCGCGTCCGCGTACTCGTCGAGCTCGGCCTCCCACTCCGCGAACAAATCGTCCGCGACGCGCTGCACGGCGTTGATCCGGTCCGATACGGCCTGCGCCCTCGATACGCTCCGCTCGTAGGAGCCGTTCAGCCGGTCGTAAACCTCCTCGAGGTTGCCCCCGTCGAACGAGATCACGCTGCGATATTGATCGAGCGCCGACTGGAACTGCTCCTTCGCGTCGTTCTGTGCGTCGCGTGCGTCCTCGACGCGGTCGACGAGAATGTCGCGCTTCTCGACGCCGAAGCGTTCGAGGGCCTCGTAGTAGACCGTCGAGCAACCGGCGAGGAGCAGAAACGCGACCGCGGCCACGGCACGAAGCGGCGACGAGGCGGACCGGAACTCCCTCATGACATCTTCCCGGAAGCGGATGATCGAGCGCGGAAGCAAACGGCGTGCCAGCACCGACGAATCCGTCGGCGCGGCGGTCAGAACGCGACGCGGATCCCGATCCAGGCCGCCCGCGGTGCGCCCGGCGAGAAGAAGCGCGGATCGTCGAACTCGTCGCCGAGGACCTCTTCCGGGTCACCGAATACGCCGAAGGTCTCGTACTCGGTGTCGAACACGTTGTCGATGCTGCCGAAGATGCGCGTGTTCGGGCCGAGCGCGTACTCCCCGCGCAGCGACGCGATCGTGTAGCTGCCGACCTTGTCGACGAGGTTGCCTTCGTCGCCGCGCAGGTGCATCGATCCGCTCGACAGGACGTCGGCCCCTATCGTGAACCGAGGCGTCAACTCCATCGTCACGCCGGCCTTCAGGAGCCGATTCGGGATCAACGGCAGCCGGTCGCCGCGCTCGACCGCGATCTCGCCGTCCGCCGCCAGCGGATGGTGGTGGCTCGGCACGACGAGCGGCGTGCGGAACGTCGCCTCGAGCCACGTATAGCTCGCGAACCAGCTCGCCCGATCGCCGAAGTCACCGCTCGCGTCGAGCTCGAGGCCGATGCGCCGCGTGCGGCCGACGTTGTCGAAGAAGCCTTGATTCGTCAATGCGCCGGCACTGATGAACAGGATGTCGTCGTGGTTCGTCGTGCCGAACACGCCCGCGTGCCAGCGGAACGCATCGCCGCCGCCGCGCACGCCCGCCTCGAGCGTCTTCGCGACGACCTGCTCGAGCGGCGGGTCCGCGACGAAAGCGTTCGGCAGACGGCACGGATCGTCCTCGTCGGCGCACGTGAGCTCCACCGGCGACGGCGCGCGATTCGACTCGCTGTAGCCCGCATAGAACGTCACGTCGTCCGACAGCGCATACGTCAGACCGATTGCCGGATTGAAGCGGTCGAACTCGTGCCGCCCGTCGAGCGCCGTCCCGAGCAGGTCTTTGAGCTCGATCTCGGTCTCGTTGAAGCGTCCCGAGACCGTGACGCTCAGCCGGTCACTGAGCGCGAACGTGCCCGACAGGAAGATCCCGACGTTCGTCGTATCCGCCTTCATCCGCGTAAACGCCTCGCCGACGAAGACGCCGCCCGGCACCGCGAGCCGGGTCCGATCGAGCGTGCCGAGCTCCGTGCTCGCGTCGAAGCCGATCTCGCTCTCGTCGTACGCGAAACCCGCAACGAACAGGCCGTCGCGTCCGCCGACGTCCGCGGTCCAGCTCGCCTGCAACGCGACACCCGCGCCGTCCTGCTTCGTCTTCGTGCGGTTGATCGTCGCGCCCTCTATGCTCTCGTCCGCGGGAACCAGCGCGCCGTTCTCGTCGAAGACGAGCTCCTCCTCGTCCTCTTCCTCCTCGCAGATGAAGCCCGGCGTATCCTCGCACTCCTCGAAGTCCGAATCGTCGCCGTTGTACGTCGCGACATCGCTCGAGCGCACGTACACGTTGCCGGTCAACGTGAGCCGGCTCGAGACGGTGTGCTCGCCTTCGACGTTGAAGAGGAGCAGCTCGTTCCGCGTCTGGTCGGGGCGCGTGAAGATCGCGTCGCGATCGATGTCGAGAAGCTGGATTGGCGCTGCGCCGTTCCCGATCAGATCGGTGTCCGCATACGTGAGGCTCGTCTGCAGACTCGAACGTCGGAACCGCCACGCGAGATTGCCGAAAAGCTGCGTCGCCTCGGTCGGTGAATAGTCGCGCCAGCCGTCCTCCTCGAGCCGCGCGGCCGTGACGAACCAGCCAAACCGATCGTCGATCGAGCCGCCCGTCTCGGCCTGCATGCCGATTCTCGAGAACGAGCCGGCGAACGCCTCGGCACGCGTGCCGGGATGCGAGAAGCCGTCTTTCGTCTCGATCGCGATCGCGCCGCCGAGCGCGTTCAAGCCGTAGAGCGGGTTCGAGCCCGGCATCAGATAGACCGTGTCGATCGCCGATTCCGGGATCAGCGCCCAGTTGACCGTGTCACCGAACGGCTCGTTGATCCTTACGGCGTCCTGGTAGACCGCAATGCCCTGAGGCAGCCCGAGCAGCGGCGATCCCACGAAGCCACGGTATTGCAAATCGGGCTGAAGGGGATTGTTCTGCGCTTCGTTGACGAAGACGCTCGTGAGGCTGCGCCGCATGAAGTCCGCGAGATCGAGCGCGCCGCTCCGCTCGAGCTCCTCGGCAGTCGCGCTTTGCGCGTTCGAAGCGAGCCTGTCCGCATCGAGCAGGCCGCCGAGCGGCGTCATACCGACGACCTCGATCTCTTCCGTCGGCAAACCCTGCTCTTGAGCCGCGAGAACCTGGGAAACGAGCGCGGCGAGCGTGCCGAGTACGTGCGCGGTGCCCTTCGAGCGCATCCCCATTCCTCGAAAGTAGCGGGTACGAGGAAGCGTAGCGTACGGCGGACGCCGTCGTCCAATCGGGTATGTCCACCGTCCAAGGAGGCGTCGAGGTCCGCCGTTCCGCGGTCTCAGCCTTCCGCCGCTTCGGGCCGCACACGTCGGTCCCAGCGCCGAATCAGGTCCGGCACCTCGCGCGCGGCGATCGGCCGTCCGATGTGGTAACCCTGCGCCGAATCACAGCCGACGCGGCCGAGAAAAGCGAGGGCATCTTCCGTCTCGACGCCTTCCGCGCACACGGAAAGGTTCAGCTTGTGCGCGAGGTCGATGAGTGCTTCGATCATGATCCGCGCTTCCTTCGACTGCGGCACGCGGCTCGTCAACGACTTGTCGATCTTCATTTCGTTGAACGGCATACGGAAGAGCTGGGTCAGCGACGAGTAGCCGATGCCAAAGTCGTCGATCGCGAGGTTGATCTCCTTGAGGCGAAGCCGCGTCAGGATGTCCATCGTCTCCGGCGCGTCGTCGAGCATCGCCGTCTCCGTGATCTCGATCGTCAACGCGGAAGGATCGACGTCGTGCTGAGCGAGGATCGTCTGCAGACGGTCGGGGAAACGGAGATCGGCAATCAGCGTCGCCGCGACGTTGACGCGCAGACCGACGTCGAGCCGTTGTACGTGCCAGGCTTTCAGCTGCTCGATGCCGCGCTCGAGCACGAAGTCGGTCATCGCGCGCATGAGCCCCTGCTCCTCGCCGATCGCGATGAAGTCGTTCGGAACGAGAAGCCCACGCGTCGGATGGTTCCAGCGAAGGAGCGCTTCCATCGTCGCAATGTCCCACGTGCCGTCGGCGAAACGCTTTACAGTCGGCTGGTAGTACACGGTCAGCTCGCCGTTCGCGATCGCCCGCCTCAAGTCGTCTCCGCCGAGCGGCCGACGCGCGTCCCAGACGGTCCTGAGCAGCGCATGCAGCTCGTCGGGAACGAACGGCTTCTGCAGAGCTCCCCTGACGACCAGACCGCGAATCGCGGCGTACTGCTCGGCCGCCGAGATCGTTCGCTCGTCCATGCCACTCACGAGAACGATGTCGGCCGTGCTGCCGATTTCCGCGAGATGACGCAGCATCTCGACGCCGTCCATCTCGGGCATCTGCAGGTCGAGCACCACGACCTCGGGGACGCGGGTCGAGATGATCGCGTTGAACGCCGAAGCAGATGTGACCGCCGAGACTTCGTACCCGGCCTGGCGGGCGACCGCCGCGACGATGCCGACGATCTCTTCGTCGTCATCGAGCGCGACGAGCAAGGGCCTCGCATCCGCCATCCGTAGCTTCTCCTCGATCGTGACCTTCGTCGCCGGAGCGTCCGGCGATGGAAACACGAGGACCCCGACCTCGACCGCCGGAACGGCCTCGGATGCCCCTTCGGAAACGCGTCCTCGCGCGACAGAATGTATTTAGCAGGTCGAATTGATTCTTGAAGTCAGTTCACAGATCGCGTCGCCGAAAGGCGACACGCCTTCGTTGCAGCGCCAAACTTAGGCAGTTCCCTGAACGAACCGCCGGGTGGACCCGGTCGGGGCCGGCGGAACGCGCGTAGCGCCCAGGCGTGCGGATCCGTGGAGGTGATGCGGGATCGGAGGCTCGAGAGGAACCGCGAAGGCGGCAGGCAGGCGCCCCCGCCTTCGCGGCGGGCAGCTTACTGCTGTTGCTGCTGCGTGGCCTGCTGATACTCCTGACGATCCAGCTGGCCGTCTTGATTGCGGTCCGCCGTCGAGAAGTCCAGACCCTCGACCTGCTCAGCCTCTTGCTGGCTGATCATGCCGTCGCTGTTCTGATCCACTTCCTCGAACGCCGGAGCTTCCTGCTGCGCGATCGCGGCAGCCGAGAAGCAGAGGGCCAATAGCGTAGCAGTGACTCGTGCTTTCATCTGCGTTTCTCCATGATGGTCTTCTTGAACGTTCGGGAAGCTGTCCGGCCTCCCTTCGCGCCCCCCTTTTGCAAATCGTATGCCACGGCCGTGCAGCGCGTGTTTCGTGCCGTCCGAGCACTCCACATCGATCGGGAGGCGCGAGTCGTGCCTGTGATGTGTTACCGAAGCCCGACATCGCATGCGCGTTCGAATCGCCGGGATGTCGTGAAGCGGCCGAAAGCGCGCAGCGTGCTCGCGATCGTCAAAGTGCCGCCTATCGGCGACACTTTCGTCTGCCCGACGCGCAAACTGCGGTTCACGTGCTTGAAGCGCGCGGCAGCGTCGAATCTTTGTCTTGTAGATTTACGCAATTTGACCGCTTTTTCGGAAGGAAAAGCGATTCACGGCTGGCATGGCGCTTGCAACGCGGGCGGTCATGCCACGCGTCATGCGCTCGACTACCGCCGGAATCGGCGCGCCGCTCGCTGCGGCGCTGATCGGCGCATGCTCGTCCCCTTCCGTCGCGCCGTTCAGCGAGCTCGACCGCGACGGGGACGGGCGTATCTCACAGCAGGAGGCCACGCGGGACGTCGTGCTGGCCGGCATGTTCGCCGATTTCGATATCGACGAGAACGGCGAACTCACCCCTTTCGAATACCTGCAGGCCGCGAATCGCCGCTGATGCGTGCGGACTGCCGGCCACCGCGAGTCGGTCGTCCCCTGTGCTGATTCAAGCTCGGAATGGTGCGGTTTCTAGACCGAGCTTACCGGCGGGGAAGCGTCGATTCCCCGCCGGCTTTTTTTCTTGGCGCGTATCGCTCGGCTCCCTTACATTAGGCCGCGACCGATCCGCGCAGATGAGCAAGAGATCGCGCTTGTACCGCCCGCGTTCCATCATCAGGCTGATCCTGTTCGGTTTCGCCGTGGTGCAGGCCCCGCTGATCGCCGCTGTCGTCACGGCGATCGTCCAGGTGGACCGCCTCGCGCAGGACAACCGCGCCGCGCTGATCGAGGCCGGGATCAGACTGCAGCAGAGCAAGTCCCTCGAGGAGACGCTGACCGAGATGCAGCGTGCGCTGGGGCTTTTCGCGATCCGGGACGACCGGGACTTCCACGTGACCTATCTGCGCGAGCGCGCGAAGTTCCGCAACGCCATCGACAACCTGACGCAGCTCAACCTGACGGCGATCGGTCACGAGAAGCTCAAGAGCCTCGGAGACGGTGAGCAGGCGCTCTACGAACGGCTGCACGATCCGTCCGGAGAGCCGTCTCGATCGCTCCTCGACGACAACAACTCGGAGCTTTTCGACAACGTGTGGAACGAGCTGCGGGAGCAGGCGCGGCTCGTCCATTCCGAAAGCAGCAAGCTGATCGAGCAGCAGATCAACTACACGACGACGACCGCCGCGGACGTGCAGCGCACGCTCCTCTTGCAGGCCGCGGCCGTCATACCGGCGACGATCGTGCTCGCCGGCGTCTTCGTCGTGCTGATCACGCGGCCGATGCGCGAGGTCGGACGGGCGATCCGCCGCCTCGGCGCCCGCGAGCTCGACGAGCCGATCGAGGTCCACGGCCCCCGCGACGTCGAATCGCTCGGCCGCGAGCTCGATTGGCTGAGGCTTCGCATCAAGGAGCTCGAGCATCAGAAGCTCACGTTCCTGCGGCACATCTCCCACGAGCTCAAGACGCCGCTCACGACGATCCGCGAAGGCGCAGAGCTCCTCGCCGAAAGCCTCGACGAGAAGCTGCCCGAAGAGGCCGAGATCTCGACGATTATCTGCTCGAACAGCGTCTATTTGCAGAAGCTGATCGAGGACCTGCTGCAGTTCGCGAAGACGCAAGAGGTCGTCACCGATCTCAAAATCGTCGAGTCGGTGGCGCTGGACGAGCTGGCCGGCTCCGTCGTCGCCGCGCATCGGATCGCGGCCGCGGCCAAGCAGATCAAGGTCGAGCTCCACCTCGCACCGGTACAGGTTCGAGGCGACGCGAATAAGCTTAGAATAGTGCTCGACAACCTGCTTGCCAACGCGATCAAGTATACGCCGGCCGAAGGACGGGTCTCGCTCTCCCTGAGCCAACGGGACGGCTACGCGCTGATCGACGTCGAGGACACGGGTCCGGGCGTCGCGGAGGACGAGAAACAAAAGATCTTCGAGCCGTTCCAACAGGGTCAGGCGCAATACCAGTCGAGCGTGAAAGGCACCGGGCTCGGCCTGGCGATCGCCAAGGAATACGTGGAGGCCCATGATGGGTATATCGAGGTGGTTGCGTCGAAGGAAGGCGCACACTTCCGCGCCGCGATCCCGCTCGAGGGGCCGGGCCGCACGGCGCAGAGCTGACGCCGCGCTCGTGCTCGCCGCGGTCTTCGTCGCGGCGGGTTGCCGCAGCAACGAAGTCCTGCCGGGCGAGGCCGAGCCCGTGCCGGTCGCCGCTCCGGAGCCGAGCCGCCTGCTCGATCTCGTGCGCTACGGCAATCGCGTCCGCGCAGGGTTCGGTACCGACCTTTCCGGAGAGTATCAGCGTCTCGCGGTCGACGACGCAGGATTGTCGGACGAGGATGCGATCCGGCTCGCGCTGCTCTTGAGCGCGCCGAATACCCCGTATCACGACGTCGATCAGGCCCGGCGCGTGCTGCGCGACGTCGTCGAGCGCGTCCCCGCGCAGAACGACGAGAGCACCGCGCTCGCGACCCTGCTGCTGCACCTCTTGAGCGAGCGCGTCTATGCGGAAGCCCAGGACGAGGCGCTCGCAAACCGTCTGAGCGAGGCGCGAGACCGCAACGAGCAGCTGGCCGAGGAGCTCGCGAGCGTGCGCGCCGCGCTCGCCGAAGAGCGCGAGCGACGACTGACGCTCGAGCGGCAGCTCGACGCGTTGAAACGCCTCGAAGAGCAACTGTCGCTCGATGCATTCTAGGTAGCGGCATGCCCGACAGCCCGAGAATACTCCTCGTCGACGACGACCCGGGCCTGCTGAAGGTGTTGTCCGTTCGCCTTCAGCGTCAGGGTTACGACGTGAAGACCGCCGAGAGCGGCAAGCGCGCGCTCGCCGCCCTCCCCGCCTACAAGCCTCACGTCGTGATCACCGACATGCGGATGGACGGCATGGACGGCCTCGCGCTCTTCGATGCGATCCGTGCCCGCGAGCCGACGCTTCCCGTCATCGTCCTGACCGCCCACGGCACGATCCCGGACGCCGTCGACGCGACGCAGCGCGGAGTATTCGCGTATCTCACGAAGCCGTTCGATCGTGCTCAGCTCGTCGAGATCATCGAGCGAGCGCTCAGCATGTTCGGCGAGCCCGCCGAGGCGCCGCTCGAGGGCGCGGAATGGTGCAGCGAGATCATCACGCGGAGCTCCGCGATGAAAACGCTGCTGCGCGAGGCCTGGATGGTCGCGCAGAGCGACGCGAGCGTGCTGATCCGCGGCGAAAGCGGCACGGGGAAGGAGCTCCTCGCACGCGCGATTCACAAGGCCAGCCGGCGCAAAGACCATCCGCTGATCGCGGTGAACTGCACCGCGATCCCCGAGCAGCTTTTCGAGGCGGAGCTCTTCGGCCACGAGCGCGGCGCGTTCACCGGAGCGACGCACGCGCGCGAAGGCCTGATCCATGCCGCGGACGGCGGAACGTTGTTCCTCGACGAAATCGGCGACATGCCGCTGCCGTTTCAGGCGAAGCTGCTCCGCGTGCTGCAGGAGAAGGAGGTCCGGGCGGTCGGCTCGACGCGCGCGAAGCCGATCGACGTCCGCGTGATCTCCGCGACGCACCAGAACCTCGAGGAGGCCGTCGCCGAGAAAACGTTCCGCGAGGACCTCTACTATCGCCTGAACGTCGTCACGCTCGAGATCCCGCCGCTGTCGCAACGGCGCGAGGACATTCCGCTGCTCGTGGATCACCTGCTCGAGCGGGCCCGGTCGCAGCGGCGGAACTCCGCCGTCGACGTGACCGGGTTCTCGAAGGAGGCGATGGAGCTTTTGATGTCGGCGGCTTGGCCCGGCAACGTGCGCCAGCTCGGCAACGTCGTCGATCAGTGCGTCGTGCTCGCCACCGCGCCGCTGATCCCCGCGAGCCTCGTCGAGCGCGCGCTGCGCCGCAAGGAAAGGGAGTTCTTGCCGTTCGCGAAGGCACGTGACCGATTCGAGTTCGAATACCTGACGCATTTGCTCGAAATGACCGAGGGTAACGTCGCGCAGGCGGCGAGGCTCGCCGAGCGCAACCGCTCGGAGTTCTACAAGCTGCTGCACAAGCACGAGCTCGAGCCGGAGCTCTTTCGCCGCAGCGACGCCGACTGAGGCTCCGCCCACTGCCACAGGGGGCCCGAACGGATGTGTGCCCGCCGTGCCGCGGGCATAATCGGGGCTCTTGCTGGCACCACCGACGAGAACGCCATGAACGATCGATCCCGCGCGTCTGTCCGGACGGCCGTCCGCTCGGCACTCTTCGCGATGGCTTGCTGCTCGTCCGCCCCGGTGCTCGCCGACGAGGGCATGTGGACGTTCGACGCGTTCCCGATCGAGCGTCTGAAGAGCGAGCACGGCGTCGAGCTCGACCAGGCCTGGCTCGACCGGGTGCGCCTCGGCACCGTGCGGCTCTCGAACTGCACGGCGTCGTTCGTGTCACCGGAAGGGCTGATCTTCACGAATCACCACTGCATCGCGAGCTGCCTCGCCGAGCATTCGTCGCGGACCGAGAGCCTGCTCGAGACCGGCTTCCACGCGCGCAGCCGCGAAGAGGAGCTCCGCTGCGGCACGCAGGTCGCGGACGTGCTGGTCGGCATCGAGGAGATCACCGCACGCGTGCAGGCCGCGACCGAGGGCCTCGACGCGCAGGCCGCGAACGAGGCGCGCAAGCGCGAGCTGACGACGATTGCCGAGGAGTGCGAGGCGGCGGCCAACGCGGCCGGCGAGCCGCGGAAGTGCGAGACGGTGACGCTCTACGACGGCGGACAGTATTTCCTGTATCGCTACCGCCGCTACGACGATGTCCGCCTGGTGTTCGCGCCCGAGGACGCGATCGCCGCTTTCGGCGGCGATCCGGACAACTTCCAGTTCCCGCGCTGGTGTCTCGACTTCGGATTCCTGCGCGCTTACGAGAACGGCCGGCCGGCAGCGACGCCCGACCATCTTTCGATCGACTTCGACGGCCCGGCGCCGGGCGACGTCGTGTTCGTCTCGGGACACCCGGGCTCGACGGACCGGCTCCTGACCGTCGCGCAGCTCAAGACGCTGCGCGACGTCGATCTGCCGTCGACGCTGCTGCGCGCGTCGGAGCTTCGCGGCCGCTACATCCAG
>CAZKNH010000139.1:0-10293 GCA_964553875.1 uncultured Gammaproteobacteria bacterium | reverse complement strand
ACCCCCGACCCCTGCCTCCGGAGGGCAGTGCTCTATCCACTGAGCTACGAGCGCGAGGCAAGGCGCAACGCTAACCGAAGAGCCGCGTCGCGTCGAGTCACGGCGTGCGAGCAGCCGTCGATGGGCGGGCTCCGGCACGGCCGCTGACGCAACGTGAATTATGACAACACCGGCCGACGATGTGCGACCCGAATCGTGACGCGCGTCACACTTCGCGGCCGGTGACATAACTATCTTTGTCGCGAACGAGAACGGGCCCAGGAAGGCCCCGAGCGACACCGGAGAATGAAAAGAAGAACAGGTGATTCCGCTTCCGTGCCGGCAGTGAAGACCGAACGGCCACCGAGCCGCGATGCTTCCCCGCGTCTCGTCGCGAGCGGCGAGCACAGCGCAGGCTTCGTCGATGTCGACGACCTCGGTCGGCCGCGGTGGAGCTGGATCAACGAGCTCGACCCGATGTCCGACGACGCAGCCCCGGACGACGTGCTGAAAGTGCTCGATACGGACGCGCTGAGCCTCGTCGACGAGCCGGGTGCCGCGCCGGTCCGCCGTGCCGGGAAGGACAAGGGTTACGACCCTTACGACACCGCGAGGATCAAGGTCGGCGACCTGTTCCGCCGCCGCTGACCGCCGTTCAACGATTCGGCGACTCGTCGCGCTTGCCGCCGCTCCACAACCGCTCGAACTCGGCGCGCGTCACGTTGCTGTGCAGCATGAACGGAGAGAGGCGCGCGCTGCCGAACCAGCCCGGGCAAGCGGTGGTCGGGACCAGACGGTGCGTGACGAATCCGTCGTCGTCGATCCCGAGCTCGCGCTGCACCCAGCCGTCCTCGTCGATCTCGGTGTAGAGCGCGCGAAGCTCGAGCGTCGCGAGCTCGCCGGGGGTCCACTTGAAATAAACCATCGAGTAGTGCCTCGCCGAGAGTCGATGCGAACGCATCTTACGCCATGCGGCATGGCGCCGCTCGAGAGCGCGGCGATCCGCGCGACGCCGCATGCGCAGCGGATGCGTCGACCGGCGAGACGGCACGGCGGCCGCGAGGGCCGGCCGCCGTGTTTTCGAGCTTGGAGGACCGCGGCCGGCGCGAGCTCGTTTCGCGCTTCTCGAAACGACTCGAGCGGCCGCGGCGACGCGAGCGGTTAGTGCCTCTCGCGCGGGCGTGCCTCGTTGACGCGCAGCGCGCGCCCGCCGACGTCCTTGCCATTCAGCTGAGCGACAGCTGTCTCCGCTTCCTTTTGGTTGGGCATTTCGACGAAACCGAAGCCGCGCGACCGACCCGTCTCGCGATCGATCAAGATTTTGACGGACGACACTTCGCCGTACGCCGCGAACGCATCACGCAGTTCGCTCTCGCTCATCGAATAGGAAAGATTGCCGACGTAAATATTCATAGGATCGACTCTCGCGCCGTTTCAGACAGCTAGCCACTCAACCAACGGCGCAAGATCAAGCGCTAGATCGGTAGATCCTGAACAGGTGCTAGCGCTTCAGACTAACCTCGATCGACCGAAACCTTCCGTCGACGCTCGCCGACGTCCCGTGACTCTAAGGCGAACTCAGCCGGAGCGTCAATCCCGGGACTTTCCCGAGTATGTCGAATGTCGGGCAACGCGACTGGCGTTACGTTCGTCGACGTGACACGAGCACGCGAGTCAACGACCGAAGACAAAGCGCCGCGAACGCGACGATCCACAGCGAGAAGCCGACCCCGAGCTCGATCTCCGGCACGGAGGTCATTCTGGCTTTGAGCGCGGACTCGACGAACAAGCTCGTGCCGCCGACGAGCAGAGCGGCAACGGACAACACGATCGCCGCGACGTCCCGGGCGAAGAACGCGGAGGCGAGCGCGGCGACGAAGAGCGGGTTCGCGAGCCATGCGTAGACGCCGCGCGATAAGCCTTGCCAACCGTCGAGAAGAAGCTCGAGCCCCGAGAACGCTCGTCCGCCCGCCGTCAGGGCAGGCATTGCAAGCGACGCGACGAAGAGAACCGTGACCGCAACGAGCACCGGCCAGTCTGACGGCGGAAACGCGCGACTCGCGATGCGGTGCTCGCGTTGCGTCGGATCGACAGCCATCACTCCTCGAGACGCTCGAGCTTCGTCACGCGCACATCGACCTCGTCGCCGATCAGATTGGCATCGTGATCGATGAAGACGTACGTCGGGAAACCCAACGCGGCGTCGAACTCGACGCGCAGGTCGGAGCCGCGCTCGAGCGCGTTACCGACGAGATCGAACAGATCGTCGATCGTCCAATACCACTCGAAGTTGCGCGGCTCGGCCTGCACGTAATGATCGAAGCCGAACGGCTGATGACGGACGTCGACGACCTTCGCGTCGCGCACCGTCACGTAGGTCTCGGGCGGCGTCTCGGGATGGCACTCGCAATACTTCTGATACGCGTAGACGTACGCGTCGATCGACGCTTGCTCCCACAGACGCCGGTGCTCGTCGAGCGCGTCTCGGTCATCGCCGTATGCGACGAACGGCGCGATGAGCACGCCCAACGCGGCGACGATCTCGAGCGCGGCGCGCCGTGCTGCCTTCACTGTCACGATCCCTCCTTCTGCACGAACTTCGATGACGGGGCGCGAGCATCACGCGACGGTATCGCGCGCGGTATCTACGGCCCTTCGACGACCGAGTCGGATCAATAGCGCCGCGACAAGGTAACAGACATCGAGACGTCCCGCCCACGCGAGCCAGTGATCCGCGCCGGCCAGTGCGACGCCGACCGGAAAGAACGACGCGACGAACAGCACGACGAGAACGCCCGCATGGCCGCGCACGGCGGCAATGACCGCGAAGAGCCCGAGGAGCGCCATCAGCAACCCAACGACGAAGTTGATGCCGGTCAGCGCCATGCCGGACTCGGGCATCCACAGCGCGAGCGTCCAGAGGAGCGCGACCAGTGCGCCCGAGACCGCTCCGAGCCCGCGTCCCGCGTAGTCGACGACCCTCACGCAAAACCCCTCAGAGGTTCGCCGAAGCGAGCACGATCGCGGCCGCGAGGAGCGCGAGGCCGATGCCGACGCCGAGTCCCGCGCCGATCGCAACGCCGATGCCCGGGATACCGAAAAGCGCACCGACGAAAATTCCGATCAGCGCGCCGAACACGGCACCGCCCGGCAGCGCGAGGGCACCCCATAGCGGGAAACGAGGCTCCGGGGGCTTCGCGGGCCGCGAGCGCACGCTCATCGCCCGCCGCATCCGCGGCAGAGGTTCGGATCGAGCGGACGGGATCCGGCCATCGGTGCTCCCGGTTCGGCATGCCGCAAGGGAGCGGCGGCGATTCAGAAGACCCTGCGCTCCATCATATACCGCCCGCCCGGCCTCGGGCGCGAACCGCAACGCTCGGCGATGCCGCGGTGCTCGCTCCCGGGCAGGACACGCGGCTGCGGCCGACGCCGTCAGGCGCCCTGGGCGGACCAGAGCGTCCAGAGGCCCACGGCGATGAACCCGAGGCCGGCCGCGTACGTCAGCGTCTTCGGGTTCACGAAGTGCGCGAGCGCCGCTCCGGCCGCGACGCCGACGGCGCTCGACACGACGAGGGCCGCCGACGCGCCGAGGAACACGCTCCAGAGGTTGCCGGGCGAGCGGCCCGCGAAGAGGAGCGTCGCGAGCTGGGTCTTGTCGCCGAGCTCCGCGAGGAAGACCGTCGCGAAGACGACGAAAAAGATCTTCAAGGTCACGAAGGATTCCGCCATTTTCTTGCCGCGCTAGGCCAGCTCGGCACGGAACACGAAGTATACGGCACCGAGCACGCATAGGGCCGCCCACAGGTAATCGAGCTTCAGCGGCTCCTTCAGGTAGAGCACCGCGAACGGCACGAACACCGAAAGCGTGATGACCTCCTGCAGGATCTTCAGCTGGCCGACGCTCAGGACCTGGTAGCCGATGCGATTCCCCGGCACCTGCAGCATGTACTCGAAGAACGCGATGCTCCAGCTCGCTATCGCGGCGATGAACCACGGCCGCGTGTTGAGCTCCTTCAAATGCGCGTACCACGCGAAGGTCATGAAAACGTTGCTCATGGACAGGAGCAACACGGTCAACGCAATCTGCCGCATCGAAAGACTCTCGGGAGATAGTGGAAGCCGATCAAGCGACGACCGGCGGCGGCGCCGTCAGCGCCGGCGGATCACGAGCCGCCCTTTCGGCGGTTCACGATCGTGCTTGTCCTTGTACATCGCGCGATCGGCGGCGCTGACGAGCGGCGCGAGCGCGTTACCGTCCTCCGGGAAGCTCGCGACGCCGACGCCGACCTTGACGCGCACCATTTTCACGTCGACCTCGAGCGTCGTCGAGAACACGACGTTGCGGACGCGCTGCGCGACCTCCTCGGCGACGGCGCGGTCGGCCTCGACCAGCAGCACGACGAACTGATCGTCGCCGTAACGGGCGACGATATCGGTCGAGCGCGTGAGCCGTCCGAGCGCGTCGGCGACCAGCTTGATCGCGCGGTTGCCGGCTTCGTGCCCGTACGTGTCGTTGATCGCTTTGAGCCCCTCGATGTCGATCATGAGGAGCGAGTACGGGCGGCCGTTCCGCGCGGCGTTCGCGTGCTCGCGCTCGGCGAGCCTGAGGAACGCCGTGCGGTTATAGAGCGAGGTCAGCTCGTCACGATCGGACAGCGCACGGATACGCTGCTTCGATGCGTTGATGTTCTCGGCGAGAAGGGTCGTCGAGAACGCGACGAGCACGAGCGGGGTCAGCACGCCGAGCGCCTCGGCCAGGAGCCGGGCGCTCAATGCCTCGGTGCCGCCGTCGAGCGTCGCGAGCAGCAGGTAGCACGCGACGACGAGCAGCATCACGAGGAGAACCGCCCGCTTCCCGAGCGCGAGCGCGGCCGTGATGATCGGCAACAGGTACAGGTTGAGCAGCGGGCTCCGGACGCCGTTCGCGAACGCGAGCACACCGGTCACGAACGCGACCATCGCGAGGATCTCGAAAACGATCTTGAGCCCCGGCCGCACCGCGAGGACGCGGATGTAGCGAAACGCGAGCACGAAGCCGGCGAAACCGAACAGGACGGCGAGCACGGCGGGCCGCTCCGCGAGATCCGGGCGCGTCACGAAAAGGTAGAGAATCACGAGGATCAGCAGCAGCCACTCGATCTCCGAGATGCTGCGCGCGAACCCTCGAAGCTGCGCCTGCTCGATTTCGAGAGAGCGGTCGATTCGGTCGGATTTCATGCAAGAAGGTGGCGGACACCTTTTCCGCCCGGAACGCGAACGCTCGGCCGGGCGGCCGCGTCAGCGGCCGAGATCTGTCGACGCGGTCGCCGTCGCGGGCTCGGGCAGCGGACGCGAGTAGCCGATCGTCCGCAGCGCTTCCGAGAGCTGCGGATCCTCGAGCATCGCGGAAACACCTCCGGTGCCGTTATAGGTCCTCTTCGAGCCCGTGCCTTTGACGACGACGTCCGGCTCGATGCCGACGCCGTTGATCTGTGCGCCCGACGGCGTGATGTAGAGCGACGTCGTGAGCTTGATCGCGCGGCCTTCGCCGATCGGCATCACGGTCTGCACCGAGCCCTTCCCGTAGGTCTTCGTGCCGACGAGGAGCGCGCGGCCATGATCCTTGAGCGCGCCGGCGACGATCTCCGACGCGGAGGCCGAGCCGCTGTTGACGAGCACGACGAGCGGTATGTCCTCGAGCAAGTCGCCCTTGCCGGCGTACCGCTCGAAGCGCGCTTGCCGCGCACGGCCGCTGCCCCGCACGATCAGGCCCTCGGCCAGAAAGAGGTCGGCGACGTCGACCGCGGCCTCGAGCACGCCGCCCGGGTTGTTGCGCAGATCGAGGACGATGCCGTCGAGCGCGCGGTTCGCTTGCCGCTCGAGCGCGAGCGCCGCCGCCTCGAGATCCTCGTCCGTCGTGTTCGAGAACGACGTGATGCGGATGTAGCCGATGCGGCCGTCGACGAGCTCCGAGCGAACGGTCTGCACGTGGATGTCGGCCCGCGTCAGCGCGAACTCGAGCGGCTCGGCGACGCCCTCGCGCTGCACGGTCAGGTGCACGATCGTGCCCGGCTTGCCGCGCATCCGGCTCACGGTTTTCTCGAGATGGTCATGATCGACCGGCACGCCATCGACGGCGAGCAGCACGTCGCCGGGCCGGATTCCAGCCTCGGCCGCAGGCGCGCCTTCGATCGGGGTGACGACGGTGACTTTGCCTTCCTCGAGCCTGACGTCGAGACCGATCCCGGAATAGTTGCCGGTCGTGCTAATCCGCACTTCCTCGTAGTCGTCCGGCGGCAGGTACTTCGAGTGCGGATCGAGATCGCTCAGGATTCCGCGGATCGCGTTCTCGATGATGCGCTGCTCCTCGATCGGATCGACGTATTCCTGCCGCACCCGCTCGACGACCCGCGCCAGCAGCTCGATGTATTGCGGGGAGAGCCCGGGCTCGGCGACCGCGACGCGGTCGGCCTCGCGCTCCGCGAGCACGGTGCTGCCAAGCGACACGGTGAACCCCAGCACCGCACCGATCAGGAGGACGAGAATGCTCCGAAGTTTCAGCGACATACGTTCAAAGCTCCCCCCAGCGTGCGAGCACCTTAGCACAGCGGACGCAAAATCTGGAAACCCCTTTTGCAGATTCTGGAACGGGTCTCGGAAACGCTTGTTTTGACGGCGCTTTTGCCGAGTTTCGTGGAAGTAACTTCGCGAGGGGAACGGTTCAGTTCGCGATCCATGCGTTTGGATCGACCGGCTCCCCGTCGTGGCGGATCTCGAAGTAGAGCGCGGGCGACGAGCGGCCTCCCGTCGTGCCGACCTGCGCGACGGGCTCACCGGGCCGCACCCAGTCCCCCGGTTCTTTGAGCAGCGCGTCGTTGTGCCCGTACAGGGTCATGTAGCCGTCGCCGTGATCGACGACGAGCAGCAGGCCCAAGCCGTGCAGCCAGTCCGCGAAGACGACCCGGCCGTGATAGACGGCACGGACCGGCGCGCCCTGCTCGGCCGCGAGCAGCACGCCGGTAGACGGCGCACCCGTCGCGCGGCGCTGACCGAACGCGCTTTCGATCTTGCCCGTGACGGGCCAGGCGAGCCGTCCCTTCAGTCTCGGGAACGGCTCTTCGGAGTTGACGGGGAACGCCGCCATCACCTTGCCGAGCTCGGTCACGAGGTCGACGAGCCTGCGCTCCTCGTCCCGCAACCGCTCGAGCTCGCCGCCGCCTTCGCGGATCGATGCGTCGAGCGACGCGAGCAGCTCGGCCCGCTCGGCCCGCGCGCGGTCCAACGCCTCGAGCTCGGCGCTCCGATCACTCGCGAGCGCCTCGAGCTCGGCGGCGAGGCGGGCCGCCTCCGCCTCGAGGCGCTCGAGCTTCTCGACCTCCGCGGCGACGGTGCGGACGCGCTCCGCCCGGGCGCGATTGAAGTAGTCGTAGTAGACGCTCATGCGCCCGAAGTCCGCCGGGTTTTCCTGGCTCAGCAGCAGCTTCAGGCGCTCGGCGCGGCCGTTGACGTAGGTGATCCGGATCTGCTCGGCGAGCGCGGCGCGCTCGGCTTCGACACGCGCGCCGACTGCACGGCGCTCCGCGGCGACGGCGTCCGCCTTGCGGCGGGCTTCGGCGGTTTCCGCTTCGATCCGCTCGACGGCCTGACGGCTCGCCGCGATGTCGAGCTCGAGGCGCTTCAGCGCGTCGGCGGCGGCGTCCCGCTCGGTCGTCTGCCGCTCGAGCCGCTGCTCGAGCTCGGTGATCGCGCGGCGCACGGCCTCGAGCTCGCGCTCCTCGTCCCGCTGCGCCGACGCGGCGCCGGCGACGACGAGCGCCGCCAACGCTGCACAGGCTGCAATTGCCGGTCCCCGCTCCGTCCGCATCGCGCGCGAAAGTCTAGCAGGCCGCCGAGCGGCTATACTTCCCGCTTTTGCCGCGAGGCGGAGGCTCGATGGGCGAGCTGGCCGAACACATCGTCAACCACCCTTTTCTGGCTACGGGCTTTCTTGCGCTCCTCGCCGCCGTCGTCTTCTTCGAGATCCGGCAGCGCGCGCAGGGACAGACGCAGGTCGGGCCGGCGCAGGCCGTCCGGCTGATGAACGCGGGCGCCGTCGTGATCGACGTGCGGAGCGCCGAGGACTTTCGCAAGGGGCACATCGTCAACGCCCGCAACATCGAGCTCGCGCAGATCAATGCCGAGAACCCGGCGCTCAAGAAGCATAAGAGCAAAATCTTGATCACCGTGTGCGATAACGGGATAGTCTCCAACCGGGCCGCGGCCCTGCTGCGCAAGGCGGGGTTCGAGCAGGTTGTAAGCCTCAAGGGCGGCCTGAACGCCTGGCGCGCCGAGAATCTCCCCCTGGTCAAATGAGCACGCAGAAAAACAGCATCGTGATGTACGCGTCGCCGTTCTGCGGCTACTGCTCGGCAGCGAAGCGGCTGCTCGCCGAGAAGGGCGTCGAGTACACGGAGATCGACGTCGTCGCCGAGCCCGAGCGGCGCGTCGAGATGATCGAGCGCAGCGGCCGGCGAACGGTGCCGCAGATCTTCATCGGCGCGAGGCACGTCGGCGGCTACGACGACTTGAAGGCTCTCGATGCTAGCGGAGAGCTGGACGCCCTCTTGTCCGGCGTCTGACGCCGGACCCGAGCCGAACCCTCATTCACCTCTTAGAGACCGAGATAACGGACCATGGCAGAGCAACAGGCGAAGCAGCTGATCCTGCAGAAGATCTACGTCAAGGACTTGTCGTTCGAATCGCCGAAGGCGCCGGCAGTGTTCAACACGCAGGTCGCACCGCAAACGCAGCTCAACATGCGCTCGAGCGCGCGCGAGGTCGGGCCGGACACGCAGGAGGTCACGCTGACGCTGACCGTCGAAGCGAAGGACCAGGACTCGACGCTGTTCCTCGTCGAGGTCGCGCAGGCCGGCATCTTCACGCTTCAGGGCTACAACGATCAGGAGCGGGCGATGCTGCTCGGCGCGTACTGTCCGAGCACGCTTTATCCCTATGCCCGCGAGGCGGTCTCGGACCTGGTCGTCAGGGGCGGTTTCCCGCAGCTTCTGCTGCAGCCGATCAACTTCGACGCGCTGTACATGCAGGCGATGCAGCAGCGCCAGCAGCAGGCGCAGACAGGCGCCGCCACGAACTCGAGCGGAGAGCCGGCGGGCGCTTTCACGGCGAACGGCGACGGGGCCGCCGCGGCAGGCGCGCCGGCGTCCGACGCTCAGCAGCCGGAGGGTCGTTCTGACGAGACCCATTAACGCCATCCGTTGCATCGCGGTCGTCGGAGCCGGATCGTGGGGGACCGCCCTGGCGATCCAGCTCTGCCGCGCGGGCCTCGACACGAAGCTCTGGGGTCGGGACAGGGCGGCGATCGACCGGATGCGCGCCGAGCGACGCAACGCCCGCTACCTGCCCGAAGCGACGTTTCCGGATCGGCTCGAAGTCACGCCTGACCTGCGCGTGGCGGTCGACGGCGCGGACGTCGTGCTGATCGCGGTGCCGAGCCACGCATTCCGAGCGACGCTCGAGGCGGTCCGCGACGCCGACCACGTGCCCCGCGTCGCATGGGCGACGAAGGGTTTCGAGCTCGACACGGGGCTCCTGCCGCACAAGGTCGCGGCGGAAGTGCTCGGTGCGGAGCGCCCGACCGCGGTGCTCTCCGGGCCGACGTTCGCGCGCGAGGTCGCGGCGGGCCTTCCGACGGCGCTGACGATTGCGTCCGAGCACGACGACTACGCAGAGGACCTGGCGCGCGCGCTGACCGCCGAGAACCTCCGTCCGTACACATCGAGCGACATCGTCGGCGTCGAGGTCGGCGGCGCGACGAAGAACGTGTTCGCGATCGGCGCCGGGCTCTGCGACGGCCTCGGCTTCGGCGCGAACACGCGCATCGCGCTCGTCACGCGCGCGCTCGCCGAGATGACCCGCCTAGGCGTCGCGCTCGGTGCGCGCCGCGAGACCTTCATGGGCCTCGCCGGGATCGGCGATCTCGTGCTGACCTGCACGGACGATCAGTCGCGCAACCGGCGTTTCGGGCTCGCGCTTGCGCGCGGGCTCTCCGCGGAGCAGGCGCTCGCGGAAATCGGCCAAGTCGTCGAGGGGTATTACGCGGCGCGCTCGACGCGCCTCGTCGCGGAGCGCTTGGGCGTCGAGATGCCGATCGTCGAGGCGATCCACGCCGTGCTCTACCGCGGCGTCGATCCGCGCGATGCCGCGGCGGCGCTGATGCGGCGGCCGATCGGGTCAGAGATCCGCTGACAATCGCGGGGCACCGCCTTCCCGAAATCGGGCTCGAAATCGGGGTCAGACCCCATTTTGTCCCGCGAAATTGGGGTCAGACCCCGATTT
>CAZKNH010000138.1:0-10310 GCA_964553875.1 uncultured Gammaproteobacteria bacterium | reverse complement strand
GAGCGCCGCCGCATCGCCACGCATCACCGCGTCCGCGACGTCGGCCGCATCGCCTCGGTAAGGGGCCGAGAGGAGCAATGACGCGGCGAGCGCCGCGAAGAATCTTTTGACGCCAGTGCTCACGCCGCTTTCTCCCCCGTCGTGCGACGGCTGCAGGGACGAGCGGCGGCCGCGAAAGAGCCGCCGCCCGCCACGCCGTCAGATGCTCTCGATGCGTCCGGTGCTGTCGCCGAAGCGCTCGAGATGGATATCGAACATGTCGAGAATGCTGAGCAGCAGGTTACCGGTCGGCACGGTGCGCTGCGGGAACGCGAGGTGGCGGTTGCCCTGGAGCTTCCCGCCGGCGCCGCCGATCAGCACGTGCGGCACGTCGTAGTGCAGATGCTGATTCGAGTTGCCCATGTTCGAGCCGTACAGGATCAGCGAATGATCGAGCAGCGTGCCGTCGCCTTCCGGAATGCTCTTCAGCTTCTCGACGAAGTACGCGACCGTCTTGACGTGGTACTGGTTCAGCTTCGCGTACTGCGCGATCCGGCCCGGATCCTCCGCGTGGTGCGAGCCGCCGTGGAAGCTGATGTTGGTGCCGCTCTCCGGGTAGACGCGGCTCGTGAGGTCACGTGCCATCAGCAGCGTCGACACGCGCGTGATGTCCGCCTGGAACGCGAGCGCGAGCAGGTCGAACTGCAGCTTGATGTGCTCGTCGAACGACTCCGGAATGCCGACCGGCATGCCCGTCGTCGGCGCCTCGGTCGACGCCTTCGCCGCGATCTCGAGCCGCCGCTCGATCTCACGGACGTCCTCGAGATACTGCTCGACGCGAGTGCGGTCGTGATAGCCGACCTTGCCCTTCAGCCCCTCGAGGTCGGCGCCGATCGAATCGAGGATGCTGCGCTGCTGCTCTCGCCGCGCGGCCCGCACCTCCGGCGACCCGCCGTCGCCGAACATGCGCTCGAACACGACTTGCGGATTGATCTCCATCGGCAACGGCCTGTGCGGCGTCGCCCACGAGATCGTGTTCGTGTAGACGCAGCTGTAACCCTCGCCGCAGTTCGTCGAGTTCGCGCCCGGATCCTCGACCGCGAGCTGCAGCGACGGAAGCAGCGTCTCCTGGCCGATCTTCTGCGCGATCACCTGATCGATCGTCGTGCCGCACTCGACGTCGGCGCCCGTCGTCTTCTTCGGCTTGACGCCGCAGAGGTACGCCGCGGCGACGAAGTGATCCGCGCCCGTGACGCCCGGGGGCGGCTCGGACGACTGCGACCAGAGGCCGCTCATCAGCACGACTCGGTCGCGGAACGGCTCGAGCGGTTTCCAGATGTACGGGAACTCGAAGTCCTTGCCGTCGGATGTCGGCACCCAATACCCGGGTGCGGCACCGTGCGGGATGAAGATTCCGGTGAAGCGCGTGGGCGTCACTTCGTTCGCATGAGCCGAGGAGCGCAGCGCGGGCACCATCGCATCCAGGAACGGCAGCGCGATAGTCGCCCCCACCCCTCGAAGGAAGGTTCTACGCGGCAGCGTCTTCTTCGTGATGAACATGTTCCTCGTCTCCTCCTCTGTCACTCCACCACGGCAGCGGTGCTCGCTTCCGTGACCGGCGCGCCATCCTGCGTCAGCTGGTGCGTCGACGGTCCGGTCTTCGTATTCATTCGGAACACCGGGCTCCTGACAACGGCCATGATCATCGCGTCGAGCCGATAGTTCTCGTCGGCCGACTCGCGGACGACCTGTCTCACGGCCGGCATGTCGCGATACGTCATGCCGCGCCCCACCGCGTACGTCAAAAGCTTCTCGGCGAGGTTGCGCAGGAACTGCTCGGAGTGCTTCAACATGAATTCGCGCAGCTCCGCGGGACCGTCGACCATGCTGCCGTCGTACATCATGTCCGCGGCGTTGATCGGCCGGCCGTTCTCGGTCGCGCGATAGCGGCCGATCGCGTCGAACGGCTCCAGCGCGAATCCGAACGGGTCGATCAGCACGTGGCACGACAGGCAGGCCGGGTTGTCCCGATGCCTGAGCTGCAGGTCGCGCTTCGTCGGCGTCACGTTCTCCGCCGCCAGATCCTCCGCGGCCGCCTCGATCGGTGGAACGTTCGGCGGCGGCGGGGGCGGCGGCGTGCCCATAAGATGAGTCAAGATCCAATTGCCGCGAATCGGCGGCATCGTCTCGTTCGGCTTCGACGTCGTCGTCAGGATCGCGCCCTTGCCGAGCAGGCCGCGGCGCAGGTCGAACTCCTCGCCGAGCTCGACGCGGCGGAAGTGGCTGCCCTGAACGCCCGGGATGCCGTAGTGCTTCGCGAGCCGGTCGTTGACGAACGTGTAGTCCGCCGTCAGGAGCTCGAGCGCGCTCCGCCCTTCACGGACGATGCTGTCGAAGAAGAGCTCGGTCTCGCGGCGAAACGCCTGACGCAGGTTGTCGTCGAAATCCGGGTACTCGTCGACCACCGGCTGGTGCGCCGAGAGCTTGCGCAGCGCGAGCCATTGCCCGGCGAAGTTCTCGGTGAACGCCTGCGAGCGCGGGTCGGCCAGCATCCGCTGGACCTGCGCCTCGAGCACCGCGGGATCCGACAGCCGGTTCTGCTCGGCGAGCGACAGGAGCTCGTCGTCCGGCATGCTGCTCCAGAGGAAGAACGACAGGCGCGAAGCGAGCGCGAGATCGCTGATCTCGTACGGCTCGCCCTCCTTCACGTTCGCCGGCTCGAATTCGTAGCGGTAGATGAATTTCGGGTCCGCCAGCATACGCTCGAGCGCCGACTGAATCCCCGTCTCGAAGTCGCCGTTCTGCCGGCCCCGCTCGTAGAAGCTCATCAGCGTGCTGATGTCTTCCTCGGTGTCGAAGCCGCGGTACGCCCGGCGCGCGAGCGTCGAGATGATGCGCTCGGCGCACGCCGGCTCGTCCGCCTCGCTCGCCGGCTGGCAGATGAAGATGCGGTCACGCGCCGGCGTGCTCTCGGGCTTACGCGCGTTGAACGGGCCCTCGATGCGGACGCTGCCGACGTGCGGGTAGAACGTGAAGCCGGGCAAGCCTCCGGTCTCGATCGTGCTCCGCTCGAAGTCGTTGTTCAGATCGAGCAGCGGCGCATAGTTCGTCGCGAGGAACGTCACGCCGAGCTTGTGCGGTCCCGCCGTGATCGGCACGCGCACGTCGATCGTCTGGAGCTGCCCGCTGAAGCCGCCCGTGAACTGCTGGTCCCAGTCGAGCAGCGCGACCCGTTCGCCGTCGAGGAGCACCTCGAGCTGCTCGCCGCGCACCTCTCCGAACGGGCGGAAGTTGCCCATGTTGCCGAGCGTGACGGCGAAGATCTTGATGTTGTACTCGCCGTCGGCCGGGAAATAGTGCTCGATCAGCGTGCCGCCGCGCGTGCCGAACGGCAGGCCTTCGATGTGATAGTTCTGCGTCGTGTCCTCGGCGACGCGATAGACCGTCTGCGTGGGCTGGTCGACGATGCCGACCGCGAGCCGGCTGATCTTGCCGGCGGCGGAAAGGTACGCCTCGAGCAGCGCCGGCGACAGCGTCAGCGTGCCGGCCTGGTTGTCGAATCCGTCACTCGAGTCGTCGACCGGCAGGAACGACGCCGCGTCGACGTCGACGGCAAGCAGATCGCGGATGACGTTCTCGTACTCGGCGCGATTCAGGCGATGCGCACCGGGCGGAGGCAGATAGGGTTCCCAGGTCTCGTCGAGCCGGCTTTCGAGCCACTCGGTAACGGCCGCGTACGTCTCCGGCGGCGGTCTTCGCGCGTCGGGCGGCGGCATCATGCCGGCGTTCAGCCTCTCGACGACACGCTCCCAGATCTCGCGATCCGCGTCGACATGCGCGACGTCGAGCGCCTCGAGCGAAAGATCCGCCACGCGCTCGACGTCGTTGTGACAGTCGGTGCAGTACTGGGCGATCGTCGAGCTCGTGACGTCCTCACCGGACGGCCCGCAGCCCGTGATCGCCACCGCGATACATCCGGCCGACCCCCAAAGCGCTATCCTCTTCACTCGCCCTCCTCTGGACCGTCGCTCCATGCGAGGAGCCTTGCCCGAGAATCCTTCGGGGACCGTCTCTCGCCCCTGCGGGCAAGCCTCGAAGCGGCCACTTGACCTGCAGATGTTAACTGGTTCTCCAAAATACGGTCCAAGCGCTTAAGGTATTTAAACAAATCTCCTGCAAGCGCGAACCGACCGGTTTCGGCTGCTACGAATTGACCGGGCGGCGGCACGATCCGCCTGCAAGATTCGCTCCGGAAAACCCTCGCGAGCGGCGGCCCGGCGCCGTCGCCGGCTATTCGTCCGAGGGCTCGGACCGTTCCGCGGCGAAGAGCTCGTCGAGCTTGCGCTCGTAGTCGAGGTAGCGGAGCACCGCGTAGAGCTCGTCGCGCGTCTGCATCGCGTCGAGCACGTGGCGCGTCGTCCCGGTTTGCATGATCGCGGCATACACGCTCTCGGCGGCCTTGCTCATCGCGCGGAACGCGGACAGCGGGTAGAGCACGATACGGATGCCGACGCGGCCGAGCTCTTCGGCCGTGAACGCCGGCGTGACGCCGAACTCCGTCAGGTTCGCGAGCACCGGCACTGTCAACTCGCGTGCGAATGCGGCGAACTCGTCGAGCGAGCGAAGCGCCTCCGCGAAGATCATGTCCGCGCCCGCGTCGACATACGCGGCGCAACGCTCGAGCGCCGCGTCGAGACCCTCCGTCGCGTACGCATCCGTGCGCGCCATCACGACGAAGCTGTCATCATCGCGCGCGTCGACCGCCGCCTTGATGCGATCGCACATCTCGGCGGCGGGGACCGTCGCCTTGTTCGGCCGATGGCCGCAGCGCTTCGCCTGTTGCTGATCTTCGATGTGCATGCCTGCGGCGCCCGCGCGGATCAGCTCGCGCACGGTGCGTGCGATGTTGAACGCGCCGCCCCAGCCGGTATCGGCATCAACGAGAAGCGGCAACGACGTCGCCGCGGTGATGCGGCGCGCGTCCTCGAGCACGTCGTGAAGCGTCGTCAGCCCCAGGTCCGGCAGGCCTAACGAAGCGTTCGCGACGCCGGCCCCGGAAAGATAAACGGCTTCGAATCCGGCACGCTCGGCGAGCAGCGCGCAGTAGGCGTTGACGGTCCCGGGAATCTTGAGCGGCCGCCCCTGCTCGACCGCACGCCGCAGCTTCGCGCCCGGGGTCACGCGCTCTGCCGTTTGCTCGGAGGTCCCGCTCATCTGCGTTCGACCCACAGCGTCATGAACTCGTCGACGGGCATCGCCTCGAGGCGGTCGAGGTCGTCGAAGACCGACTCGAGCTCCCGCGCTCGGGGCTCGTCGAAGCGGCTGCGGACATTACGCCGAAACTTCTCGACGAGCAGCGGGATGCCCTCCGCGCGGCGCTTTCGATGCCCGAGCGGGTAATCGATCGCCACGCGACGCGTCGCCGTCCCGTCCGTGAAGCGCACCTGCACGGCGTTGCCGATGGCGCGCTTTTCCGGATCGAAATACTCCTTCGTGAAGGTCTCGTTCTCGACGACCGTCATGCGCGCCCGGAGCGCGTCGATGCGCGGATCGGCCGCAACCTCATCCTCGTAATGCGCGGCCGTGAGCTCACCGTGGATCAGCGCGACCGCGACCATGTACTGCAGACAATGATCGCGGTCCGCGGGATTCGCGAGCGGCCCGGTCTTGTCGATGATCCGGCATGCGGCTTCCTGGGTCTCGATCGTGATCGACTCGATGTCGTCGATCCGGCCGGCAACCTCGGGGTGAAGCTCGATCGCCGCCTCGACGGCCGTCTGCGCGTGAAACTCGGCGGGGTATGCGATCTTGAAGAGCACGTTCTCCATCACGTACGACCCGAGCGGGCGAGCGAGCCTGATTCGGGCGCCCCGCATCAGCGCGTCCTCGAATCCCCATACCGGCGCGCTCAGCGCGGACGGGTAGCCGGGCTCGCCCGCGAGCGCCATCAGCGCATGCCTCACGCCGCGGCTCGTCGCGTCGCCGGCGGCCCAGCTCTTCCGCGGCCCCGTGTTCGGCGCGTGCCGATACGCCCTGAGCGCTCCCCCGTCGAGCCATGCGTTCGAGACCGCGTCGACGATCTGCGCGCGGGCGCCGCCGAGAAGCCGGGTCGCGACCGCGGTGCTCGCGATCCGCACGAGGAGCACGTGATCGAGCCCGACGCGGTTGAACGCGTTCTCGAGCGCGAGCACGCCCTGGATCTCGTGCGCCTGGATCATCGCGGTCAGCACATCCGCCATCAGGAGCCTCTGCCGGCCCGGACCGTCGCGGCGGCACACGTAATCCGCGGCGGCGAGGATCGCACCGAGATTGTCGGACGGATGCCCCCACTCGGCGGCGAGCCACGTGTCGTTGTAGTCGAGCCAGCGGATCGCCGTGCCGATGTCGAACGCAGCCTTGACCGGGTCGAGCACGTAGGCGGTGCCGGGCACGCGCGCGCCGTCGCGGAGCTCCGCGCCCGGCACGATGGGCCCGAGCCGCTCGACGCACGCAGGAAATCCGAGCGCGAGCAGCGCGCAGCCGAGCGAATCCATGAGGCAGTATCGGGCCGTATCCCTCGCGTCGGGCGACGCGGCCGAGAAATCGATGACGTAGTCCGCGATCGCGGTGAAGAGTGCATCGGGCGCGGGCCGCGTCGCGTCGCGTAAGCCCTGCATGATCCACCTCGCTTTGCCGAAGACCGCGCGAGCGCGGCTGCCTCCGATGCTAACACTGTGAATTGCCTTCGGGACGCGCACGGCGCGTACCCGCAGACTACGCCGGATTCTTGCACGACGAGGCTCTTGCCGATGTACGCGACGCACTTCGGTTTGACCGGCCGACTGTTCGCACCGGGGATCGCTCAGGACGACGCGACGTTCGTCGACGACCGCGCGGAGGACGAGGGGCTGCCAGCCGCGGCGGCGCTCTCCGCTCCGGACGCCGTGCTCGTTCTCGTCGGGCCGCCCGGGGTCGGCAAGACGACCTTCGCGGCGCGTACGCTCCGCACGGCCACCGGCGGGATGCGCTCGGCCGTCGCATGGCTCTCGACGCCGCCCGCGACGCCGCACGAGCTGCTCGAGCTCCTGCTCGCCGAGTTCGGCTTCGAGCCGTACCGGCAAAGCCGCGCGGAGCGGGTGCAAACGTGGCGGCAGTTCCTGATCGAGCTCGGCGCGACCGAGACCCGGGTGTTCGTCGCGATCGAGCGCGCCCACGATTTCGACGCTCCGGTGCTCGCCGCGCTCGACGCGCTGACGAGCCCGGATCCGAATGCATGCCCGGGAGCGAGCCTCGTCCTGATGGGCACCGACGATCTCCGGGCCCGCCTCGAGGAGCCTCAACTCGAGCCGCTCCGCCAGCGCGTGCGCCTCGTGCGACGCGTGCGTCCCCTCGACGCAGCCGGGGTCGAAGGTTATCTGCGGCATGCCGCGGCGCGCGCGGGCGGCGCGCTCGAGCGGCTCTTCAACCCCGACGCCGTGGCCGCGCTCGCGACGTGCTCGGCGGGCATCCCGCGCCTCGTGAATCATCTCGCGGACAGCGCGCTCGCGCTCGCCGCGCTCCGCGGCGCGGCGATCGTCGACGCGACGCTCGTCTCGAGCGTGGCCGCGTCGTGCGCGTTTGCGCGAACGCCGCTTCTCGCGGCCGACACCGCCACGGTCGCTGCTTCGAGCAACGACCCTCAACTGCCCGCCTCGGGCGACGACAGCCCGCTCGTCGTCTCTTCGGATGACGACGTTCCGCAGGTCGGTGCGGACGACGACGTGCCGGCGGCCGATTCGGACGAAGACATGTCGGTGGTTGCTTTGGACGACGACATGTCGGTAGTCGGTTCGAACGACGAGATCCCGGTGGTCGATGCGGACGACGAGATCCTGCTGCTCGCTTCGAGCGACGAGATCTCCGTGCTCGCTGCAGGAGACGACATTCCGGTGCTGACCGAATCGGTCGACTCGGGACACGACGGCGCCGCGCTCGACCTGCTCGATGACGCAGCGACGGACGCCTTGCTCGGCGATGAGCTCGGCGACGAGCTCGACGATGCCCTCGACGAGATCTCCGCGGAGCTCGCCGCCGAGGTGCTCGCGGTCGACCGGGCCGTCGGGGGCGCCGGCTAACGCGCTCCCCGCGGCGGAGCGTCGCCGCGCTCGCACCTGCTACCATTCTCGCTTTCGCCGCGCGGCGACGCACCGCGTTCACCGCGCGGCGGCCGCGAGAACCCGATCACGGAACGACGTTGCAGCACAAGTTCCACGCCTTCCTGGTCTGCGTGACCGGGATCTTCGTCACCGTCTTCGACACGAGCTCGTCCATCGTCGCGCTGCCGACGATCGCGCTCGAGTTCGCGACGGACCTGCCGACCGCGCAGTGGGTCATCCTCGGCAACAGCCTGACGATCGCCGCGCTGCTCGTGCCGCTCGGCCGACTGTCCGACACGATCGGGCGCAAGCGTATCTACGTGCTCGGCTGCTGCCTCTTCTCGATCGGCGCCGTGCTCGCCGCCGTGTCCGCCGGCATCCACTCGCTGATCGGCGCCCGCGTGCTCGTCGGGATCGGCTCCGCGATGACGCAGAGCACGGCGATGGCGATCATGATCGGCAGCTACGGCACGCACGAGCGGGCGCGCGTGCTCGGCTGGCAGATGACGGGCGTCGGGCTCGGCGCGATCGTCGGGCCGGCGACGGGCGGGCTGATCGTCGGCACGGTCGGCTGGCGTGCGCTGTTCGCGATGACGGCGGTCGCCATGATCGCGATCGCGACCGCGGGACAGCTCGTCCTCCAGCACGGCAGCCGACGCGAGCGCCGCGAAGCGTCCTTCGACGCGGCCGGCGCGCTCCTCTTCTCGTGCCTGCTGGTCACGGCGCTCCTCGCGCTGACGCTCGGCCCCCGCCACGGCTGGACCGAGCCGCGCGCGCTCGTGAACTACGCGCTCGTCGCCTTATTTGCCGCCGCGTTCATCGCCGCCGAGCGGCGCAGCAGCGCGCCGCTCCTCGACGTCTCCCTGTTTCGCGCCGGCGCGTTCGCGATCGGGGCGCTCGGCTCGGTCGTTGCGTTCATGGGCGTGTCCGCGACCCGTTTCCTCGCGCCGTTCTTCTTCCAGGCGGTGAAAGGCATCGACCCGTCGCGGGTGGGGCTCCTGATGATGCCTGCCGCCGTCGTGACCGCGATCGCGGGGCCCTTCGTCGGCCGGTTCGCCGATCGGTACGGCGTGCGGCTCTTCGCGAACGTCGGCATCGCGATCTCTATGCTCGGACTCGTGCAGTTCTACCTGCTCGAGCTCACATCGCCCGAGTGGCTCGTCGTCACCGCGCTGATGACGATGGCGCTCGGCCTGTCGACGTTCAGCGCGCCGAATTCGACCTCGATGCTGAACGCGGTCGACGCGCGCTCGCACGGCTTCGCGTCGGGATTCGTGAACCTCTGCAGGAATACCGGCAACGTGATCGGCATCGCGTTCGGGACCGCGTTCGTCACGCTGACGATGGCGAACGCGGGCTATCCGCCGTCCCTCGACAAGGTCGGGCCGCGCGCGGATCAGGGTCTCCTCGCCGCCTTCACGGAAGGCTTCTCTAGGGCAGCTGCAGCGCTGCTGCTCCTGACCTTCGCGGTCCTCGCCGTGCTGCTCCTGTGGACATGGCGCCGGCAACGGTCGGCGCACGCGAGCGTGCCGCCTGCCAATCCTCGACGAGCAGCGCCCAGCGCTGATGGTCGCGCCAGCGGCCGCGGATCTTGAGATAACGCCGGGACGTGCCCTCGAGCTTGAACCCGAGCCCCTCGACGAGCCGGATCGAACGGATATTGTGCGGCTGGATGCTCGCCTCGAGCCGGTGCAGCCTGAGCGTGCGGAACGCGTGCGCGACGACGAAGCCGAGCGCCTCGCGCATCAGCCCCCGGCCGGCATAAGGCTCGAACGCGTAGTAGCCGAGCGAAGCGGAGTTCCGCGCGTCGCGGACGATATCGTTCACGTTGACGACGCCGACGAGCTCGTCCGTATCGGCGTCGACGACGAGGAAGGATTCTTGTGTCGGACGACGCGCCCGGCGCAGATATTCGACGTATTCCTCGTGCGTGCCCGGCGCCTCGACGAAGGCGCCGTGCAGCGCGCGGCTCCGCCGCACCGCGGCGAGGAAAACCCGCTCGCGGCGCGGCGAAGGCCGCTCGAAGCGGATGCGCCGCGCGCCGCCGCTCACGTGCGCTGCGTGTCCCAGTCCTTCTTGCCCGCGTCGGTGCCGGCGACCGAGTAGAGCACCTGCGCGTTCCGCGTCTTCTGGAACTCCTCGAGCGTCTCGCCGCGCATGTGCGCGTAGATGTGCAGGTTCGTCGTGCCGATCACCGCGCCGAGCTTCTCGAGCATG
>CAZKNH010000137.1:0-10650 GCA_964553875.1 uncultured Gammaproteobacteria bacterium | reverse complement strand
CGACGTACGCGCTGCGTCGAGCGCGGCTCGCGGCACGGCGAGCACGACTCGCGGCGCGGCGAGCACGGCTCGCGGCGCGGCGAACTCGACCAGCCGCACGGCGAACCCGACCCGCGGTGCTGCAAGCCCGACACGCAGCGCGACGACCGGAAGCCGAACCGCGGCGCCGCGGAGCACGTCCGGTGCTACGCGTAGCGTTGCCGCGGCGCCGACGCGCGGAAACGCGGCCGTTGCGACGACTCGCGCTCCCTCGAGATCGGCCGGGTCGGCGGGACGGGCTTCGACGCCGACAAACTCGGGCGCCGCGTCGGCGCGCTCGAGCACGGGCCGGACGCGGACGACCCGCTGACGGGACAACGACGACGGCGCGAACGCGCCGCCGAGTCAGACGCCGGTCAAACGGGATACGGTTCCCGCAACCGATACTGCGGCTTCTGCTCGAGCCACGCGGCGAGGCGGTCCGTGCGGGACAGCGCGACCGGGATGAATTCGAGTGCCTGACGGAGCCGATCGTTCGGCTCGGCGCAGGAGAAACGCAGGAATCCGGCGCCTGCCTCGCCGAAGCATTCCCCGCCGAGACACGCGATCCCGAAGTCGTCGTCCGCCGCCTCGAGCATGAAGAGCGCGAGGCCGTGGCTCGTCACGCCGAGACGATTGCAGACGGCCGCGACGTTCGGGAAGACGTAGAACGTCGCCGTCGGCTCGAGCACGTGGAAGCCGTCGATGCGGTTCAGCCCTTCGGTCAGGAGCACGACCTTGTCGCGGAACTCGCCCATCGTGCGGTCCCGCTCCGCGGTGTCCTGCTTCAACGCCGCGGTGCCCGCAAGCTGCACGATCGGCGGCGTGCACGACAGCGTCGTGTTGATCATCTTGCCGATCGCGTCCGCGACCTCCGCTGACGCGACGGCGAAACCGAGCCGCCAGCCGCTCATGCTGTACGACTTGCTGAACGTATAGGCGGCGACGCACTGCTCGAGCATGCCGGGCTCGGCGAGCAGCGACTTGTGCTCACCGCGCCAGACCATGTGGCAGTACGGCTCGTCGCTGAACACCGCGACGTTGCGGCCCCGGATGAGGTCCGCGATCTGCTTCAGGTCCTGCTCGGTCGCGACGCCGCCGGTCGGGTTGTGCGGCGAATTCAGGAAGATCGCCTTCGGCGAAGGATCCTCGGCGAGGAACCGCTCGATGTCCGCGATGTCCGGACGGAACTCGTTCGACTGGCGAAGCGGCACGAAGACCGGGCGTGCGCCTCGGCGCAGGATGTTCGGCACGTACGTCGGGAAGTACGGGCTGAAGACGAGCACGCCGTCGCCGGGGTCGAGAAAGGCCTCGCAGAAGAACTGCTCGAACACCTTCGCGCCGGGCCCGGCGACGATGTTCTCGGGCTCCGCCGGCACGCCGAACTCGCGCCGGACGAACTCCGCGGCCGCCGCGCGAAACTCGGGGATTCCCGGCGACGGGCAGTAATGCGACTGGTTGTCCTCGATCGCCCGAATGCCCCCTGCACGCGCCCCCGCCGTGCTGTCGAACGGACTGTCGCCGATCTCGAGCTCGACGATGTCCTTCCCCTTGGCTTTCAGCGCCTTTGCGACGCCGAGCACGGTGAACGCCGTCTCGACGGTGAGCGAGCGTGCGAATTCGCTTAGGTTTACGGCCACGTCACAACCTCTTCGCGGCTCTCTAGGCCGCCGTTGGCGCCGAGCGGGCGCCGGTTACGTCAGGTCTCGAGACCGAGCTCGGCGCGGATCAGCCGCTCGATCTCCGGCGGAACCTCGAGCTGCGACATGGTCGTGCCCTGCGGCGCGCCCGCCGCGATCCACCACTCGATGATGCGCACCTGCTCGGCGGTCAACGGCGTCTTGCCCTCGGCCGGCATGAACGCGTCGTCATTCGGCGGCAGCGTGATCCGGTAGTAGAGCTCGCTGTCGTTCGGCCGCCCGGCGACGACTGTGCCGCCCGTCTCGCCGCCTCTCATCACGGCCTGGTAGCTCGTCAGGTCGAGCTCGCCCTGCCGCTTGTCGCTGTTGTGGCAGCTCGAGCAGCGCTGATTCAGCATCGGGCCGACGATGTCGAGGAACGGATCCGCCATCGCGAGATTCGTAACCTTCGGCCGCCGCGGCGGAAGCCCCGCCAGCGAGCGCAGCGGCTGCGGAGCGTACTCGACCAGGAACGACGAGCCGTGCGTCAGATTGCCGCCGTAATGCCCGGTGATCGCCGATAGCAGCAGCAGCACGACCGAAGCCGGGAAGAACAGCGGTGCGTAGCTCGGCGCGAACTTGCTGATGCGAACGAGCGCGACTGCCGTCGTGAGCAGCGCGAGCAGCGTGCCGAACAGCCGATGCTGCGAGCCGGACGGTCCATCGAACCCGCCCTCGGCGAAGTGCATGTAGCCGAACAGCACCGTGACGAGCGCGGACACCGCCGCCGCACCCCACAGATACGGCGATGCCGCTTCGAGCTGCCGGTACTTCTCCTTGCGAGCTGCCCACTCGAGCCCGACCAGCGCCACGATGATGCCGATCGGGATGTGCAGCACGACGACATGGAAACGGCCCAGGAAATAAATGAAATCCATATCGCTTTTCCCCCACGAGCGCGCAGCCGGCCGCTTCATGACACGGATCGAGCCGGCGCGACGGCCGCGACAATTTAGTGCGCAGCCTGCGACAAATCAAATTGGGAAATCCGGGCTTCCCGCCAGGGCGAGCGCCGCGCTTGATCCCGGCCGGAGAGGGTGCCAGTTTTCTAGCACAGTGCTAAATTTTTAGCAGGAGGCGACGAGGGATGAAGCCGGAAACCGGCCTTACGCGGCGCGAAAGCCAGGCCATGGACGCCGTTTACGAGCTCGGGGAAGCCACCGCGAAGGAGGTCCTCGAGCGCATTCCGAACCCGCCGAGCTACTCCGCGGTCCGCGCGGTCCTGACCCGCCTCGTCGAGCAGGGGCACTTGAAAGTCACGCAGTCCGGCCCCCGCTACGTGTACAGCCCGGCCGCGGGCAAGAAGCGCGCTCGCCAGGCGGCACTGCGCAAGCTCGTCGATACGTTCTTCGACGGGTCGCCGCTCAGAACGATGACGGCACTGATCGACATGTCGGCACGGCAGCTCTCCGACGCGGAGCTCGAGGAGCTCGAGCGGGCCATCGCCGCCGCGAGGGAGAAACAAAAATGATCGACGTCACCGCTCCGATTCGACGACGGCATCCAGTCCGAGAACGTGCTCAAAGCACGGCTCGTCTCCGCGGACGTCACCAGGCCGTCAAGACCTGCTCGAGGATTTCGTCGAGCATCGGTTCGTCCGGCAGCGCGATACCGAAGTCGTTGCCGAGCACACGGCGCAACGCGGCCACGCCGCGCAGCTCGTGTGTCTCGGCGGCGCCGCCGAGACGGCGGACCGTGAAGCGGCCGTTGCGCAGCGCGAGGCGCCGGTCCGGCAACACGCGCGCGCAATAGAGCATCGAGCGGAACGGGGAGCCCGGATGCGTCGCGACGAAGTGGTTCAGCACCTCGAAGTCGATCGGCAGATGGATCGTCTCGTCGAACCAGTAGAGCGCGCGCCACTCGTCGCGCAGCCGTGCCTCGAGCACGAACCCGCCGTCGTGCCGCCGCAGCCGGAAGGTCTCGTGCGGCGTCGGCTGCTCTCTATCGGGCACGAGCCGCAGAGGCGCAGTCAGCGTCAGTCCACCAAAGCCGACGTCGGCGATATAGCGCTCGCCGTCGACGTCGACGGCGAGCAGCATGTGCGTGCGCGGAATCACGGCGCCCGGCTCGCGCTCCCAGAGCACGCGCGCGGCGAGCCCCGTCACGGCGAATCCGAGCGACTCGAGCACGGCGCCGAAGAGCCGGTTGTGCTCGAAGCAGTACCCGCCCCGTCCCGATAGCACGAGCTTGCGCTCGAGCGACGGCACGTCGAGCAAAGGGCTTTCGCCGAGCAGCGTCGTCAGGTTCTCGAACGGAATCGCGACCGGATGCAGGCGATGGAGCGCGCGAAGCGTCTCGAGGCTCGCCTCGAGCGGGCCGGCAGCGCCGACCCGAGCCGCGTAGGCGGCGAGGTCGACGCGCGCATCGGAATTCGCGGAGTCCACGCCCTGTCCGCGCTCACTCTCCGAGCGCGGCGGGCAGACGCTTGAAGACGCGCCGTGCATTGAGCTCGAAGATCTTCTTGCGTTCCTCTTCGGTCAGCGTCGTGTTGCCGTCGATATAGCGCTTCGTGTCGTCGAAGTAATGACCGGTCTCGGGATCGATGCCGCGCACCGCACCGATCATCTCCGAAGCGAACAGGATGTTGTCGATCGGAATGACCTTGAGCAGCAGGTCGATGCCCGGCTGGTGGTAGACGCACGTATCGAAGAACACGTTGTTCAGCACGGACTCCTCGAGCGGCGGCCGCTTCAGCATGTCCGCGAGCCCGCGGAAGCGTCCCCAGTGGTACGGCACCGCGCCGCCGCCGTGCGGAATGATGAACTTGAGGTCCGGGAAATCCTTGAAGATGTCGGACGTCATCATCTGCATGAACGCGACCGTATCCGCGCTCAGGTAATAGGAGCCCGTCGTGTGCCAGTACGGCGCATTGCATGCGCCGCTGACGTGGATCATCGCGGGCACCTCGAGCTCGCACATCTTCTCGTAGAGCGGGTACCAGTAGCGGTCGCCGAGCGGCGGGCCGGTGAAGTAGCCGCCGGTCGGGTCCGGGTTCAGGTTGCAGCCGACGAAGCCGAGCTCGAGGACGCAGCGCTCGAGCTCGCGCACGCTGCTGTCGATCGGTGCGCCGGGAGACTGCGGCAGCTGCGCGACGCCGACGAAGTTCTTCGGATAGAGCTTCGTGAGCCGGTAGATCAGGTCGTTGCAATGCTCGGTCCACGCGCGGCTCGTCGACTCGTTGCCGATGTGGTGCCCCATCCAGCTCGCACGCGGCGAGAACAGCGTGACGTCGGTGCCCCGCTCCCGCTGGAGCTTGAGCTGATTCCCCTCGACGCTTTCCCTGAGCTGATCGTCGCTGATGTTCAGCGTGCCCTTGACCGCCTGATGGTTCGGATCCTTCGCAAGCTCGGCCTTTTGCTTCTCGCGATACTCGCCGAGCTCCTTCGGAGCGGTCGTGTAATGTCCGTGGCAATCGATGATCATCGTTCTTCCAGGCTCCCTGACTAGAACGCGACGCGCTCGGAGCGAGCGCGACGCGTGCTCAGTCTATCACCCGACGCCGGCGGGGGCCGATCGGACCGCATCCGCGACATTCTTTGCCTTGCCCGCTCCCCTGCCGCATACTTCCGCCGGATCCAGCTAGCGGCCGCAAGAGCCGCACCGGGCCGGGGGCTCTCCCGGCCTTTCGCGCCACACGGTCTTTGGGGGGGTGACTGTGGCACAGACGGCTTCGGACACGGAGACGGGCTCCGCGGCGCAGCGCTCTGCGTGCGCGGGGATCGAGCCCGCAGGACCGATCGGTCTTCCTTATCTCGGCTGCCTCGACGGGCTCTTGCGCAATCCGATGGAGTTTTGGCTGCGCATTGCGACCCGTTACGGCCCGATCGCGAGAGTGCCGATCAGGGGCCGCGACGTCTACCTCGTCTCCGATCCGGAGCTCGTGCACGAGCTGCTCGTCACGAAGCGGAAGAAATA
Source organism: uncultured Gammaproteobacteria bacterium (assembly GCA_964553875.1). GTDB lineage: Bacteria > Pseudomonadota > Gammaproteobacteria > Steroidobacterales > Rariloculaceae > ZC4RG20. The sequence goes on along the minus strand of CAZKNH010000137.1, from coordinate 5,038 downwards.
CCGCAAGAACACGCGCTACCGCGCCGCGGTGGAGCTTCTCGGCGACGGTCTCCTGCTGAGCGAAGGCGACGCGTGGAAGCGCCAGCGCCTGATCACCCAGCCGGCGTTCAAGCCCGGCTACGTCGGCGCGCAGGTTCCGTGGATGGCGGAACACATCGAGGCGTTCCTCGACGGCTGGGAGCGGCACGCCGATGCCGGTACCGCGATCGATACCGAGCGCGAGTTTCTCGACCTTTCTCAGCGCATCGCCGGCCGCTACCTGATGGGCGAAGGCTTCGCCGAGATCGCGGATCGCTTCTGTGCCGCGGCCGTCGAGATCAAGCATGCGTGGCCTCTGCCGCCGCGGAACGCGCTCCATGCCCTTTTCGGCGGCTCGGCCGGATGGACGCGGGCGCTCGCGAGCGCTGTCCGCGACATCGACGCCTGCGTCTACGAGTATCTCGCGACATCGAGGAAGCGGGATTTCGCAGACTGCGGCGTCCTGGAAGTGCTCGTGAAGTCGAGCCGCGAGCAAGGTGACGAGTTCGACGACAAGTCTTTGCGCTCCCAGCTTCTGACGCTGTTCTTCGCGGGGCACGAGACCTCTTCGACGTCGCTCGTGTGGATTTTCTATCTGCTCGCGGAGCATCCGGACGTACGAACGCGGGTCGCGGCCGAGTCGCTGCGCGTGATCGGCGACCGGCAGCCGACGGCCGCGGACGTCGACGCGCTCGGCTACGTCGAGCAGGTCGTATCGGAAACGCTCAGGCTTTTCTCGCCGATCCATTCGATCTCGCGGGTCGCGCTCGAGCCCGATTCGCTCGGCGGCTACGCGATCCCGCAAGGCGCGACGATCTATGTCTCGCTCTACGCGATGCACCGGCTCGAGCGGCTGTGGCCGGATCCGCACCGCTTCGATCCCGACCGCTTCCTGCCCGAGCGCTGCGCCGCGCGGCCGCGCTTCGCGTTCATCCCGTTTGCCGCCGGGCACAGGAATTGCATCGGGGCGACGCTCGCGATGACCGAGCTCAAGCTCGTCGTCGCGCAGATCGCGCGGCGCTTCGAGCTCGCGCTCGTGCCGGGTCAGCGCATCGAGAGGGCTGCGGGCACGACGATGCATCCGCGCTACGGCATCGAGATGACGCTGCACCGCATCGTGCAGCCCGCATACGCCATCGCGGCAGCGCCGATGAGGAATACCGCATAAGACCATGAGCACGCCCTCGAGCAGACGCAGCGTGAGCCGCGCGCAGTACGACGACGCGGCGAACCGGTTCCCGGAGCTGACCGTGCTGAACTACGGGTTCGCGTCCGACTCTGACGAGACCGTCGTGCCGCCCGACACGCCGGAGTTCTACTGTCTGAGGCTCTACGAGCACGCCGTCCGCGGCACGAGCCTCGAAGGCGCGAGGGTCCTCGAGGTGAGCTGCGGCCGGGGCGGCGGCGCCGCCTTTCTCGCGCTCACGTTCTCTCCGTCGCGCTACGTCGGTATCGACGTGAGCGAGGGCAACGTCAGGCTCGCGCGCGAGCGTCACGCCGCAGCGAACCTCGAGTTCCGCGTCGGAGACGCGGAGTCGCTCGACGAGCCCGACGCGTCGTTCGATGTCGTGATCAATATCGAAGCCTCCCACCTCTACGACGATCGCCGGGCGTTTTTCGCGGAAGTCCACCGCGTGCTCGTTCCGGGCGGACGCTTCTGTTACGCGGACGGCGGCTGGCGCGACGACGACGTCGTTCCGGAGCTCGTCGCCGCGGGCTTTCGCGTCCTGGACCGGCGGGACATTACGGTCAACGTCGTGCGGGCGCTCGAGCTCGACAGCGCGCGCCGCGAGGCGGTCGCCGACTCGATCGCGGATGAGGCCGCGAGAAAGGCGTACCTCGACTGGAGCGGCGTCGTCGGCTATCGCGCATATCGGCGGCTCGCGGACGGCGAGGCGCGCTATTTCTCGTGCCTGCTCGAGCGCCCGGCCGCTTCGAAGCGATGACCAGCGGCGGATTCACGTACTGCCCGAGGTGCCGCACACCGCTGATAGAGGCCGAGCGCGGCGGTCGAACCCGGCTCGTCTGTCCGCAGGCCGGCTGCGGCTTCGTGCACTGGAACAATCCGATTCCGGTCGTCGCCGCGATCGTCGAGCGGGACGGACGCGTGATCCTCGTCCGCAATCGCGGCTTTCCCGAAACCTGGTACGTGCTCGTCGCGGGTTTCCTGGAGCCGGACGAGACGCCCGAGCACGCCGTGCTGCGTGAGGTCGAGGAAGAGCTCGGGCTGCCCGGCGAGATCGTCGGCTACGTCGGCGCCTACCCGTTCGCGCGACTGAACCAGATCATCTTCGCGTATCACGTGCGGCTCGCTGCCGGTGAGATCCGCCTCGCTGCGGACGAGCTCGCGGACTACAAGGCGGTCCCGCTCGCGAACCTGAGACCGTGGCCTCGCGGCACGGGCCCCGCGCTCCGCGACTGGCTCGCGGCCCGCGGCTACCACCCGCCGACGATCGAGCTCGGCGCCGCCGTTCCCGAGGAGTAGCGGTGTGTCCGGAGCTGGAACGTGTCAGACACCGACTGGAAGACGGTATCTGACACGTTTTTCGGCTACTGGCTCGCGGCGGCCGCCGGGAGCTCGACGAGCGTGAAGGTCGTATCGCGCCGCGCGTCGACGGTGACCGTGCACGCGCCCCAGCTTTCGGGAATCGTCCACTCGACGTCGAGCGAGAACTCGAGCGTTTGCCGCCGCCGATTGCATTCGAGCTCGAGCCCGCGGATCGAGCCGTTGACGTCCTTGAAACCGAACGTTCGCCGAGTCGGCTTGTAGTGCCACGGCTCCCGCGCGACGCGCCCCTTGACCTCGATCGCGGCGTCCGGGCGCAGAGCCTGGCGTAACGCCTCGGCCTGCTGCTTCACGGCGTCGTCGTCGGGCAGCTCCTCGATGGCCGCAAGGCGCGCATAGCTCTCCAATGCGCTTTCGAAGCGGCCGAGCTCGAGCTCGATGCCGAAGCGGTAGCGCAGCGCGCTCGCGAGCTCCGGATCGTTGAGCGTGACGACTTCGGGATCGGTCGCCCGCAGAATCGCATCGTACGCGTCGTGCAGATCCGACGTCGCGACGTGCAGCATCGCCGCCTGCGCCTGTAGAAGCCCGATCTCGTTGAGGCGCGACGCCTGCGACTCGAGCATCGTCGTGGTCTGCCTCTTCGCCCGCTCGTAGTTCTGCTGCGTCACGAGATTGACGATCTGGCCGTACCCCCGCGCGAAGAATTGCGACGGCTCGAGCGGAATGTTCTCCTGGTCGAACACGATCACCGACTCGTTGTTGTGCCAGTCGACAGGCTGCCCGCCGACGGTCGCGGGCTTGAACTTCCACTTCTGCACGGCACTGACGGCATTCTTCGTGCCCATCTTCGGCGGCATGACGTCGACCACTCGAACGTCGGCGGTCGTACCGTCCGCGAGCACGGAATAGCGAACCCGGACCCACCCTTCGGCCGGCATGCCGAAAGCGTTCTTCGGTGCCTCGACTTCGACTCGCTCGAGCAGCTCGGGAGGGGTGATGTCCTGTGCCGCGACCGCGCCCACGGCGCCGAGCGCGAGCGCCGCCGCCAACGTGCCGAGCGGCAAGACCTTCCTCGAGCCGTCGGCCGACGCCCCGACACGCAGACACTGATGCGGGCGAACTCGCTTCAACATGACGTTTCCTCCCCGAACCTCGTCGTCGTTATATGCCCGCGTCTCGCACGCGGGCGTTGCGTGGAAGCGTAGTACACGGCCGGCTGCCCGGCAATTCGGACGCGGCGCAGCCGGTCACCGCACCTCGTCGGCGAGCGACTTGAAGTATTCGCGCGAGACCTCGAGCGCCTCGACGAGGCGCTCGAGCCGCGCGATACGCGTCGCGACCGGCTCGCTTCCCGGCGTCTTCACGAGCCGCATCGCTTCCTTGCGACGCTCCTCGAACGCCTGCCGGTGCAGCTCGGCTTCACGGTCGAGCCCGCCGCTTCGTGCCGCGTTGAGCCACAAAAGCTCGATATGCCGGCACAATGCGGCCGTCATCTTCTCCAGAGCACGGAGCTCGAGGTCGGCGGTCGTGTTGCGCTGCTCGCCATCCGTCGACATGTCGGGCTCATCGTGCTCGTGCGCCGTGCACGGACACGTCGTCGGGGTCGATCAGGTCGGGGACCGTCCAGCCGTCGAGGTCGTACTCGGCCATGCACGCTTCCGCGAAGCCCTTGAACTGCTCCGCATTGCCGTTCGCGAGGGCGCTGAACAGGCAATAACGACGAATCTCCTCTGTGCTGCCGCCGTAGTTGATCTCGTAGAGCTCGTGGCGCGCGCCGAACTCGGTGCCGATCGAATCCCATAGGAGCTTCATCAGCTTCGCGCGCTGCTCCGCGGTGTAGCCGTTCGAGCCGCGCATGTAGCGGTCGATGTACGGCCTGATCTCCGGGTTCGCGAAGTCGCGGGCGTGCGAGTTCAAGTAGATCAGCCCGGACGCGACGGTCTGCTCGATGATGTACTTGATCTTCGAGTAAGCCATCGTCGCGAGGATCTGATACGCGTTGCCGGGATCCATGTTGGGCAGCAGGTAATCGCCCTTCCACGGACGCGGGTTGCGGACCATCGCGTCGGTCAGCGCCCAGAACATGTTTCGCCACGCGAGGACCTCGCCGACGTTCGCCTGCACGCCGCGGTAATCCTTCGTCCCGGCGGCCTCGACGGCCTTGAGCAAGAGCCCCGCGATGAAGTCGAGCTTCACGGCGAGACGCGTGCAGCCGTGCACGACGAAGCGCGGCAGGAAGCCCGTCTGCGGGAAGAAGTTGTTGGCCTTCTCGACGTCGCCGTAGACGAACACGTTCTCCCAGGGGACGAACACGTTGTCGAGGATGAACACGGCGTCGTTCTCGTCGAGACGCGACGACAGCGGCTGATCGAACGGGCTTGCGACCGTGGCCGCGGCGAGCTCGTACGACTTGCGGCAGATGAATTTCACGCCTGGGGCGTTCGTCGGCGTCATGAAGACGAGCGCGAAACGCTTGTCCTGCAGCGGGATCAGCCCATGGTGCGCGATGAACGT
>CAZKNH010000136.1:3716-10730 GCA_964553875.1 uncultured Gammaproteobacteria bacterium | reverse complement strand
TGCCTTCTCGAAGAGCGCTCGTGTGCCTACATACGCCATCGTGAGGTCGACCTTCTGCCCCCGGTTGTCGACCGGATAACCCTCGATCGCGGGCGCTCCTTGGGAGCGCGCGAGCTCGACGGCGCCGGCGAGGAGGTGATGCGAGATGCCCTTTCGGCGGTGTCCGGGCCGAACGCGGATGCACCAGACGGACCACACGTCGAGGTCGTCGACGTGCGGGATCTTCCGGTTGCGCGCGAAGGTCGTCTCCGCGCGCCGCGCGACTGCGGCCCAGCCGACGACCTCGTCACCGTCGTACGCGAGCACGCCGATCGGTCCGCGCTTCATCAGCTCGGCAACCTTCTTCGCCCGGTCGGGGCCGCGGAGCGTCAGATTCTCCTTCGACGGTATGCGATAGCTCAAGCACCAGCAGACGTTCGCGTCGGGTCGCTTCGGACCCAGCATCGTCGCGACGTCCTCGAAGACGGCGGCGGGTCGTACCTCGATCGTCATGACGCTGCGTGCTTCCTCGTGACGAACGGCCGCGGCGATTCGAAAGCGTCCGCTTCGCGCTCATCCATGGCGGACTTCGTTCGATGGCGCAACGGGAGCCGACGAATCACGAGATCCGCACGCTCCGTGAGGGTTTCCGTACGCATGCCGAGCATCCATTTCCGGCTCGACTCTAGAATCTCGTGACGTCACTCCGAGCGCAAGCACCACTCGGGTGAACCTCGAGTTCACCGTACGACGTCGCGGCGCCCGCGGAATAGCGGTCTGATTTGCCGCGGCAACGGATCGGTGCAATTCCCCACTTGCGAAACATTGGCAAACGACGTCAGTCTTCGGATGGGAGAGTGCCCGGCGGCATTCTCGAAGAACGAGAAAGCTCGAACGTAGAAAGAAAAATCGGCCGCAACCTCGAGCGCATTTCGGAAACGAATCCTTCCGCTCCGGTGGAGCACTCGAGACAGCCGATAAGGCCGGAGGGGGCGCATGCGCGAGAACTCCCGGAGAGCTTCACTCGCCGCAACGTCGGGTATCGCGGAACCGGGCACCGCCGAAGTTCGTGAGCCGTCGTGGGAGATCGCGGCGCAGGGCGCGCGAGTACGTGTCAGGCCCGTCTCGGCCGGGCGTAATGTCATCGACGTGCAGAAAATCGACGAGTCGCTCCCCATCAAGTTCTCGAGCTTGGAGACGGCATACGATCTCGACCTGATCCGGCTCGTTCTCGAAGTCAAAGGTCCTGCCTTCCTATGCGACGAGATTGCGCGAGACGAATCGCCGCAGTACACCGGCGCGGCCCTCAAGTGGGCCTTGCTGGGGTACGTCGGGGACGAGGAGTTCGCCGGCAAGCGCATTCTCGACTTCGGATGCGGCTCGGGCGCATCGACGGTGACTTTGTGTCGAATGTTTCCCACTGCGTCGGTCGTTGGCGTCGACATCGACGCGGACTCGCTGAGAATCGCCCGTGCGCGTGCGAAGTTCTACGGCCTGAACAACGCCAAATTCATTCTGTCCGAGGACGGAACCCGGATACCCCACACGCTCGGACGCTTCGATCACATCGTGCTCTGCGCGGTCTACGAGCACTTGCTGCCCGAGGAACGCGACACTCTGCTCCCGAGCCTATGGCGGACACTCGAGCCCGGCGGTGTGCTGTTCATCCGCGAAACGCCGCACCGATATTTCCCGATCGAGACTCATACGACCGGCGGGCTTCCGTTGATCAACTTCCTCCCGCGTTGGGCGGCGCTCCGCGTCACTCGCCGGTTCTCGCGTCATTGGCGGCGCGACGTCACGTGGCCGGAGCTTCTGCGTGCCGGAATACGCGGAGGCACGATCGGCGAGATCGAACGAATCCTCGCGAGATCCCCGGGGCGCGCGCGTTTGCTCGAGCCGAGCCGCTTGGGCGTGAGGGATCGTATCGATCTCTGGTATTACACCGCCGAGAAGTCGAGCCACGCCGACAACAAGCACCGCCTCTATGCATTGCTGAAGGCGCTGAAGCGGATCACCGGCATCGAGTTTCCGCCCTATCTCGAGCTCGCATTCCGGAAAGAGCCGCCGCGGCGCTCATCGACGAACGACGCCGTGCGAACGACCGGTTGACAATACGGTGCTCTGCGAAATGTGCGGAAGCGCTCGGAAATGAGAGAAGGAGAGGCGCGCGGACTCGGATGTGACGGTCGATACCCTCCCCGAAACCGCCTCGGCTGCGCATTGCTCTATAGATGTTGTAATTTTCTCGACGACGCGCACGGCTCGACGTGGCTATACTCCGAGACCGTTTACCTGGGGAGCATGAGATGCGAATCACCCTCCCGAGTGCCGTTCGGCCGTTCGTCCTCGTCGCGCTCGGCGCGCCCTGCTTCGCAGTAGCACAGCTTGCGGAGCCGGAGCAGACGGTCGACCCCCAAGAGCTCGCCGATCGGATCCAGAGCGAGGTCGCGGAGATCAGAGGGCTTCCGTTCGTGCGGCCGGTCAAGGCGCAGAGCCAGTCGCCGGAAGACTTCGCGCAGTATTTGCAGCGCGAGCTCGAGAGCGTGGTGCCGCCGGCGGTCGCCGAGCACTACAACGACATCGTGCGCAGGCTCGGCCTCTATCGAGGCGAGGAGGATCTCGAGCTGACCGAGCTGATGAAGGGCGTGATGACGTCGCAGGTCGCCGCCTACTACGATCCGGTCGAGAGTGCGTTCTACGTGCTGTTCGACGAGATGTCGCCGATGATGGCGGGCACGATCTACGCGCACGAGCTCTATCACGGTCTGCAGGATCAGCACTTCGATCTCGAGGCCTACATCCAGGACGGGCAGCGGGACCGCACGCTGAACGACGACGAGCTGCTCGCTCGTCAGGCGGTCGTCGAAGGCGAGGCGACGTACGTCATGACGCTCTGGATGCTGCGCAACATGCTGGGCGCGGTACCGCCGCGGGCTGCGCTGCAGGCGGCGATCGCGATGCAGAGCCAGCTCGACGTCGATACCCTCAAATCGTCCATGCAACAGGCAGGGATTGCGCCGATGCTCGGGGACGACTTCTCGTCCGCGCTCGAGTCGGTCGACGACATTCCTGCGTTCATCATCGAGACGCTCGTCGGTGCGTACCTGAAGGGACTCGCGTTCGTCTTCGCGGTCGAGGAGCGCGGCTGGAGCGAGGTCGAGAAGCTTTATACCGAGTATCCGCCGCAATCGACGGAGCAGATCCTTCATCCGGAGAAGTGGTTCGCGCGCGAGACGCCGGTGCGTTTCGAATGGCCGTCGCTCGAGACGCACGATCTCTTCGCCGGCTGGGACGTGCTCGAGCAGAACGTGGTCGGCGAGATGCAGTGGCGCGTCATCTTCGCGGAGCACGGGCTCGCCGCCGAGTCGCAAGTCGCGGCCGCGGGCTGGAACGGCGATCGATGGGCGGTGCTTCGGAATGCGGAAACCGGGGCGCTATTGCTGCTGCTCCGCACCACGTGGGACACGGAGCAGGATGCGATCGAGTTCGCGGAGGCGTACGAGCGTCTGCTCGACGTGAAATATGCCGATCGAGAAGAGCCGACGCGCGTCGTTCGTAACGGCAAGGACGTGCTGATCGTCGAAGGCGGCGACGCGGCGTCCCTCGATGCGTACGTCGACTTTCTTGCCGCTGCCCGAGCGACGCAGGTCGTGCGCCGTTGAGGCGAACGGCGGATCAGATCCGCGTCATCCTGGTCCGCCGGCGCACCGGCGCCGTTTCTCGTCGATAGTATCCAGACTGCCGCTAGGTCATCGCCGTAGGGCTCGGGGCTCCCTCGACGAGGCAAGCACCGACCCAGGCGCCGACGAGAGCGTCCAGTACGTCCTCGATGCGTGCGCCGCAGCGGTCTAGCGGCTGCGGTCGCGCCCAGGATCGAGCCCGCGCTCGATTCGTCGTCGATATTCGTCGTCGAGCACGACCGTCTCTTCCGTGTCGAGCTCGTCCGCGTCGATCCTGCCGGGCAGCACTTGCGTCTCCGCGTAGTCGTCGTCGTAGTCGTGGCCCGTCATGGCCGACCCCCTTCGTTCCGATTCACTCGCGCTACCGTACCGGCGAGCGGCGAATGTTCCCGTGACGGACGTCACGGCCGCCGCAGCTCTCGAGTTGCGACGACTCCGGCGCTCGATGCCTGCTACCGCCGCGATTCGGTAAGTGCTTATTGTGCGGTCCTTTTCACGGTTCGACTCTCGGAGCCGAAAAGAGCGCCGACGAATGATGCCGCGCCGGAGGCGTTTTGCGGTCTTGTGCTATGTCGGCAGGTCCGCTTGAATTCACGGTCGGATTCGAAGCGGGTTGCCTCGAAAACTACTGAGCTGCTGGAGACGCGTATGACGACGCCCTTCCCGAAAACCCCGACCTTCATGACGATCGACGAGCCGTTCCGTCTCGAGTTCGATCTCTTCGATCTCGAGGTCGAGGGCGAAATCCCGGCCGAGCTGAACGGCACGTTCTATCGCGTCGGTCCCGACCAGCAGTACCCGCCGAAGATGGGCGACGCGAACCCGTTCAACGGCGACGGCGCCGTGACGGCGTTTCGCTTCGAGAACGGGCACGTCGACATGCGGCACCGCTACGTGCGCACGCATCGGTTCCTCGCGGAGCGCGCCGCCCGCCGGGGGCTCTTCGGCGATTACCGCAATGCGTTCACCGATGATCCGAGCGTGAAGCACATTCAGCGCACGGTCTCGAACACGAATGTCGTGCCGCATGCGGGCCACCTGCTGGCGCTCAAGGAGGACGGCCCGCCGTACGCGCTCGATCCGCATACGCTCGACACGCGGCAGCTCTGGGACTGGAACGGTCACATGACGGCCACGAGCTTCACGGCGCATCCGAAGATCGATCCCGAGACCGGCGATCTCGTCGGATACGCGTACGCAGCGAAGGGCGAGGCGACCAGGGACATCGCGTTCTACACGTTCGACCGGCAGGGCCGAAAGCTGCGCGAGATGTGGTTCCAAGGCCCGCACGCGTCGATGATCCACGACTGCGGGCTGACCGAGCGCTATCTCGTGCTTCCGATGATCCCGCAGCTCATGGACATCGAGCGTCTGAAGCGCGGGAAACCGGCCTTCCAGTGGGACCCCAAGGTCGATCAGGTCTACATCGTGATTCCGCGCGACGGCGAGGCGAAGGACGTGCGCTTCTTCCGGGCGCCGAACGCGTTCCCCGGGCACGTGATCAATGCGTTCGACGAAGGCGACAAGGTTTATCTCGACCTGCCGGTCGTGAACGACAACGTGTTCTGGTTCTTCCCCGACGCGGACGGGCGCGCGCCCGAGCCGTCGAGCCTGCGGACGCAGGTCGTGCGCTGGTGCTTCGACATGGGCTCGAAGAGCGACGCGCCGACGGCGAAGGTCATCGCCGAGGTCGCCGCGGAGTTCCCGCACGTCGACGACCGCTACGTCGGTCGGCCGTACCGCTACGCGTTCATGCAGGCGACGGACCCGACGAAGCCCTACGACGCGGAGAAGGCCGGCCCGATCATGGGCTTCTTCTTCAACACGTTCCTGTCGCTCGACATGACGACCGGGCAGATCAGGTCATGGTTCTGTGGCGACACGTCGAGCACGCAGGAACCCGTGTTCGCGCCGAAAAGCGCCGATGCGCCCGAGGGCGAGGGCTACGTGATGGGGATCGTGAACCGCCGCGCCGAGAACCGCAGCGATCTCGTGATCTTCGACGCGCAGCGCATCGACGAAGGGCCGATCGCGACCGTGAAGATTCCGGTGCGCTTGAAGTACGCGATTCACGGGAACTGGGTGCCGGCGCTGACGTTCCCGAGCGCAACCTAGCTCGTCCCTCATTCTTGCCGCGCCGGCCGTAGGTTCCCGGCAACCTGCTCAGCACGTCTCCACGGCCGGGTCCGGCCTGCCCACTCGAGTAGTGCGGCAGGTGCCGCGATCCGGCCGTGGCCGGAGTGTAAGCCTGCTCGAGCTGCGAGCCGCACTCTCCGAACGCCCTCCGATTCCCGTACGACGCTTTCGCCTCCGCAGCCCCATCAATTTCGGCGGCCTCTCCATAGCGTCGACGCCCGTGATTGTCGCGTGCGATTCGAGTGGCAAGACATCTCCGCACCGCATATGTTGCAGCGTCGAAAACTACAAGAACGCTGAAATGCCCGACGCGGGCAATCACGACCGATCGTTGAGAGGAGGGGGGTATGCCGGGCGATCTGCCGGAAATCTTCGGTGCTCTTGCAGTTGGTTTGGCTGCCATCGCGGTGTTGATCTCACTCGTCGCGTGGTGCCGACGACAGCGCGTTCAATGGATGCTTTACATACATATCTCCTGGCTAGATACCGCCCGTGCCGTCGTCGTGCTGCCGTTCGTGTTTGGTTTCGGAGTGGTAGTCCAAGACATAACCGACCATCTCACCGATAGCGAGTACCGAATCACCGGCATTGGCGCTCTCCAGCACAATCTGATGCGGTCGGAAGGCAGTCACCGCGTGAAGGCACTGCTCGGGGACGTGCTCGAAGCTGATTGGAACCCGGGCGCCTTATGGAACCACGTCGCGGCGGAACGCGACTACCTCGAGAAGCTGCTCAGCCGCTTCTACCCGGCCGACGACGTAACCGGATTTCTCGACGATCCGGCCGACTTCGCGAGAAAAAGAAAAGAGCAGAGCAAGAGAGGCCGGTTCGATCTCTTCAAGACGGAGCTGAGCGACTTGGAAAAGATGGTCAATACCATCTACTACGAGGCAAAGAACTGGGCGTATAGGGAAGACAACTACTTCGACGAGCTGGAGGCCATTCAGAGGCGGATCGACTTTTCCCGCAGCATCTTCTTGGTCGGAAGCTGGGGCGTAGTTCTCTTCGTAGTAGCGTCGCTGATATGCCTGCCAAGGTGGTGGCGCCGACGGGTAAATCTGAAAGGACCGATAGTGCGTCTGGCCCGCAGCTTGCTTGCGCTGGCAATCGTGTGCGTCTTCTCGTGGCTCGGCTATGCGAAGTCGGAGCACAACTTCAACGAAAGGGTTTTCGGTTACTTCTTCTCTCACCTCCGGGCCAGCGGGCTCGCCGAATC
>CAZKNH010000136.1:0-3616 GCA_964553875.1 uncultured Gammaproteobacteria bacterium | reverse complement strand
GCGTCAGGAGCGAGAAGGCGCCGTGGCGCTGTGCAAGCGCACGCCCATCTTGCCGACCGTGTACGCGAGCCACGCGAGCGACAGCGTGGCGACGACGAGCAGCATACCGAGCGAGATTGCGAGCCAGCGAACCCAGCGCAGCGTCCGCTCGAGCTGTTCTGCGACGTCCGTTGGAAGGAGCCCGTTGCCGCGTTGAGCGAGCACACGAAGGCCGTCGTTCGCCCCGAGCACGGCGTCGTACGCGGCGACGCGGCTGATGCGGCCCACCGTGCGTTCGATGCGCGCGACGTCGACCTCGGCGGCAGCTTTCTCGGCCGACGCGAATACAGAGGACACGACATTGGGCACGAGGACGGTCGATGCCTCGGTGCTCGCGCTGCGCACGGCGTCCCGAGCGATTCCCGCGCCGAGCGTCCGCACGCGTTCGATGTTCTCTGACGAGAATGCTTCGTCGAGCGCGGTTTGCGCGCTCCGCTGAACCATTCCCATGAACGCCGGTGAGACATCGCTGCCGATGCCTGCAGCGAGCGACGGCGACACGGCGCGCACGAAGTCCTTCGACAGTCTCCTCACTTCGGCTTGTCGGTTGCCGGCGAGGCCAAGCATGCCGAGCGTTGCCTCCTGGGACACGTCGCGTATCGCGGCCTTGACCGCAGGATCCGTGAGGAGCCGCGCGACCGCTTCCGCGTTCTCGGGCTCCGCGATCGTCTCTACCGCCTCTTCGGCCGCGATCGGCGTGGCTTCCTCCGCGATGTGCTGTGACAGCGATGCGCAGCCGCCCGCAAGCGTCGCCGCGGCGCACAGCATGGCCGCATGAGCTGAGACGACCACGTTGTGGGGCGTGATGCGCCGGCTCGCGCGATCCGGCTGCTTCTTCGCTTCCATGACCGCTCCTTGCGTCCAGTGTCGGGCGCCGTATGAGGCCCGGCTCACGTGCGATCACGTGCACGAGTCGCGCCACTCGGGAGCTCGGGGGTAGGAGCGGATTTTTTCCTACGCGGCACGGCCCGCGGCTTCGCCGCGCCGCTCGGCCGCGGTGTCGCAAACGTCATGCCAAGACTCGTAGGTCGTTGTCACGCGACGAAAAGCGGGGCGCGTCGCCTGCACATCGGCCCGATGCGATCCCGACTTCGGCGCATCAGGTCCCAACCACGGGACGGTTGCCCGACGGGGCTGTCCGCCGTCAGCCGGCTGCTCGACCCGCCTTCGCCGAGACGATACATTGAGTCGCAACCAGCCGGCTTCCGCCGCGACTCCTCGAGCGGCAAGCGAAGAACCGTCGCCGAGCGAGTGCGCACGGCGGCATGAGAGAACGAAGATGGCGAGCATTGCCGATCTCTGGATCGTCGATTCGAATACCGCGGCAGCGGAGACCGTGCCGTCGGGCCTCGTAAGGACGCTCTGCAGCCCCGAGCTTTGCGCGTCGCGGACGTTGACCGTGTATCGTCGGACGATCCATGAGGGCAGGCGTCTCGACGTCGATGCGGGCGACCACTACCACCTGCTGTACGTGATCGCGGCGCCGGAGAAGGGCGTCATTCGCTACCGTGGTGAGGCGCATTCGGCCGACGACGGCGCGGGCGCGATGCTTGCGCCCGGCGACTCCGCGCAAGTGGAAGCGTCGGGCTCGGCGATGGATCTGCTCCATCTCGTCGTGCCGAAGCCGCCGCCTGCCGTCGAGCAGGGCTTGCCGGGCGGGCCCGGCTACTTCTTCGATCGCAGCATTTTGCGGACGCTCGTGGATGCGAGCGGCGGCCGCGTGCGTCGCTTCTGCGCCGAATCGAGCGTGCGGCTCGCCGACGGCAGCAGACTCACGCCGACGAACGCGATTCAGGCCGGCGAGATGCACTACAACGAGGGCGGCTCCTCTCCGTATCACGTGCATTTCGGCACGCCGGCGAATCCGGAGGGCGCGGCGCACTGCTACATGACGTTCCGCGGGCGAGGGCGCGTCGACGTCGAACGCGACTCGGTCGAGATCGCGCCCGGCACGCTCGTGCACTTTCCGCCCGGCGTACCGCATCGCCTGAGTGCCGTCGACGGCCCGCTCGATTACTTCGAGATCCAGGCGTGGCGGAGCTTCAAGACGAACGTGCTGAGCGAGGAGCCGCTCGGGCTACGCTGGTATTACGAGCGGACGCGGCCCGACGCGCCGCTCGAGGAGTGGAACCAGAGCTAGGGTGCTCCGCCGCGCGAGAAGGAGCACGTCGCGCGGTCGCTCGGGCCGTCGGGTCAACGCGCTGCCGCGCAGACCGATCCTGCCGCACGCATCCGACGCAAGCGTCACGAACGCAGCACGAGCTCCGGCCCGATATCGGCGAGCCGACGGCAGCCGGTCAGCACCATCGCCATCTCGAGCTCGGTGCGCAGGATGTGCAGCACGTGCGCGACACCGCTCGCGCCTGCCGCGGCGAGCGCGTAGACGTAAGGCCGGCCGACGAGCACGGCGCGGGCCCCGAGCGCGAGCGCTTTCAGGATGTCGGTCCCGCGGCGGACGCCGCCGTCGAGGAGGAGCGGCACGCGCCCGTCCACGGCGTGGGCGATCGGCTCGAGGACGTCGATCGTCGCGGGCTGCGTGTCGAGCGTGCGCCCGCCGTGGTTCGACACGACGATGCCGGCGACGCCGGCGCCGACGGCCGTCACCGCGTCTTGCGGCGACATGATGCCCTTGACGAGCACGGGCAGCGTCGTGACCGACTCGAGCCACTCGATGTCCTTCCACGTCGGCGCGCCCTCGAGCACGCCGCTGCCGAAGACCGGGCTCTCACCCGCGCGGGCGACTGCCCCGGTCGTCGCGCGCAGGCCCTTCAGGTTCACGGCCTCGATCCCGGGCGGCGGCGCGAACTCCGCGCGCTGCTCCCGATTGCGCGCGCCGCTGACCGGCGCATCGGCCGTGACGACGAGCGCGCGGTATCCGGCCGCTTCGACGCGTTGGACGAGCTCGCGGAGGAGACCGCGGTCGCCGTAGAGATAGAGCTGCATCCAAAGCATCGTGTGCTGCCCCGCGCGCGCCGCGATGTCCTCGATCGAGACGCTCGCCTCGGCGCTGACGATCATTGGTGCGCGCATCGCGGCAGCGGCGAGGGCCGTCGCGAGCTCGCCGTCGGGATGCGCGAGCCTCTGAAGCGCCACGGGCGCGAGCAGGATCGGGTACGGCAGCTCCTGACCCAGGAGCTCGAGCCGCGTGTCGCCGCCTTCGACGTCACGCAGCACGCGCGTGCGGAGCTTCAGGCGCCTGAACGCCTCGACGTTCTCGCGCACGGTCAGCTCGTCCGCCGCGCCGCCGCTCACGTAGGCGAACGCGCCGGGCGTCATCCGCGGCTTCGCGAAGGCCTCGTAGTCGTCGACCGCGGCGATCTGCGGCGGTATCCGCTCGAGCGGCGGCAGCGGCTTCTCGTTCACGTGTCCGACCAGCGGCGCACGAGGTTGTGATAGACGCCGGCGAGCCGCTCGAGCTGCGGCGCGCCCGGATATTGCGCGGAGAGCTGCTGGATCGCGGTGTCGAGCTCGAACAGCAACGCGCGTTGCGAGTCCTCGCGGACGAGGCTCTGGATCCAGAAGAACGACGCGAGACGTACGCCGCGTGTCACGGGCGTGACGCGGTGCAGGCTCGTTG
>CAZKNH010000135.1:0-10810 GCA_964553875.1 uncultured Gammaproteobacteria bacterium | reverse complement strand
CGTCGTTCGGTCTCGCGAGAATCGTGAAGAAACGATCGGACGATCGTACCGGATCGGCGAAGACTCGGCCGAACTCCTTGGAGGCGCGCAGGCGTCGTTGCGGCGGAAAGCCCGAGCCCGAGTCGACCAAAGGTGAACGGCCGCCCTAGGGCGTCAGACGCGCGCGGCCCTTCGCGCGGCGGCGCTTCAGCACTTCACGGCCGCTCCGCGTCTTCATTCGGGCGCGGAACCCGTGGGTGCGCTTGCGGCGCAGCTTGCTCGGTTGAAAGGTTCTCTTCATAGCGGTTCCGAGCCCCGGTTCGCGGGGCGAAATACGAAGCTAAACAAAGGGATAGAGACCAGCTAGAGAACGCGAGACTTTACGCGGGGCGTCCGTGCCTGTCAATAGCGCGGCGCCTCGCGGGCGCTGTGGATAACCGGGAACGGGCGTATTAGACTCGCTGTTCCGCGGGCGGCACCCGCCCCCTTCTTTCTCTGGCATTTCAGCAAGAAGCTCAATCGTGGCAGATCAATCGCCGGCGCTCTCGTCTCTGTGGAAACAGTGCGTCGGAGCGCTGGAATCCGCTCTCTCGGAGCAGCAGCTCAACACGTGGATCCGTCCGCTGCAGCCCGTCGAGGACGGGGACGGCGTCGTGAAGCTGCTTGCGCCAAACCGTTTCGTCGTCGACTGGGTGCAGACCAATTGCCTCGTCGAGATTCGCTCGTGGTGGGCCGAGCACGCGGGTGCGCGTAACGTGCTGCTCGAGGTCGGCAGCCGGCGCAGGCCTGCGGCGCTGAGCGCGTCGACGTCCGAGCCCGAGACGCGCGCCGCACCGCAGGTGATCGGCAGCCGGTTGAACGCGGCCTTCACGTTCGAGAGCTTCGTCGAAGGCAAGAGCAATCAGCTCGCGCGCGCCGCGGCGGTGCAGGTCGGGCAGAACCCCGGCACGGCGTACAACCCGTTGTTCATCTATGGAGGCGTCGGGCTCGGCAAGACGCACCTGATGCACGCGATCGGCAATGCGATCCTGCAGCGCGACGCGAACGCGAAGGTCGCGTACATCCATTCGGAACGCTTCGTCGGGGATATGGTGCGGGGCCTCCAGCACAACACGATCGCCGACTTCAAGCGAACCTACCGGTCGCTCGATACGCTCCTGATCGACGACATCCAGTTCTTCGCCGGCAAGGAGCGCTCGCAGGAAGAGTTCTTCCACACTTTCAATGCATTGCTCGAAGGGCAACGGCAGATCGTGCTGACGTGCGACCGCTATCCCAAGGAGGTCTCGGGCCTCGAGGAGCGGTTGAAGTCACGCTTCGGCTGGGGCCTGACGGTCGCGATCGAGCCGCCCGAGCTCGAGACGAGCGTCGCGATCCTGATGAGCAAGGCCGCGGCCGAGCAGGAGCAACTGCCCGAAGAGGTCGCGTTCTTCATCGCACAACGGATTCGGTCGAACGTGCGCGAGCTCGAGGGGGCGTTGCGGCGCGTGATCGCGAACGCGCGGTTCACCGGGCAGCCGATCACGCTCGAGTTCGCGAAAGAGGCGCTTCGCGACCTCTTGGCGCTGCAGGACAAGCTCGTCACGGTCGAGAACATCCAGAAGACCGTTGCTGGCTATTTCAAGATCCGCGTCTCCGATCTCCTGTCGAAGCGGCGCAGCCGCTCGATCGCGCGGCCCCGTCAGATCGCGATGGCCCTCGCCAAGGAGCTCACGACGCACAGCCTGCCCGAGATCGGCGATGCGTTCGGCGGCCGCGATCATACGACGGTCCTGCATGCATGCCGAAAAATCAAGGAGTTACGCGAGACCGAGACCCGTGTCGCCGAGGACTATAACAACCTCTTGAGGACGTTGACGAGTTGACGTGCAAAACCGGTGGATAACTCCGGCCGCGAAATTCATCCACAGGCCGCACACAGGTCGACGCGGTGTTGTGCACGCGAACGTGGAATCGATAAGTATCTGTAAGTAAAGGCAATTTGAGAGTTTTTCAGCGTCGCTGCCGGCCCTAACGGCAACAGCCGAAGAAATATAAACAGGTAGATACGAAGATGAAGTTCAGCGCCCCGCGAGAAACCGTCCTGAAGCCGCTTCAGTCCGTGATCGGCGTCGTCGAGAGAAAGCAGACGATGCCGATCCTGAGCAACGTGCTGCTCGTGGTACGGGACGGCGTGCTGAGCGTGACGGCGACCGACCTCGAGGTCGAGCTCGTCGCCGAGGCGAGCGTCGACGACGCCGTGGACGGCGAAATCACGGTGCCGGGACGGAAGTTGCATGACATCGTCCGCGCCCTTCCGGACGGCGCGCGGGTCGAGGCGACGTTGAGCGGCGAGCGGATGACGGTGAAGGCGGGGCGCAGTCGCTTCACGCTGTCGACGCTCCGCGCCGCAGATTTTCCGACGATCGACGATGTCGCGGGGCAGCAGACGCTCGAGGTCGATGCGAAGGCGCTGAAGCATCTGCTCGAGAAGACCCATTTCTCGATGGCGCAGCAGGACGTGCGCTACTACCTGAACGGCTTGCTGCTCGAGACGAACGGGACGCGGCTCCGCGGCGTCGCGACGGATGGCCACAGGCTTGCGCTGGCCGAGATCACGCTCGAGTCGCCCGCGCAAAGCGATCAGCAGATCGTGCCGCGTAAAGGTGTGCTCGAGTTGAACCGGCTGCTCGGCGACGAGGGGAAGGTGAGCCTGACGCTCGGCAAGAACCACGTGCGCTTGACGATCGACGGGCTGCGAATGACGTCGAAGCTGATCGACGGGCGGTTCCCGGACTATATGCGCGTGATCCCGACGAGCCCGCCGAACGTCGTGACGGCAGACAGGCAGCTGCTGCGGCAGGCGCTGCAACGCGCCGCGATTCTTTCGAACGAGAAGTACCGTGGCGTACGGCTCACGTTTGACGCGAGCAGCGTCGTCGTCGAGGCGAATAATCCGGAGCAGGAGGAGGCGGTCGAGACCGTCGAGGTCGATTACTCCGGCACGCCGATGGAGATCGGCTTCAACGTGAACTATCTCCTCGACGCGCTCGGGGCCGTCGATGGCGAGCGGGTCCGGATCGGCATGACGGACGCGAATTCCAGTTGCCTGATCACCGGCGACGAGGACACGACGAAGTTCGTCGTGATGCCGATGCGGCTGTAGCGCCGGAGCTCGTGCCGTCCCGAGGCCTCGGACGGTGATCGTCCGGGCCGATCCTTGCTCGTTTCCCCTGGGCCGCGTTCCCAGCGGCCGGGAGTGACGCGTGCCGCTGGAACGCATCCGAGTCGACCGTTTGCGGATCCTGAGCGACGTCGAATGCGTGCTGGATCCGCGGCGAAACTACTTCTTCGGACCGAACGGCGCCGGCAAGACGAGCCTGCTCGAGGCGTTCTTCATCGTCGGACGGGGCCGCTCCTTTCGGACGCGACAGACGCGTCGGCTGATCCAGCACGGCCAGGACGGGTTCGCCGTGTACGTGGAGCAGCGGAGCGGGGAGCGGCTACGCCGGATCGGCGTCCGGTTCGATGCGAACGGCATCGCGTACCGGATCGATCGGCGTCCGGCGGCGTCGGTGACCGAAGTGGCACGCTGCTTCGCAGTGGACGTGATCGACCCGGGGGTCCACCGACTGATCGAAGGGGGACCGAGCGAGCGGCGGCGGTTCCTCGATTGGGGCGTGTTCCACGTGGAACATGACTACCTCGCGGCGTGGAAGCGGTACCGACGCGTGCTGGGGCAGCGCAACGCGGCACTGAAGGCCGGGGCGTCGCGGGCGGCGCTCGAGCCGTGGGACCATGCGCTGGTCCAGGCCGGGAACGAAGTCACGAATAAACGGTCTGCCTATGTCGAGCGGTTCGCTCCGGTCGCCGAGGCCGTGGCCGAGCGGCTGCTGGGCCGCCGGCTCGAGGTCCGGTATCGGACCGGGTGGCGCGCCGGCATCGACCTCGCGGAGGCCTTGGCGGAAAGCACGGAGCGCGATCGCGCGATCGGCCACACGACGCCCGGTCCGCATCGGGCGGACCTCGTGCTGCGGCTGGACGGCGCCGACGTCGCCGACGAAGCGTCGCGGGGACAACAAAAGCTCTGCGCGGCGGCGCTCGTCGTCGCTCAGGTCCGCGATGCCGGGGCGGACGGTCGGCGCGATTCCGTGCTGCTCGTGGACGACCCGGCTGCCGAGCTCGACCGGAACTCCCTGGCAAAGCTGCTCGCCGAGGTCGAGGACCTGCCCGCGCAGCTGATCGTGACCGGGCTCGCCGCGGATCTCATCCCCGTCGACCGTCGTTTCCCAGTGTTCCACGTGGAACAGGGGAGAGTGCGGCAATGTTATAATGAGTCGATTTAGCGCAAGTTTTGCAAACCGATGAGTCAGAGCGAGTACACGTCCAGAAATATCAAGGTCTTAAAGGGCCTCGAAGCGGTCCGGAAGCGGCCCGGCATGTACATCGGGGACACCGATGACGGCACGGGCCTCCACCACATGGTCTTCGAGGTCGTCGATAACTCGATCGACGAAGCTCTGGCCGGATACTGCAACGAAATCAACGTCACGATCCATCCGGACGAGTCCGTGACGGTCGCCGACAACGGCCGGGGCATTCCGGTCGATATCCACCCCGACGAAGGGCGCTCCGCGGCCGAGGTCATCATGACCGTGCTGCACGCCGGCGGCAAATTCGACGACAACTCGTACAAGGTCTCCGGCGGCCTGCATGGCGTCGGTGTGTCCGTCGTCAACGCGTTGTCGGAATCGCTGATCCTGACGATTTATCGCGGCGGCAAGGTCTACCAGCAGAAGTACTCGAACGGGGAGCCGCTCGCGCCGCTCGCCGAGATCGGGACGACGGACCGGACGGGGACGACGATCACGTTCCAGCCGAGCCCGAAGGTCTTCTCGAACCTCGAGTTCGACTACGACACGCTCGCGAAGCGCCTCAGGGAGCTTTCTTTCCTGAATTCCGGCGTCAAGATCACGCTGACCGACGAGCGGGACAACCGCAGCGACGTCTTCGAGTTCGAAGGCGGAATCAAGGCGTTCGTCGCGCACTTGAACCGCAGCAAGACGCCGCTGCACCAGACGATCATCTATTTCCAGGACAAGCGGGGAGACGTTCAGGTCGAGGCGGCGCTGCAGTGGAACGACAGCTATCAGGAGTCGATGTTCTGCTACACGAACAACATCCCGCAGCGCGACGGCGGCACGCACCTCGCCGGGTTCCGCGCCGCGATGACGCGGACGCTGAACCACTACATCGAGAGCGAGGGCATCGCTAAGCGCGAGAAGATCAGCCCGACCGGCGACGACGCCCGAGAGGGTCTGACCGCCGTCCTCTCCGTGAAGCTGCCGGATCCGAAGTTCTCGTCGCAGACGAAGGACAAGCTCGTCTCGTCCGAGGTCAAGTCCGTCGTGGAATCGATCGTCGCGGAGCGGCTCGCGTCGTTCCTGCTCGAGCATCCGGCCGAGGCGAAGATCATCGTCGGCAAGATCATCGAAGCGGCCCGGGCGCGCGAGGCGGCGCGCAAGGCACGCGAGATGACGCGCCGCAAGAGCGCCCTCGATGTCGCAGGGCTGCCCGGCAAGCTTGCGGACTGCCAGGAGAAGGATCCGGCGCTGTCCGAGCTCTTCCTCGTCGAGGGCGATTCCGCGGGCGGCTCCGCGAAGCAGGGCAGGGATCGCCGTACGCAGGCCGTGCTGCCGCTGAAGGGCAAGATCCTGAACGTCGAAAAAGCTAGATTTGACAAGATGTTACAGTCTCCCGAGGTCGGCACGCTGATCACGGCCTTGGGCTGCGGGGTCGGTCGCGAGGAGTTCGATCCGGACAACCTGCGCTACCACCGGATCATCATCATGACCGACGCGGACGTCGACGGCTCGCACATCCGGACGCTCCTATTGACGTTCTTCTACCGGCAGATGCCGGAGCTGATCGAGCGCGGCCATGTCTACATCGCGCAGCCGCCGCTCTATAAGGTGAAGCGGGGCAAGACCGAGGTCTACGTGAAGGACGACGCCGAGCTGAACGCGCTGCTGCTTCGGCATGCGGTCGAGGAGGCGACGCTCTACACGGGACAGGACGGCTCCGCGATCCAGGGCGAGACGCTCGAGCAGCTCGCGCGGGAGTACATGGAGGCGAAGGCCATCATCGAGCGCTGGGGCAAACGCTATGACCCGAACGTGCTGCACGCGTTGATGTGGCTGCCGTCGATCTCGTCCGAGCAGCTCGAGGACGCGGAGCACATGCGCGACTGGACCGCGAAGCTCGAGGAGCGGCTCAAGGCGCTGAACGGCGCGGGTCCCCGCTATCGCGTGCATTATCAGCCTGGCGGGACCGCTGCAGATCCGGTGATATATGTGACACGAGAATATCACGGCGTCACGACGACGAAGCAGTTGCAGCCGGGATTTTTCCGTTCTCCGGAATATCAACGGATCGTGACGATCGGCGCGAGCTTCAAGGATCTCTTGTCGCCCGGCGCGTATGTCCTGCGCGGCAATGAACGTAAGGAAGTTGCGACGTTCCCGGAAGCGGTCGAGTGGATGATGGCCCAGGCGAAGAAGGGCCAGACGATCCAGCGTTACAAGGGTCTCGGCGAGATGAATCCGGAGCAGCTCTGGGAGACGACCGTGAACCCGAAGACGCGTCGGCTGATGCAGGTGAGGATCGAGGATGCCGTCGCCGCGGACGAGATCTTCAGCACGCTGATGGGCGACCAGGTCGAGCCGCGTCGCGAATTCATCGAGCGGAACGCGCTCCTCGCCTCCAATCTCGACGTCTGACCGTACGCGTTTCGGTCAGCCGACCGCTCGGCTCTCTTCCTCTCCAGCCAGGCGCTCGCCGTTCGCGGCGGGCGCCGCGTCGATCTCGGCGACGGCTTGCTCGATCCACGCGCGTACTTCGGCCATGACCTCGCGCGGGTCACGGCCGGCCGTCGGGATCGGCGCTCCGATGCGCACGCGGATCGTCCCGGCACGCTTCAGCCAGCCGCGGCGAGGCCAGTAGCGTCCCGCGTCGTGCGCGACCGGGATGACGGGCTTGCCCACGGCCGACGCGAGGAGCGCGCCGCTCAGCCCGAAGCGGCCCGTTTGTCCATAGGGCACGCGCGTCCCCTCCGGGAAGATCACGACCCAGAGACCTTCCTCGAGCCGCTCGCGCCCCTGCGCGATGACCTGCTCGACCGCGGCGCGTCCCCCGCGGCGATCGATCGCGATGGGCCTCAAGAGCTTCAGCGCCCAGCCGAAGAAAGGCGCCCACATGAGCTCGCGCTTCAGCACCCACGTCTGCCGTGGAAAGAGCCTGAGCTGCGCGAGCGTCTCCCACGTCGACGAATGCTTCATCAGCACGATGCTCGGCTCCGCCGGCAGGTGCTCCTTGCCGTCGACCTCGTAGCGCAGGCCGCAGAGCTTCTCCAGCATGAAGAGCTGCGCGTCGATCCAATAGAGCACGCTGCGATAGGCGACGCGCCGAGGGAAAGGCGCCGTGAGCAGCACGATCGGCGCGTAGAGCGGCACCGACAGAAACAGGAAGATCGTGAACAGGACCGACCTGACCCACTGACCCATCGGCCGACTCCGCGTCACTCCGCAAGCAGGGCCTCGACCGCCGCTGCGAGGCTCGGGAACACCTCGGCGCCGAGCGCCCGCGCACGGGCCTCGTCCGCTGCGCGCTCCGGCGTCCGCACGAAGACAGGGCGTGCACCGGCCGCGACCGCCGCCTCGACATCGGCCAGCTTGTCCCCGACGAAGGGCACGCCGTCGAGCGTCCGGCCGAAGTCCTGTGAGATCCGCTCGAGCAGCCCGGGGCGCGGCTTGCGGCAGGCGCAGTCGTCCTCAGGACGATGCGGGCAGACGTAGATCGCCTTGATCTCGCCGCCCGCCGCCGCAACGGCCTCGTGCATCCGCGCATGGATCGCGTCGAGCGTCTCGGCCGAGAACAGGCCCCGACCGATACCGGACTGGTTCGTCGCGACGACGACGTCGAAGCCCGCGCGCGTGAGTCGCGCGATTGCATCGAGGCTACCGGGCAGCGGCCGCCACTCGTCGGGCGACTTCACGTAGTCGTCCGAATCCGCGTTGATCACGCCGTCACGGTCGAGCACGATCAGCCTTCTTTTCAATCCCGGCCCTCGATCCGCTCCCCGAGGTACTCGACGAGCCGGTCGACCGCGACGCGCGTCTGCGCGCACGTATCGCGGTCTCGCACCGTTACGGTGCTATCCGACAGCGTCTCGCCGTCGATCGTCACGCAGAACGGCGTGCCCGCCTCGTCCTGCCGACGGTAGCGGCGTCCGATCGCCGCCTTCTCGTCGTAGTAAGCCGTGAAGCGCTTCCGCAGGCGCCGATAGAGGTCGAGCGCGGCCTCGGCCATCCCGTCCTTCCGGACCAGCGGGAGCACCGCGACCTTGATCGGTGCGAGCCGCGGATGAAAACGCAGCACCGTGCGCGGCTCGCCGCCGACCTCGTCCTCGTCATACGCATCGCAGAGAAACGCGAGCGCCGCTCGGTCAGCGCCCGCCGACGGCTCGATCACGTACGGCAGGTACTTGCGCTTCTCCGGGTCGGGCTCGAGGTCGTCGACGTAGCGCAGGTCCTTGCCGCTCATCTGCATGTGCTGACGCAGGTCGAAGTCGGAGCGGTGCGCGATACCCTCGAGCTCGCTCTGCCCGAACGGGAAGCGGTATTCGACATCCGCGCAGCTTGCCGCATAGTGTGCAAGCTCCGACGGCTCGTGCTCCCGCAGCTCGAGGTTCTCGCGGCGCATGCCGAGCGACACGTACCACGCGTAGCGGCGGTCGCGCCAGTAGCGGTACCAGTCCGCCGCCTCCTCGGGCCGGCAGAAGAACTCGATCTCCATCTGCTCGAACTCGCGGCTCCGGAACGTGAAGTTGCGCGGGTTGATCTCGTTGCGGAACGCCTTGCCGATCTGCCCGATGCCGAACGGCACGCGCACCCGCGTCGTATCCAGCACGTTCCGGAAGTTCACGAAGATGCCCTGCGCGGTCTCGGGCCGCAGGTACGTGACGCTCGACGCGTCCTCGAGCGCGCCGACGTGCGTCTTGAACATCAGATTGAACGCGCGCGGCGCGGTCAGCGACCCGGGCTCGCTCGCGCCCGGCGCGAGCACGCGGCGCCGCTGCGCCTCGTCCTCGAGCGCGTTCGGCACGGCCTCGATCCGCATCGCTTTGTCCCGATGCTGCTTCGCGAGGCTCGCGATGCGCTTCCGGTGCGGCTCGACGAGCTCTTCCTCGGTGGATTTGCCCCATTCGCCCGGCGACGCGAAGAGCGGGGCATCCGCGGGCTCGCCGTCGAAGAGCACGCGGAACACGACGAGCTGATCGGCGCGATACCGGGCGCGGGTCTCGCGACAATCGACCATCGGGTCGGCGAAGCCGCCGACGTGCCCGCTTGCCTCCCAGACGCGCGGGTTCATCAGGATCGCAGCGTCGAGGCCGACCATCGCGAACGCCGACGGCGCGCCCGGCGGCGCCGTTGTCTCATCGTGGTGCGCGATCATGTCGTCCCACCACGCGGCCTTGAGATTGCGCTTGAGCTCGACGCCGAGCGGGCCGTAATCCCAGCAGCCGTTCAACCCGCCGTAGATCTCGCTCGACGGGAAGATGAAGCCGCGGCGCTTGCTGAGGGACACGAGCTTTTCCATCGACACCATGACGTTTCGCTCCGCAGGTCGCGAAGAGGAAGCGCGCCAGTATAAGCGAACGCGAGACGCGAGCCCGCACGGCGCAAACGAGTGCGCGGAGGGTGGCGGGATGCACCAAAACGGCGCATCATGGACGCGCCGCGGCACCACAGTAGTGCAATCGCGCCGCCCCCGGAGCGACCGCTCGATTCGTTTCAGTCTTCGATTCAGACACTTACCACGAAACTAGGGGCTGGCACAGATGGTGCACCAGGATGGCCCCGAATCGGAGCAGAGGGCTCCGGTACAGATCGCCGACTCCGGTCGAGCGCAGGCAACGGCAGAAGACTTTGAATTGGAGGAAACCATGTCCCCAGCCGAAGTGCTACAGATGATGAAGGATAAGGGCGTCAAGTTCGTCGACTTGCGGCTGACGGACACCCGCGGCAAGGAGCAGCACGTCACGGTGCCGGCGAGCACCGTCGACGAGGGCTTCTTCGAGGACGGCAAGATGTTCGACGGGTCGTCGATCGCCGGATGGAAGGGGATCAACGAGTCCGACATGATCCTGATGCCCGACTGCTCGACGGCGGTGCTCGACGTGTTCAGCGAGGAGCCGACCCTGCTCATCCGCTGCGACGTGATCGAGCCCGCGACGATGCAGGGTTACTCGCGCGATCCGCGCTCTCTCGCGAAGCGAGCCGAGGCCTACCTGAGGTCGACGGGCATCGCCGACACCGCGTACTTCGGCCCCGAGAACGAGTTCTTCATCTTCGACGACGTGCGCTGGCACGTGTCGATGCACGAGACGTTCTACGCGATCGACTCGATCGAAGGCCATTGGCAGTCCGGGCGTGAGCGGCCGAACGGTAATCCGGGCCACCGCCCGGGCGTCAAGGGCGGCTACTTCCCCGTGCCGCCGGTCGACTCGCAGCACGACATCCGTTCCGCGATGTGTCTTGCGCTCGAGGAGCTGGGCCTCCACCCCGAGGTGCACCATCACGAGGTCGCGACGGCCGGCCAGGGCGAGATCGGCGTGCGCTTCGATACGCTCGTCCGCAAGGCCGACCAGGTGCAGGTCCTGAAGTACGTCGTGCACAACGTCGCCGCGAGCTACGGCAAGACGGCGACCTTCATGCCGAAGCCGCTCGTCGGCGACAACGGCAACGGCATGCACGTGCACCAGTCGCTCGCGAAGGACGGCAAGAACCTGTTC
>CAZKNH010000134.1:0-10848 GCA_964553875.1 uncultured Gammaproteobacteria bacterium | reverse complement strand
CATCTCGTCGAGCGTGATCGGGAACGGCTTGCCGCCCGCGGCGGCCTCGGCGAACGACTCGAGCGTCGCGCGCGTCACGTCGCAGCGCTCGGCGTCCCATGTCTCGGCCGGACCCTGTACCGGCTTGAAGATGCACTTGCCGAAGAGCCGCGTGCGCCGCTCCTCCGACGAGGCGCCCGCGACGTGCGTCATGCCCTCGAGCCGCACGTAACCCTTCGAGCCGTAGACCTGGAAGCTGAACCCGCCGCCCGTCGCCGTCATCGTGCCGAGATAGCCGGACATGCCTTCCTTCATTCGGAAGAGCACGGACGTCGTGTCGTCCGCGTCGATCTCCACGACGCGGCGGAAGCTCTGACAGTAGACCTCGTCGATCGGACCGCAGAGGTCGATCATGCCGTCGACCGCGTGCACGCCCATCGGCGTCAGGCCGCCGCACGGCGTCTCCTCGCGGTTCGCACGCCACGCCTCGGGCTTCAGGAACAGCGCGTTCGGGAACGTCATCGTCGCCTCGACGTGCAGGATCACGCCGAGATCGCCGTTCCTGATTCGATCGCGCAGCTTCGTCATCTCAGGATGCCAGCGGCGGTTGTAGCCGAGCCCTAGCGCGACGCCCGCCTGCTTCACGGCCGCGACCGCCTCCTCCGCCTCCGCCTTCGTCAGCGCGAACGGCTTCTCGACGAACACGTGCTTGCCCTTGCCCGCGGCGGCAACGACCTGCGGCACGTGCAGCGAATGCGGCGTTGCGAGGACGACGGCGTCGACGTCGGGCGCGTCGAGCACCTCTTCGAAGCTCGAGTAGAGCTTGAGCTTGTGCTGATCTGCGAAACCCTTCACGTCGTCGTTCAGGGTGCGCGTCGTGCCGGCGACGAACCGCATCCGCTCGCTCTGTCCCGACACGGCCTCGACGAGCGTGCGCCCCCACCAGCCGAGTCCTACGATAGCCGCGTTGATCATTCGAAATGCCTCCTCGCTCGGGACTTGGGCTCGAGCCCGCGTCGTCCGGGTTGTCTGTTATTGCTGCCGCGGCCGGCCGCGATGCGTGCCGGCCGCGCGCGCGGGCCCGCTATTCTAGTCCGCTCGCTCGCGCCTGGTCGCGCGCCATCACGGACCAGTCGAGCTCGCCTTCCCCGTGCGCGACGGCGCCGAGGAGCCGGTCGCGGTACACGTTGCAGCTCGGCAGCGGGACGCCGGCCGCCTCGCCCGCCGCGAGCGCGAGGTTCGCGTCCTTGAGACCCAGCCGCGTCGTGAAACCGACCTGGTCGTATTTCTCGTTCGCGATGATGTTGCCGTAGACCTTGTACGCCGGCGCGGCGAAGAGCCCGTCCGTCAGCACGTCGTAGAAGACCGGCGGCGCGACGCCGAACTTGCGCGTCAACGCGAAGCCTTCGCCCATCGCCTCGATCGCGCAGCCGAGCACCATGTTGTTCGCGAGCTTGACCGCGGCGGCGCCGGCCGGGTTCGTGCCCGCGTTGAACACGCGCCGGCCGAACAAGGAGAACACCGGCGTGAGCTTCTCGATCGCTTCGGCCGGACCCGCCGCGACGATGCCGAGCTGGCCCGCGGCCGCCGCGTCCGGACGCCCGAGCACCGGCGCCGCGACGAGCACGCGCCCGGCTTCGCCGTGCATGCGCTCGAGCTCCGCGAGCAGCGTCACGCTGTGCGTGCCCATCGGCACGTGGATCGAGCCCTTCGGCAACGCCTCGAGGAGCCCGGCCGAGACGACCTCACGGAGGGCGTTGTCGTCCGTCAATATGTTGAAGACGACGTCGCGCCCGGCCGCGGCGTCGGCGATGCTCGCCGCGACCTTCGCGCCGCGGCGCTCGAGCTCGTCCGCCTTCGAGCGCGTCCGGTTGTACACGACGAGGTCGTGATCGCCGCCGAGGATCCGGCCGGCGATCGCCTGCCCCATACGGCCGAGCCCGATGAATCCGATTTTCATGTTCTTGTGATCTCCCCGCGGAGGAAGAATGGTGTCAGACACCATTTTCCTCCGGGCACGTCAGAGTCGGACACCTGGTCTGCGAAAATGGTGTCTGGCACCATTTTTCCGCACCACTTTTCCCTGCCTATACCAGCTGGTCGCGCACCCACTCGAGCTCGCGCGTCACGTAATCGACGATGTCGCCCGTCTTCAGGTGCTCGGGCAGCACGTCCCACGTGTACGTCTCGATCTCGAGATGCGGCGAGAGCTTGTTCGCCTTGTGGAACTTCAACGCGTCCTCGATCGCGAAGCGGGTCGTCTGGAAGTCGCCGAGATCATCGAGGAACACCGGCACGTGGAAGTGCGTGCGCCACTCGCGCTCGCCGCCCGGATCGCGTTCCCACGCCTCGAACGCATCGCCGAGGTTCAGGAAGCGCGTGAGCTTGCCGTCCCGCCGCTCGACGGTCTGCGTCAGATACACGGTATCGGCGTATTGCCTGAGGGCGTCGACCTTCTCCTGCGTGACCTGCGGCACGCGCACGGCCGCGGCCTCCTGCAGCTTGAAGACCGGGATGCCCTGGTCCGCGAGCGTGCGGAGCGACGCGCCGACGTCCTCGAACTCGACCGCCTGATGGCAGATGTCGTAGACCATCCCGAGATGCTCGCGGAGCGCCTTCGCGGCATCGTTGTGCGAAAGGCCCGTCTGCTCCGCGAGCGACTTGACCGCGTCGTCCGCGTAGAGGTGGTTAGTGAAGTAGTCGACCGCCTCCTCGGTCGTCTCGAGGAAGCAGTAGGGCTCGGGCTCGAGCGCGAGGCGCACGATCTTGCCGGTCCGCTCGCGGATCTTCACGAGGTGCGCGACCGTGCCGATGACCTGGCGCGTATACGCGGCGACGACGTCGGGGCCGGTCACGCGCGGCTTGAAGCCGAGCGGCGGGCTCTGGATCGTCGGCTCGATGCCGGGACCGCAGACGTCGGCGAGAATGTCGGCGACGCGCTTCGTGTAGGTCGCGCGCTCGTCGCTTCGCCAGTCGGGCTCGTACACACGCTCCATGACGACCGTGTTCTTGAACGGCCCGTACGGGAACGCGTTCACGGTGTAGAGGTACATGTCGCGCTCTTCGAGGAACGCCTTCAGCTTCTCGCGCTCCTTGGGCTCCGCCGTCAGCGTCTCGGCCGATGCCGCCGAGATCCTGAGCGACACGCCGAACGGACGATCAGGCGCGATGCGTTCCTTCACCCTCGGGACGTAGCGGTTCAGGCTGTCCCAGATTTCCGGCCAGGTGTCGCCGGGATGAACGAGCGTCGAGTACGTCAGATGGCCGAGGCCGCTGCCCAAATCCATGCAAATCTCCTTGAACGCCCAAACGGGCGAATCGGTGTGCCGTCTCGAGCCGCGCAGCGAGCGGCGGTGCGACGGTCCAGGGTTGTGGACCGCCGGCATCTACAATATTGTATCCGCCCTATTCACGAATTGCCGGAGCCAAAGGGATGCTGCGTGCCACGGCCGATAAGCTTCTACCGACAACGATAACCGGATCCCTGCCCAGGCCCAGCTGGTACACCGAGAACCTCGGGCTGCGCAGCTTTCTCGAGGCGATGGTCGAGACGCGTTTCCGCGAACAGTACGAGGACGCGCTCGCCGTCTACATCAACCAGCAGACGATCGCGGGCCTCGATATCCTGACCGACGGCGACGCGCGGTTCTCCGCGGACATCGGCGGCCAGAGCTGGACGAGCTATCCGCCGTCGCACATGTCCGGGTTCGACCGGATCCCGAAGGCGGCGAAGGTCGGGGCCGGCGGCATCGCGTTCCCGCGCGGGCATATTCTGCACGACTATATCGAGGCGCGCGTGATGCCGAGCATCGTCGGCCCGGTCGGGCGCGGCAACATGCAATATGCCGCGATCTGGAAGGCCGCGCAGCGGATGACGTCGAAGCCGGTGAAGTTCGGCACCGTCACGCCGGAGCTCGTCGCCTTCGCGGTTCAGGATTACTACTACAAGGACATCCGCGAGCGCATCTGGGCGATCAGCGACGCGTTCAACGAGGAGCTCCACGAGCTCGCCGACGCGGGCTGCCCGGTCATCCAGATGGAGGAGCCGCAGATCCACCTCCTCGCCGCGCGCGGCATCGTCGACGACAAGATCAATCCGCAGTTCATGCTCGAGGTGTTCAACAACACCGTGCGCGGGCTGCGCGAGAAGACCGAGGTCTGGTGCCATACGTGCTGGGGCAACCCGTCTCAGCAGCGCATGTTCGCCGAGGTGCAGAGCTACAAGCCCGCGCTCGAGATCCTGAACCAGGTCGACGCGGACGTCATCACGTTCGAGTCGGTCAGCTCGGGCGGCATGGACCTCGAGGCGATCGGGCAGCACATCACGGACATGAAGGTCGCGATCGGCGTGATCGACCATCACTCGCTGCAGGTCGAGCGCCCGGAGGCCGTCGCGGATCATATCCGCCGCGCGTTGAAGCACATCCCGGTCGAGCGTCTCGTGATCTCGTCCGACTGCGGCATGGGCCGCGAGGGCATGAGCCGACGCCACGCGCTCTACAAGATGGCGTCGCTCGTGCAGGGCACGAACATCGTGCGCAAGGAGCTCGGGATTCCGGAAGCCGAGTGCCTGCTGGCCGATCCGAAGCTCTCGCTCGTTCCGCAGCAGACCTGATCTTCGTGTGTCAGACACCTTTTTCCCTGCGGGAAAAAGGTGTCTGACACCTATTACGCGATCCGGATCACGAGCTTGCCGAAATGGCTCGCCGACTCGAGCCTGCGGTAAGCGTCGGGCGCCGCGTCGAACTCGAAGACCTCGTCGATCACGGGCCGTAACCGGTTCACGTCGATCGCGCGGCACAACGCCTCGAACATCCCCCGGTCGCCGACGAGCATGCCGCGCAGCGTCGCGTTCTTCGGCATCAGCGGGTGCGGATTGAGCTCCCCGGTGGGCGGCGTCAGCACCCCGATCAGCGCGATCTCGCCGCGCTGCGCAACCGCCTCGAGCGACTGCGGCAACGTTCCGGCGCCGCCCACCTCGACGATGTGATCCGCGCCGCGGCCGTCCGTGACCTCGAGCACCTGCTCCGCCCAGTTCGGATGCGTGCGGTAGTTGACGGTCGCATCCGCGCCGAGGCGCTTCGCGCGCTCGAGCTTCTCGTCGCTCGATGACGTGATCACGACCCGAGCGCCGGCGAGTTTCGCGATCTGCAGCGCGAAGATCGACACGCCGCCGGTGCCGAGGGTCAGCACGGTGTCTCCCGGCCGGACGATCTTGCCTTCCATCAGCGCGTTCCACGCGGTGACGCCGGCGCACGGCAATGTCGCGGCCTCCTCGAACGACAGGTGGTCCGGGACCTTCAAGAGCCCCTCCTCGGGGAAGACGGCGTACTCCGCGAGCGTGCCGTCGAGCGGCGAACCGAGCGCGGCCGGCGGCGACCCTTGGGTGAACGTCGCGACGACGCGATCGCCACGCGCGAAACGCGTCACGCCGCCGCCGACCGCCTCGACCTCACCCGCGCCGTCAGACAACGGGATCACGTCGCGGGCAACGGGCCCGCCGGGGTAGTTGCCCGTCACGATCGCGAGATCCCGGTAGTTGAGCGACGCGGCGCGCATCCGCACGAGGACCTGACCCGGGCCGGGCGCCGGCATCGGCCGCTCGGCGCGTCGCAACCCGTCGATCGACGTGCTGCCCTGTGCAATCTCGAATACCTTCATGATTCCTTCCTCCCCGTCAGTACGTCGGCCCGGCATGTGCCGCTCGGAGACGTGCCGACACGCTCCCGGCTCACGCCTTCGCGAGACGCGGCTCGAGCCGCGTGCCGAGCGCGCGGGACGCGACGAGCAACGCGACACCGAGCACGGCCGCGACGAGCGTCACGACGGACTCGGCGCCGAACCAGACCGTGCTGCCGCCGACGGCGATCGTCGCAGCGAGCAGCATGACGCCGATGGCGAAGTCCTTCGCGCGCCCGAAGCGCAACGTCTGCATGCCCTGTGCGAGCAGGAACGCGGCCACGAGCGACGTGATCAGCGTGTAGCCGATCGCGACCGGCGAGCCGTCCAGAATGAACGCTTCGTTGTAACACCACAGGAACGGCATCAGATACGCGGCCGCGGATAGCTTCAGGCCCTCCCACGACGTCTTCCAGATCCCTGCCCCGGCCAATCCCGCGGCGACGTAGCTCGCGACCGCGACCGGCGGCGTCAGGAACGACAGCAATCCGAAGTAGAAGATGAAGAGATGCGCCGCCATCGGCGACACGCCCATCTCGACGATCGCCGGCGCGAGCACGACGGACAACACGACGTAGATCGCGGTCGTCGGCATGCCCATCCCGAGCACGATCGAGATCAGACCCGTCAGGAGCAGCATCACGAAAAGACCCGCGTCGCGCCCGATTTCGCTCAGCACGAGCGACAGCGAGAACCCGAGCCCGGTGATGTTCATCACGCCGATCACGATGCCCGCGCCGCCGCCGATCATCAGAAGCGGCAGCATGTTCTCGCCGGTGCCGACGAGGATCGACTTCAGCGTGCCGAGCCCGAGCAGCGAGCGGAACTTGAGCACGGCGAGCACCGCGAGCGCGGCCACGGAGAACATCGCCGAGACGGCGGGATCATAGCCGAGACCGAACAGCAGGTAGACCAGGAGCACGAGCGGCAGCAAGAAGATCCAGCCGGTGCGGAAGGCGGCCCTGCCGCTCGGCAGCTCCGCCTTCGGGAGCCCGTGCAGACCGTGACGCGCCGCGAGCGCGTCGATCTGCAGGAACAGGCAGATGTAGTAGAGCGCCGCCGGCACGAGCGCCGCGAGCGCGACGCTCGCATAGCTCATCTGCAGGAACTCCGCGATCAGGAACGCGGTCGCGCCCATCACGGGCGGTGCGAACTGCCCACCGTTCGACGCGACCGCCTCGACCGCGCCGGCCTGATGAGGCTTGAAGCCGGAGCGCTTCATCAGCGGAATCGTTACGACCCCGGACGACATGATGTTGCCGATCACGGTGCCGTTGATCGTTCCGAAGATGCTCGACGCGACGACGGCCACCTTCGCCGGGCCGCCCCGCCGGTGTCCCATGCTCGCGAGCGCGATGTCCGTGAAAAACTTGATCGCGCCGGTGATCTCCATGAGCCGGCCGAGCAGGATGAACGCGAGCACTAGCATGCCGATCACCTGCAGCACCTGTCCGGGAACGCCGTTCGTGTCCGCGTAGACGTACATCACGAACGACGGCGGCGTCAGTCGATCCGCGCCGAACGGCGGCGGCAGCACGTGACCGAAGAGCGCGTAAACGATCAGGAGCCATACGAGGATCGTGATCGCGAGCCCTGCGGTCTTCCGCATCGCCTCCATCAGCAGCACGACGGCGACGATCCCCGGGACGTACTTCGCCGGCGTATAGCCCGTGATGTCGATGACCCACGCGTTATAGTTCAGCGACATCCAGAGCCAGCTCGCGATCGCCGCGAAGCCGAGCGCTGCCTCGAGCGCCGTCGGACGCTCGAAGTACGGGTAGCGCAGGAACGCGCCGGCGACGCCGACCCCGAGCAAGAGGCCGATCCACTCGGCGGCGATGAACGAAAAGCCGAAGTACTGAGGCACGTCGACGACCCACGCGACGCCGATCAGCGTGATCGCCGCGAGATAGACGCCGAGAAGCCTTTCGAGAACGCCGCTCATTCGATCCCCCGCATGGCCTCGCGGGCCGCCGCCCGCAGGCCGAAGTCTTACCTTTCCTCGAGCGGCACACGACAGCGGCGCGCGCGGACCGGCACGACACCCGAGCGCTCGAGCGTGCCGCACCGATGGCGGCCGATCAACCGAGGTGCCGACGGAAGAATGCGATCGTCCGTTCCCACGCGAGCGCGGCAGCCTCCTCGTCGAACCGAGGCGTCGTGTCGTTGTTGAACCCGTGGTTCGTGCCCGGGTAGAAGTGCGCTTCGTATTCGACTTGGGCCTCGTCGAGCGCCGCCTGATACGCCGGCCAGCCCGCGTTGATCCGCTCGTCGATCTCCGCGTAATGCAGGAGCAGCGGCGCACGGATCTTCGGCACGTCCGAGACCGGCGGCTGCCCGCCGTAGAACGCGACGCCGGCCGCAAGCTCCGGCAGCCGTACCGCGAGCTGGTTCACCATGCCGCCGCCGAAGCAGAAGCCGACCGCGCCGACGCGACCGTTGCACTCGGCCGCATCGCGAAGCCACTCGACCGCCGCGACGAAATCCTCGACGAGCCGCTCGCGGTCGAGCTGCGCGAAGAGCTCTCGGGCCCGATCCTCGTCGCCGGGATAGCCGCCGAGCGGCGTCAGCGCATCCGGCGCGAGGGCGACGAAGCCCTCGAGCGCGACGCGGCGTGCGATGTCCTCGATGTGCGGATTCAGGCCGCGGTTCTCATGGATCACGACGACACCCGGCCGCGCGGCCGCGTCTCCCGCGGGCTTCGCGAGATAGGCGCGTATCGTGCCCGCCCCTTGCGGCGACTCGTATTCGACGTAGCGCGCATCGATCCGCGGATCGTCCTCGGCGATCCGCTGCCCGGCCGCGAAGTCCGGCACGAGGCTCTCGAGCAGGGCCGCGGCCGTGACGCCGCCGAGCGCGAACGCCGCGGCACGATCCAGAAACTCCCTGCGGCTGATGTCGCCGTGCACGAACTGGTCGAACAGCTTCAGCACCGCGGGGCTGTAATCGCTCGCTCTTCTTCTCGTCATTGCGTCGGTCCGGAAGCCCATGGCGCCCGAGCCGGGCCATGGTAGCGGATTTCACCGACCCGGCGCAGCCGCCGCCCGGGCGGCCGACGGCGCGTCAGCCGCTCGACGGCTGCCCCCCGCGAAAGAACGCGACGATCCGCCGTCCGATCTCGGCCTCGGCGCCTTCCATGTGCAGGTGATGCCCGCCTTCGAGGCGCACGATCTCGAGGGAACGGAACGACGGCACGATCTCGTCGAATTCCGGCATCCCGTTGAACGGGCTCTGCGTCGCGCGGAACATCAACACCGGCGCCGTGACCCGCGCGACGAACGCTCGCACCTGCTCCGCCGTGTAGCGCACGTCGGACGCGGCCTTGAGCCGCTGATCGGCACGCCACATGAAGCCGCCGTCGACCTCGATCAGCGACCGGCGCGCGAGGATCTCGGCGGCTTCGAGCGTGACCTTCGAGAAGCCCGATGCGCGCTCGGCGATGGCCCGTGCCCTGTCCGGAAACACGCGCCCGGTCCGCCCCGCCAGCTCCCGCTTGCCGCGCAGCGCATCGCGGAGACGCTCGGGCGCACGCTCCGGCGGGTCGATCAGCGGCAGACCGCCCTCGATCAGCACGAGCTGCTCGACGCGCTCCGGAAACGTGCCGGCGAGCAGCGTGCCGATCGCTGCGCCTCGGGAGTGGCCGATGAAGCGGAAGCGTGCCCAGCCGAGCGCGTCGGCGACGTCGATCAGATCGCCGACATCCTGCGACAGGTTGTAGCCCGAGTCCGGCGAGCGGAAGTCGCTCGCGCCGTGGCCCGCCGCGTCGAGCGCGACGACGTGGCACCCCGGGAGGTGGGGCGCAAGCAGATCGAAGCTGCCCGCGTTGTCGAGCCAGCCGTGGAGCGCGAGCACGGGCATACCGCTGTCGTCGCCCCATTCGCGAGCGGCGAGGGTCAGACCGGAAAGCGTGAAGCGCCGCTCGAGCGGCATGTCGCGGTCTCGGTGAGGCGGCTAGAAGCGAGGGCCGCGTCCGCCCTGCTGCTGCTGGAACGGGCCGGACGACGAGAACCGCTCGGAGATGAACTGCTGCAGGCGCTCCTGCTGCTCGAACAAGCTGGTGCTCGGCAAGAGCAGCACGCGATCACCGGGCTCGAGACCCGATATGACCTCGCTGTACTCGAGGTCCGTGAGGCCGGTCACGACCTTCACCGGCACGGGTCGATTGTCGCGCAGCGCGATGACCCAGTATTCGCCGCCGAACTGATAGCCCGTGTCCGCCGATTCCGTGACGCGGCCGCTCGCGGCGCCGCCCTGCCAGCCGCCGCCGAAGCCCCCGTTCCCTGCGAACCCGCCGGGCGGTCCGCCCGGGCGATCGCCGAAGGCCTGGCTCATGACCGTCCGCATCAGTTCGCGCTGCTCCGGCGTGAGCTCGCGCCCCGACTCGCGTGCACGTATCAGCGCCTCGACTTGCTGGCGGTCGACGCCGGGAGGCAGCACGATCGTGCGGCCGCCGATCGAGATCGTCGCTTCCGTCTTCGCCATCAGCGCGTCGACGTCGGCGTTCGGATCGAGCGCGAGATAGATCTCGGCCGCGGGAATGCCGAGCATCTTCGCCGTCATCGGCACGTCCTCGAACGCGCGGAGCGCAGCGGTCGGCACCGCGGTCACGTTTTCGCGCTCCGCGATCGAGATGCTGACCTCCGCGTTCATGCCGGGACGCAAGAGCCCCCGCTCGTTGTCGAGCATGATCAGCACGGCGAACATCGTGACGTTCTGATCAACGATGGCCTGCGGCTCGATCTTCTGGACCTTCCCGCGGAAGGGCTGGTTCGGATACGCGGCGACGACGACGTGCGCATCCATGCCGGGATGGATCTTGCCGATGTCCGTCTCGTCGACGAGCGCACGCACCTGCACGACCGTGAGGTCCGCCATCTTCATCAGGACCGTGCCGTCGCTCACGGCCTGGGTCGGCGACGAGATGACCGCGCCCGGCTCGACGCTGCGCTCGATGATCGTGCCCGTGATCGGCGCGCGGACGTCCGTGTCGGACATCGCGATGCGCGCGTTCTCGAGCGCGACCTCGGCGCTCACGACCTGCGCCTCGGCGTTCGCGAACTCGAGCTGCGACTGCTCGTAGTCGGACTGCGTCAGCGTGCCGGACTTGAAGAGCGTCTCCGCGCGCTTCATCGCGGTCTCGGCGATCTGCCGCCGCGCGCGCGCGGCCTTGAGCGTCGCCTCCGCCTCGGC
>CAZKNH010000133.1:0-10907 GCA_964553875.1 uncultured Gammaproteobacteria bacterium | reverse complement strand
TCAAAGAGCTCCGCGAGCGTACCGGCGCGGGGATGATGGATTGCAAGAAGGCGCTCGTCGAAGCGAACGGTGACATCGACGCGGCGGCCGAGCTGCTGCGCAAGTCCGGCCAGGCGAAGGCCGACAAGAAGGCCTCGCGCGTCGCGGCCGAAGGCGCGGTGCTGATCAAGAGCGGCGCCGGACGGTACGCGATCGTCGAAGTGAACTCCGAGACCGACTTCGTCGCGAAGGACGAGAACTTCCGCGCGTTCGCCGAGAAGGTCGCGGACGCCGTGCTCGCACACGCGCCGAGCGACGTCGACGCGCTGATGCAGCTCGACGCCGGAGGCGAGACGTTCGACGAGGCGCGCCGCGGGCTGATCGCGAAGGTCGGTGAGAACATCGGCGTACGCCGCTTCGACGTCATCGAGACCTCGAATTCCGTCGGCACTTATGTGCATATGGGGCGCATCGGCGTGCTCGTCGAGCTCGAGGGCGGCGACGAAGAGCTCGCGCGCGATCTCGCGATGCAGGTCGCCGCGACGTCGCCCCGCTACGTTTCCGCGGACGAGGTCCCCGAGGCCGAGGTCGAGAAGGAGCGCGAGATCTTCCGCGCGCAGGCGGAGCAGGAGGGCAAGCCCGCCCAGATCATCGAGAAGATGGTCGAGGGGCGCCTCCGCAAGCATCTCGACGAGATCACGCTGCTCGGCCAGCCGTTCGTCAAGGATCCGGACAAGCGTGTGCGCGATCTCTTGAAGGCGTCGAACGCGAAGGTCGTGCGGTTCGTGCGCTACGGACTCGGCGAAGGCATCGAGAAGAAAAAGGTTGACTTCGCCGAGGAGGTCATGGCGCAGGCTTCGCAGACCCGTTAATCTATTCAGTGAGACAGCGGCGTCGCCGCGGCGCTCGACAGGAGGTCGTCCGGCGCGTCTCGATGGGAATCGGAGCGAGCGACGATGAGCGAAGGCGAGCCCGCCTATCGAAGGATCCTGCTGAAGCTGAGCGGCGAGGCGCTGCTGGGCAAGCAGCAATACGGCATCGATCCCGACGTCATCGCCCGCATCGCGAGTGAGATCGCCGAGATCGTCCGCCTCGGCGTCCAGGTCGGGCTCGTGATCGGCGGAGGCAACATCTTCCGCGGAGCCGGCCTCGCCGAGGCCGGCATGGACCGCGTGACGGCCGATCACATGGGCATGCTCGCGACGATCATCAACGCGCTCGCGCTGCAGGACGCGCTCGAGCGTCGCGGAGTCACGGCGCGCACGATGTCGGCGCTTCAGGTCCACGAGGTCTGCGAGGATTACATTCGCCGCCGCGCGATCCGTCATCTCGAGAAGGGCCGCGTCGTGATCTTTGCCGCCGGCACCGGTAACCCGTTCTTCACGACGGACACTGCCGCGAGCCTGCGCGCGATCGAGATCGGTGCGGACGTGCTGATCAAGGCGACGAAAGTCGACGGCGTCTATTCGGCCGATCCGATGAAGGATCCGAACGCCGTTCGCTACCGGAGCCTCTCGTACGATCAGGTCTTGTCCGACAAGCTGCGCGTCATGGACGCGACGGCGATCGTGATGTGCCGCGACAACGACCTGCCGCTCATCGTCTTCAATCTCAATAATCCTGGCGACCTGGTCCGGCTCGTCCGCGGACATTTTGTCGGTACCGCGGTCGGGAACCGGTTGCCGATGACCGGAACGAGCTCATGATCGCCGACGTAAAAAAAGATGCGGAACACCGCATGCAGAAATCGATCGAGGCCCTCCGGGAAGAGCTCCGACGGCTGCGCACGGGACGGGCGCACACGGGGCTGCTCGATCACATCACGGTCGAGTACTACGGCTCTCAGGTGCCGATCTCCCAGACCGCGACAGTGACCGTCGAGGACGCGCGAACGCTCGTGGTCTCGCCGTGGGAGAAGTCGATGGTGCAGGCGATCGAGAAGGCCATCCTGAACTCGGATCTGGGCTTGACCCCCGTCTCGGCGGGCAGCGTGATCCGGGTGCCGCTGCCGCCGATGACCGAGGAGCGGCGGAAGGATCTGGTCAAGGTCGTCCGCCACGAGGGCGAGAACGCGAAGGTCGCGATTCGTAATGTCCGCCGCGACGCGCTGAGCACGTTGAAGGAGCTGCTCAAGGAAAAGCAGATCACCGAGGACGACGATCGTCGCGCCCACGACGACATCCAGAAGCTCACGGACCGCTACGTGGCCCAGGTCGACGCGCTTCTGAAGGAAAAAGAAGCCGAGATCATGGAGTTCTAGGATCGCCCGGATGGTGGCTCGGGCGGCCCGGCCTGACGGGGGGCAGGCGCTACCGCGGCACGTCGCCGTGATCATGGACGGCAACGGCCGGTGGGCGCGACGGCGCGGGCTGCCGCGCCAGGCCGGCCATCACGCCGGCATCAGGCCGGTACGCGCGACCGTCGAGTACTGCGCCGAGCACGGCGTCGAGGTCCTGACGCTGTTCGCTTTCTCGAGCGAGAACTGGCGACGGCCCGCGGACGAGGTGAGCGGCCTGATGACGCTGCTCGTCGACGCGATCGAGCGCGAGGTCGCGGAGCTCGACGCGAACGACATCCGACTCCGCTTCATCGGCGACCTTGCAAGGCTCGGGCCGCGTCTTCGCGACGCGATGGCCGCCGCGGAGGCGCGTACGTGCGCCAACACGCGGATGACGCTCGTCGTCGCCGTCGCGTACGGGGGGCGCTGGGACCTGACGCAGGCCGCGCGCCGCCTCGCGGCGGAGGCGGCGGCTGGACGGCTCGAGCCGCGCGACATCGACGAGGCGCGCGTCGCGGCCGCGCTCGCGACCTGCGGTCTGCCGGGCGTCGATCTCTTGATCCGCACCGGCGGCGAGCAGCGCATCAGCAACTTTCTGCTGTGGGACATCGCGTATAGCGAAGTGTATTTCTCGAGCCTTCTGTGGCCCGAGTTCGACGCCGCCGAGCTCGACCGGGCCTTCGAGTTCTACGCCCAGCGTCAGCGGCGGTTCGGGCGAACCGGGGAGCAGATCGAGGCCGTTCGTTGCTGATCCAGCGTTTCATCACCGGGGCGATCTTCGGTCTCGTCGTCACCGCGGCCGTGATGTGGCTGCCGACGGCGGGCACCGCGGCCGTGCTCGCGCTGCTCGTCATCGCGGGGGCGTGGGAGTGGGCCGGGCTCGCCCGGCTTTCGGCACCGTGGCGCGCGGCTTACGCCGCGGCGTTCGCCGCGCTCGTCGCGAGCGGCGCATGGTGGGCCGACGACCGCGGTGTCGTCATGGCGCTCGTCGTCGTCGCGATGCTCGGCTGGCTCGTCGCGCTCGGCGCGGTGTTGACCTATCCGCGGCCGCTGCCGCTCGCGGCGGTCGGTGCGTCGGGGTTTCTCGCGCTGTTGCCGCCGTGGGCCGCGCTCGTCTACCTGCACGGCTCGAATCCCGCAGGCCCGGGTCTCGTGCTCACCGTGTTCGCGATCGTCTGGTCCGCGGACAGCGGCGCATTCTTCACGGGTCGTGCCTTTGGCCGGCACAAGCTCGCGCCGAAGGTGAGCCCCGGCAAGACGTGGGAGGGCGTGGCAGGCGGCGTGCTCTTCGCGGGCATCGTCGCCGGGGGCGCAGGCTACGTCCTGGGGCTGCCGGTCGGCGCGCTCGCCGCGATCGGCTCCGCGACGGCGCTCGTCTCGGTGCTCGGCGACCTCACGGTCAGCATCGCGAAGCGCAATATCGGCGTGAAGGACACGGGAAGGCTGCTGCCGGGGCACGGCGGGATGCTCGATCGCATCGACAGCCTCACGGCCGCGGCGCCGGCTTTCCTGCTCGGCGTGGCCCTGGCCCGTCTGATCTGATTCCCGCACCGCTCCGCCGTTGCTCGCCGCAGTGCCGGCCTGCGGAACCGAGGACGCCCGGCGGGGTCTTTAGTCTTTGCGTGCGGGGAAAACGCAACACATCGAAGAGAAGCTCGCCCGCACGCCCGCGCATGCGCGGGTAGAATGGACCGTCACTGAACGAGATCACCCGGTAACCCATGCTCGACATAGGCCTGTCGCTCATCGCTTTCATCGTCGCGATCGGCCTGCTCGTGTCGGTGCATGAGTTCGGTCACTTCTGGGTTGCGCGGCGCCTCGGCTTCAAGGTCCTCCGGTTCTCGATCGGGTTCGGCAAGCCGCTCGTGCGGTGGCGCGGACGTGACCGGGACGGCACGGAGTACTGGATCTCGTCGCTGCCGCTCGGCGGCTACGTGAAGATGCTCGACGAGCGCGAGGGCCCGGTCCCGGACGCGGATCGGGACCGCGCGTTCAACCGCCGGCCGCCCCCGCACCGCATCGCGGTGCTGCTCGCCGGTCCCGGTTTCAATCTCCTGTTCGCGATCATCGCGTATTGGCTCCTTTTCGTGACCGGTGTTCCCGGCATGAAGCCGTACATCGGCGCGGTCGAGCCGGGCTCGATCGCCGATCGTGCGGGCCTCAGGGCCGAAGACATCATCGAGTCGATCAACGGCAAGACGACCGAGACGTGGGAGCACGCGACGCTCGCGATCCTCGACGGTCTGCTCGACGACAACGCGCTCGAGCTCAGCGTGCGCGGCGCGGACGGCTCATCGCGCGTCGTCGAGCTCGACGTGCGCGGACGAATTGCCGAGCTCACGGAGCCTGACGCGCTGTTTCCGGGGCTCGGCGTCCGGCCGGGGCCGGTGCTGCCTCTGCCGCCCGTGGTCGGCGACGTGATCGCCGGGAGCCCCGCCGAGGAGGCCGGGCTCGAGCCCGGTGACCGGATTCTGTCGATCGACGGCATGCGGGTCGAGACGTTCGAGGAGTGGGCGGCGCTGATCAGGGAGCGTCCGGGACAGATGGTCGAGCTCCACGTCCAACGCGGCTCGAAGCACGACAAGGCCGCCGGCGACGGCTTCGATCTTCGCGCCGACGGCGGATCCGAGAGGGCGTTCACCGTGAACGTGCGCGTCGGCGAGGCCGAGGTCAACGGGCAGCGCGTCGGGCAGATCGGCGTCTCGAGCGTATCGCGGGTGCCGCGGGAGCTGCTGCCGCCCGGGTGGGAAGAGCTGATCGAGAGCCTGCGGGCGGAGCAGCGCTACGGTGTCTTCGAGGCGGTCGGCCGGTCGCTCGACA
The DNA here is from genome assembly GCA_964553875.1 of uncultured Gammaproteobacteria bacterium. Classification (GTDB taxonomy): domain Bacteria; phylum Pseudomonadota; class Gammaproteobacteria; order Steroidobacterales; family Rariloculaceae; genus ZC4RG20. The sequence continues at coordinate 5,830 of CAZKNH010000133.1, read as the reverse complement.
AGACCTGGGAGATGTCGACACTCACGGTGCGGATGCTCGGCCGAATGGTTGTCGGCGACGTTTCGATCCGTAATATGTCGGGTCCGATTGGCATCGCGGGGTATGCGGGGGAGAGCGCCCAGGCGGGCTTGAGCGCATTCTTGAGCTTTCTCGCGATCGTCAGTATCAGCCTCGGCATCCTGAACCTGCTGCCCGTGCCGATCCTCGACGGCGGCCAGATCGTGTACCAGGTGATCGAATGGATCAGAGGCGCGCCGCTATCGGAGCGAGCGATGGCGGTCGGCCAGCAGGTCGGCATCCTGCTGATGATTCTTCTCACGGGGTTGGTCTTCTACATCGATCTGTCGCGGGTATTCAGCTGATGGCACTCGGAGCTTTTCATCGCCACGCCGTGCTGCGGCGGCTCGCCGTCGGCGCACTGGCCCTCGCGGTTGCATCGGGAGTCGGTGCCCAGCAGCCGGAGCCGCGTGCTCCGTTCGTCGTGCGCGACTTCCGAGTCGAAGGCGCGCAGCGCGTGTCGGAAGGCACGGTCTACACGTATCTGCCGATCAACATCGGGGACACGATCACGCCGCAGCGGGAGCGGGAGGCGATCCGCGCCCTCTACCGCACGGGTTTCTTCCAGGATATCGAGCTCCGCCGCGACGGTGACACCCTCGTGATCGCGGTCCTCGAGCGCCCGTCGATCGCCGAGTTCACGTTCAGCGGGAACAAGGACATTCCCGACGAGGCGCTCGAGAAGTCGCTCGCCGATATCGGTCTCGCCCGCGGCAGGACGTTCGACCGATCGGTGCTCGATGAAGTCACGATGGCGCTGACCGAGGAGTATTACGCACGCGGCAAATACGGCGCTCGGATCACGCCGACGGTCGAGGATCTCCCGGACAACCGCGTCCGCGTGTCGCTCCAGATCGAGGAGGGCGAGCGGGCGAAGATTCGCCAGATCAATATCGTCGGAAACCAGTCGTTCTCCGACAAGGAGCTTCTCAAAGAGTTCGAGCTGACGACCGGCGGGTTGCTGTCGTTCATCCGCGACGACAACCGCTATTCGAAAGAAGCGCTCGAGGGCGACCTCGAGCGGCTGCAGTCGTACTACATGGACCGCGGCTACGCGGATTTTCGCGTGGAGGACGTCCGCGTCGCGATCTCTCCGGACAAGCGCGACATCTTCATCACGGTGAGCATCTCCGAGGGCGACCAGTACACGTTCGGCGAGATCGACCTCGCCGGCCAGATGGTCGTGCCCGAAGCGCAGCTGCGCGCGTTGATCCTGCCGCGGCAGGGCGCGACGTTCTCGCAGCGGCTACTGACTGCGACGGAAGAGAACATGCGCTTCCTGCTCGGCGCATCCGGATATGCGTTCGCCGAGATCCAGTCGGTCCCGGAGCTGAACCCGGAGACGAAGCAGGTCGACGTCACGTTCTTCGTGGATCCGCGGAACCGCGTCTACGTGCGTCGCATCAACTTCAACGGCGCCGACAACGTCGACGACGAGGTGTTCCGCCGCGAGCTGCGCCAGCTCGAAGGGGCCTATCTCTCGAACGCGGCGCTCGAGCGCTCGAAGCAGCGGCTCCAGCTTCTGCCATACGTGCAGTCCGTCGAGTACGAGACCGTGCCCGTGCCGGGCAAGGCCGACGAGGTCGACGTCGAGTTCGAGATCGAGGAAGGGCTGCCGGGTCAGTTCGGCGGCAGCCTCGGCTACTCAGAGTCGCAAGGCATCATTCTGGGCGGCAACTTCATCCACTCGAACTTCCTCGGCACCGGCAACCGCGTCGCGCTGAACCTGAGCGGCGGCGAGTACTACAAGCTGTACGAGTTCTCGCTGACCGACTACTACCGGACCGTCGACGAGCTGTCACGGACGATCCTGTTCTCGTACTCCGATATCACGAGGTTCACGACGTACACGTCGCAGTTCTCGACGGAGACCCTGAGCACGGGGATGAGCTGGCAGTATCCGATCACGGAGTACCAGTACTTCAACTTCGGCTTCCAGTATCAGGACTCCGAGCTCTTGACGAGCAGCTACAGCTCGCAGCAGGCGCGCGAGTGGGTGCGTCAGAACGGCGATCCATTCACCGTGCCGGGCGCGAGCGATCTCCTCGGCACGAAGGTCAAGGCCTTCGAGCTTTCCGCCGGGTGGCAGTACCGCAACCTCAACGCGTCGATCTTCCCGACGCTCGGCTCGCGGATTCGTGCCAACCTGAGCGCGACCGCGCCGGGCAGCGAGGTCGAGTACTATTACGCGTCGCTCGATTTTCTCAAGTTCATCAGGATGCCGGGCCGTTGGCGCTTCAAGATCAACAGTGAGCTCGCGTACGGCGACGCGTACGGCGACACGACGTCGCTGCCGCCGTACCGCAACCGCTACGCCGGCGGTCCGGGCTCGGTGCGCGGCTACAAGCAGAGCTATCTCGGTCCGCGCGACTCGTTGAACAACCCGTACGGCGGCAACCTGCTCTTCGCGAGCCAGTTCGAGATCGTCATGCCGACGCCGGAGAAGTTCGCCAACTCAGCGCGCATCTCGCTCTTCTACGATATCGGCAACGTGTTCTCGACCGGCGACGTCGAGTTCTACGATCGGCTGGGCGACCGCGTCGATTGGAGCTTCGACTTTGGTAAGCTGAAGAAATCCGCCGGCATCGCGGTCGAGTGGCTGTCGCCGATGGGGCTTTTGAGCTTCAGCTACGCCGTCCCGCTCAACGAAGACAAAGAAACGGATCGCTTCTTCGGCGACGAGGTCGAGACCTTCCAGTTCAATGTCGGTAACGCGTTCTAGCATCTGAGGATAGATTTCATGTTGAAGGCACTTCGAGCGTTGACTCCTTTCGCGCTGCTGGCGGGACTGCTGATGGCTGCGCCTGCTCATGCCCAGAAGATCGGATTCGTCGATGCGGCGCGGCTCATACAGGAGTCGCCGCAGTTCGCCGAAATGATGAAAGCGCTCGAGTCCGAGTTCGCGCCTCGGCAGCGCGAGCTCTTGAATCTCCAGCAGCAGATGCAGCAGAAGCAGCAGCAGTACGAGCGAGACCGCACGGTGCTTTCGGAGCAGGAGCGGACGGCGCTCGAGCGCGAGCTCCGTGACGGCGCACGCGAGCTCCAGCGGCAGGCGGCCGAGTACGAGGAGGATCTCCAGATTCGCCAGAACGAGGAGATGGCGAAGATCCGCAATCAGGTGCTGCAGGCGATTCAGGCTTACGGCCGCGACGAGCGGTACGACCTGATCGTCGACAACGCGATCTACGTCGACAGCGACATCGACATCACCGACGCCATCCTGAGACGGATGCGCAGATGATGACGGCCGCAGTGCCGATCCGATGATCCTCGAGCGCGGCGGTGTCGGCCGCCGCGCCCGTAACCCCCGCGCGCGGTAACCACGGATGCCGTTCACACTCGGCGAGCTGGCGGAGCGCTTCGGCTGCGTGCTGCACGGACCCGCGGATGCGGTCGTCGCGCGCGTCGCGACGCTGTCGAACGCAGCGCCCGACGCCGTCACGTTTCTCGCGAATCCCGCGTACGCGAGCCGCCTCGCGACGACCCGCGCCGGCGCGGTGATCCTCGACGAGCGGCATCTGCCGGATTGCCCCGTGCCGGCGCTCGTCGCGAAGAACCCTTACGCGACGTATGCCCGCATCGCCGCCGCGCTTCATCCGCCGCGCGCGCCGCGGCCGGGCATCCATCCGACCGCCGTCGTCGGCGCCGACGCGCGCGTCGCGGCGAGCGCCGAGATCGGTCCGCATGTCACGATCGGGGACGGCTGCATGATCGGCGAAGGCGTGATCGTCGGTCCGGGCTGCACGCTCGGTGAGCGCGTCGAGGTCGGAGACGGCACGCGCCTCGTCGCGCGCGTCACGCTTCTCGACGGCGTCAGGATCGGGCGCCGCTGCATCGTGCATCCGGGTGCGGTGATCGGTGCGGACGGCTTCGGGTTCGCGGAGGACTTCGCGCACGGCGGATGGGTCAAGGTGCCGCAGCTCGGCACGGTGGTCGTCGGCGACGACGTCGAGATCGGCGCGAACACGACGATCGACCGCGGCGCGATCGACGATACCGTGATCGAGGACGGCGTGAAGATCGACAACCTCGTGCAGATCGCGCACAACGTGCGCGTCGGCGCGCACACGGCGATGGCCGCGCGCACCGGCATCGCCGGCAGCACGACGATCGGCAAGCGTTGTATGATCGGCGGCGGCGTCGGCATCATCGGGCATCTTTCGATCTGCGACGACGTGATCCTGCAGGTGCGCAGCCTCGTCGCGCAGTCGATCGACAAACCCGGTATGTACGGCGGCACGCTGGCCGCGGACGACGCGGCGCGTTGGCGACGGAACGCGGCCCGCTTCAAGCAGCTCGACGAGCTCGCGAAGCGCGTGCGCGCGCTCGAGCGAAAGAAGTGAAATGACCGAACCGAGACTCGATATCGCGGCGATTTCCGAGCGTTTGCCGCACCGCTATCCGTTCCTGCTCGTCGATCGCGTGCTCGAGATCTCTCTGCCGAGCTCGCTGGTCGCGCTGAAGAACGTCACGGTCAACGAGCCGTTCTTCACCGGGCACTTCCCCGGGCTTCCGGTGATGCCTGGCGTGCTGATCGTCGAGGCGCTCGCGCAGGCCGGCGGGCTCCTCGTGTTCGAGCTCGTCGGGCAGGAGAGGCACGGCGAGGTGCTCTATCTCGCCGGCGTCGAGAAGGCCCGTTTCAAGAGTCCGGTGCGGCCGGGAGATCAGCTCCTCCTCAAGGTCGAGCTCACCGCAAGCCGCACGAGCCTCTGGCGTTTCGATTGCCGGGCCGAGGTGGACGGCCGGCTCGCCGCGGAGGCGCAAATCACGATGGTCGCCGGGAAGCGCTCTTGATCGACGAACGAGCCGTCGTTTCGCCCAAGGCCGAGGTCCATCCCGACGCGTACATCGGCCCCTACGCGATCATCGGCGACGACGTCGTGATCGGCCGGGGCACGCGCGTCGAGGCGCATGCGGTCGTCAAAGGTCCGACGACGATCGGCGAGGACAACCGCATCTTCCAGTTCGCGTCGATCGGCGACGACCCTCAGGACAAGAAGTACGCGGGAGAACGGACGCGGCTCACGATCGGCGACCGCAACACGATCCGCGAGTACGTGACGATCAACCGCGGCACTGCTCAGGATCTCGGCGAGACCCGGATCGGGAACGACAACTGGATCATGGCGTACGTCCACATCGCGCACGATTGCGTGATCGGAAACCACACGATTTTCGCGAACGCGGCGACGCTCGCGGGGCACGTGCGGATCGACGATCACGCGATCCTCGGCGGCTTCTCAGGCATCCATCAGTTCTGCCGGATCGGTGCGCACGCGTTCCTCGCCGCGCACAGCTTCGCGTCGATGGACGTGCCCGCGTACGTCACGGCCGCGGGCCGTCCGGCGGAGCCTCACGGCATCAACGCCGAGGGCTTGAAGCGGCGGGGCTTCACCGCGGAGCAGATCCGTAACATCCGCGAGGCTTACAAGATCGTGTACCGGCAGGGTCTGAAGCTCGAGGACGCGATCGCCGTGCTCGCCGAGCGCGCGGTCGAGCAGCCCGAGCTCGAGCCGCTGCTCGACACGCTGCGCAACAGCAGGCGCGGCGTAGCGCGTTGAGCCCGGCATGGCGCGGCGCAGACGATTCGCGCTCGTCGCCGGCGAGAAGTCCGGCGATACGCTCGGTGCGGGGCTGATCGCCGCGCTCAGGGAGCGGCTGCCCGATGCCGAGTTCTACGGTGTCGCCGGCGAGCAGATGGTCGCCGCGGGCTGCGACGCGTGGTACCGGGCCGAGGAGCTCTCGGTCATGGGGCTCGCGGAGGTGCTGCACC
>CAZKNH010000132.1:0-10945 GCA_964553875.1 uncultured Gammaproteobacteria bacterium | reverse complement strand
TCTGGACGGAGAGTAATCGCCTCCAAAATCGCGGCACCAATCCGGGTTCGCCGAAAACAAAACCCATTCAGACGTAAAGTAAAAGGCCGCTCAGCGTCTGAGACGGCCGGAATACGACGCGGATAGACCGGGCAGGGGGTCTGCCACAGGCGTAATCCGTTGTCCGTACTATAACATAGACCTTCTTATGCACAATTTGGCAGATTCAGTGCCTAACGATGCCGTCCGGCACGGAAAAAGCGCCGTAGAGATCAAGACCGTCGATGCGGAAACCGAGGGCCAGCGCCTCGACAACTTCCTGATCGCATGCCTCAAAGGCGTGCCTCGGAGTCATGTGTACCGCCTGATCCGTTCCGGTCAGGTCCGCGTGAACTCGGGCCGTGCGGCGCCGAGCTACAGGCTTAGAGCGGGAGACCGCGTCAGAGTGCCGCCCGTCGGCCGCCCCGGAACCGCCGCGGCGGCGCCGTCGGCTCCGGAAGCGGTCGCATGGCTCGAGGACCGCATCATTTACGAGGACGCGCGGCTGCTCGTGCTCGACAAGCCGGCCGGGCTCGCGGTGCACGGCGGCAGCGGCGTGAACCTGGGCTGCATCGAGGCGCTGCGCGTGCTTCGGCCGGAGCTCGACGCGCTCGAGCTGGTGCATCGGCTCGACCGCGGCACGTCGGGCTGCCTGCTCGTCGCGAAGCGCCGCAGCGTGCTGCGCGCGCTGCATGGCGTGCTGCGTCAAGGCGGCATGGAAAAGCGATATCTCGCGCTCGTTCGCGGCATTTGGGAGCACGGCGATGTCACGATCGACGCACCTCTCGACGTCCGACGGCGCAAGCACGGCGAGGTCGTCGTCCGGGTCGCCGACGACGGCAAGCGCGCGTCGAGCCGGTTCCGCCGCGTCGACGCGTTCGGCTCGGTCGCGTCCCTCGTCGAGGTGTCGATCGCGACCGGACGGACACATCAGATCCGCGTGCACGCGGCGCACGCGGGCCACCCGATCGCGGGCGACGAGCGCTACGGCGATCCGGTGTTCAACGACGCAATGAAGGCCTACGGGCTCAACCGGATGTTCTTGCACGCGGCCGCCGTCGCCTTCGACTGGCCGGACAGCGGCGAGCCGTTCGCGGTCAGCGCGCCGTTGCCGGCGGAGCTCAAGGACGTGCTGCAGGCCCTCGATCGGGGGCAAGCGGATCGAGACCCGAAGCGCGAAGGGCCGCCGCGACCCAGATCAGCGGCAGGCCGATCAATGCGGTCGGATCGCGGCTCCGGATCGCGGAAAAGAGTATGATGCCGAGCCCTTCGGCCTTGAACCCGCCCGCGCAGTCGTACGGTTGCTCGATCGCGAGGTATCGGTCGAGCGCGTCGCGCGGAAGCTGCGCGAAGTCGACCTCGGTGACGTCGACCGTCGAGCGCACGCTGCCGTCGCGGCCGTCGACGATCGCCGCGGCGGTGTGGAACACGACGGTGCGGCCGCTCGATGCCTCGAGCTGCTCGAGCGCGGCGCGGTGGCTCCCGGGCTTGCGCAGGATGCGGCCGTCGAGCGACGGGATCTGGTCGGCGCCGATCACGATCGCGTCGGTTCCCCGCGCGACGGCTCGGGCCTTGCCGACGGCGAGCCGGACGGCGGCAGCCTCGGGCGCTTCCCCGGGCGGGATCGACTCGTCGACGTGCGGCGAACGGGTTTCGAACGGCAAGTTGAGGCGCGCGAGCAACTCGGCGCGGTACTTCGAGGTCGAAGCGAGTATCAGGCGGCGCATGCGTCTCGGGGGCGGGCCGGGTCGATTACGCTAACTTACGGTTTTGACAGCATAAACCCGCATCTCTATGATACGCCGATTATGCCCGCGTCCCTCTTCAGTTGGTACGGCGCGCGTGAGCTTACGGGCCTCGGGGAACGGCAGAGCGTTCTTCGCGGCGAGATCGAGTTGAAACGCTTCAACCGGCTCGCCGACCTGTTGGAGTCCGATGCGGGTGTCGTGACGGCCGCGCTCCGCTTTCGAAAGGATTCGGGCGGCTGGCTGATCGTCGAGCTCGAGTACGAGGCCACGGTACAGTTGCTGTGCCAGCGCTGCCTGATGCCGCTCGAGCACCATGTGAGGGACAAAATCGAAATGGCGCTGCTCGAGAGCGCGTCGCTCGAGCGGCATGTGCCGGCCCATTACGAGCCGGTCGTGCTCGAAGAAGATCGGCTGATGCCTGCGATGCTGATCGAGGATGAACTTATAATCTCGCTGCCCATCGTCCCGAGGCACGAGCGGGCGGAGGAGTGCGCTCCGCCGTCGGCCGGGATCCTATAGGAATAGGAAGAGCGGGACCGAGCCGGCACGGTCGCCGGCTTTTTTCGTCACGCTTCGATTCACTGAATCTGGAGAACCAAAAATGGCCGTGCAGAAATCGCGCAAGACGCCGTCGAGGCGTGGCATGCGCCGCTCCCATGACGCCCTCAAAGGGCCGACGCTCGCTATCGATCAGACGACCGGCGAGACGCACCGACGTCATCACGTGACCGCGGACGGGTATTACCGCGGCCGGAAGGTCGTCGAAGTCCCGCAGGAAGTCGAAGAGGAGTAGCGCGCTCGCGCGCCGCGGCCCTCGGGCCCGTCGACGTCATCCCGAACGCCACATGAGCCGCAAGGTTACGATAGCCCTCGACGCGATGGGCGGAGACCGCGGCCCGGACACCGTCGTGCCCGCGGCGCTCGCAACGCTCGAGAAGGACGACTCCGTCAATCTCGTGCTCGTCGGTCTGCCCGACGTGCTCGAGCGCGCCCGCCGCGAAGGCGGTGCTCGATACGGCGACCGGCTGCGCTATCAAGTCGCGGCCGAGGTCGTCGGAATGGACGAGCCGCCGGCCGAGGCGCTGCGCCGCAAGAAGAACTCGTCGATGCGGGTCGCGCTCGAGCTCGTGAAGTCGCGCGAGGCCGATGCGTGCGTCAGCGCCGGCAACACCGGCGCGCTGATGGCGATCGCACGCTACGTGCTGAAGACGCTGCCCGGCATCGACCGCCCGGCGATCATCTCCGCGCTGCCCGCGATGACGGGCCCGACGTACATGCTCGATCTCGGCGCGAACGTCGGCTGCACCCCCGAGCATCTGCTGCAGTTCGCGCTGATGGGCTCCGTGATCGCCTCCGACATGCTCGACGTGCCCCGGCCGAGAGTGGGGCTCCTCAACATCGGGCAGGAAGACATCAAGGGCAACGAGGTCGTGCGCGAGGCGGGCGAGCTGCTCGCGCAGAGCGGGCTCAACTACATCGGCTTCGTCGAGGGCGACGGGATCTTCCATGCCGACGTCGACGTCGTCGTCACTGACGGCTTCGTCGGCAACGTCGCGCTGAAGACGATGGAAGGCGTCGCGCGCCTGATCAGTGCGTTCCTGAAGCAGGAGTTCCACAAGAGCCCGTTGCGCTCGCTGCAAGGACTGGTCGCGAAGTCCGCGCTCGATGCGATTCGCGAGCGCGTGGATCCGCGCCGCTACAACGGCGCGAGCCTCGTCGGCCTGAACGGCGTCGTCCTGAAGAGCCACGGCAGCGCCGACGAGTTCGCGTTCGAGACCGCCGTCCGCACGGCGATCGTCGAGGCCCGCAAAGGCGTTCCCGTGCAGATCGGTAACATCATCAGAGACCAGCCAGCAGAATGTATTCGCGCATAGCGGGCACCGGCTCGTATCTCCCGGAACGGGTTCTCACGAACTTCGATCTCGAGAAGATGGTCGACACGTCCGACGAGTGGATTCGGACGCGGACCGGCATCGAACGGCGTCACATCGCCGACGACAACGAGACGACGAGCGATCTGGCGTACCGCGCGGCCGTCGCGGCGATCGAGAGCGCCGGCATCCGCGCGTCCGACATCGACCTCGTGCTGGTCGGGACGACTACGCCGGATCTGATTTTTCCGAACGTCGGCTGCCTGCTGCAGGAGCGTCTCGGCATCCGCGGCGGACCCGCGTTCAGCCTCGAGGCGGCCTGCTCGGGGTTCATCTACGCGCTGACGGTCGCGGATCAGATGATCAAGGGCGGCCTCGCGCGGCGCGCGCTTGTCGTCGGCGCGGAGACGATGTCCAGGATCGTCGATTGGACCGAGCGCGAGACGTGCGTGCTGTTCGGTGACGGCGCAGGTGCCGTGATCCTCGAAGCGTCCGAGGAGCCGGGCGTCCTCTACTCGAAGCTCGGCGCCGACGGGCACTATCGCGATCTGCTATACGCGTCGTGCGGCGTGTCGAAGCCGTCCGAGAGCTGCGATGCGCCCGCGCTGCGGATGAAGGGCAACGAGGTCTTCAAGGTCGCCGTGAAAACGCTCGAGACGATGGTCGACGACGTGCTCGAGTCGAACCAGCTCGAGAAGGGCGCGATCGACTGGCTGATCCCTCATCAGGCGAATATCCGGATCATCAGCGCGACCGCGAAGCGCCTGCAGCTGCCGATGGATCGCGTCGTGCTCACGGTCGCCGAGCACGGCAACACGTCCGCCGCGTCCGTGCCGCTCGCGCTCGACGTTGCGGTCCGGGACGGCCGCGTGCAGCGGGGCGACTTGCTGCTGCTCGAGGCCTTCGGGGGCGGCTTCACATGGGGCGCGACGCTCGTCCGGTATTGAGCGCGAGCACCCAAGGGGACGATCGGCCCTTTGCTTCGGCTCGGCTGCCGCGGCCGGAGTGCGAACGGCGTCCGCTTTCTGAGCGTCGGGCGTTACGTATAATGAGCGCGATGAGAACGTTACGTGCGGTTTCGCTGCTCGCGATGGTGCTCGTGCTCGCCGGCGTCGACGCCCGCGCGGCCGAGTATGTCCTGCCGAAGGAGCACGACGTGATCGGCGAGGTGCAGCGGATAACCGCGCGCCACGAGGATACGTTCGTCAAGCTCGGCCGCGAGTACGGCGTCGGCTTCGAGGAGCTGAAGCTCGCGAACCCGAACGTCGACCCGTGGCTGCCGGGCGAGGGCACCGAGATCGTCCTGCCGACCCGCTTCGTGCTGCCGCGCGCGCCGCGCGAGGGCATCGTCGTCAACGTCGCGGAGCTCAGGCTTTACTACTTCCCGAAGGACGAGCCCGACAAGGTCTACACGTACCCGATCAGCATCGGGCGGATGGACTGGGGCACGCCGATCGGCAAGACGACGATCGTCGCGAAGGCCGAGAATCCCTCATGGTATCCGCCCGAGTCGATCCGCAAGGAGCACGCGGAGCGCGGCGACTTCCTTCCGCGCGTCGTGCCGCCGGGACCGGACAACCCGCTCGGCAAGCACGCGTTGCGGCTCGGCCTTCCGGGGTATCTGATCCACGGCACGAACAGGCCTTCCGGCGTCGGCATGCGCGTGACGCACGGCTGCATCCGGATGTTCCCGGAGGATATCGAAGCGCTGTTCAAGCGCGTCCCGATCGGAACGCCCGTGCGGATCGTGAACCAGCCGTTCAAGCTCGGCTGGAACGAGGAGGGCGCCCTCACGCTCGAGGTCCATCCGCCGCTCGAGGAAGAGCGCGAGTCGGGCATGTGGTCGCTGACCGATCTGACTCGCGAGATCGTTGCGGTCACGGAGGAAGGCTTCACCGAGCTGGATTGGGACGAAGCCGAGAATCTGCTGCGCAATCCGCTCGGTCTCCCGTTTCCGGTGTCGCCGGCGGTCAAGCGCAACGAGCCGGGCGACGACGCCGGCGGAGAAGCGGAGACCCTCGAGGCGGCGGCGTTGGAGCCGGCCGCGACGCTTTCGTCGCGTCGCGCGGGCGACGTGTAGCGCGTCGATCCGACGTCACGCTTCGGCCTGGGCCTCTTCGATGTTCGTCGCTCGGCGAGCGTGCCGCGCCGCTCTTCGTCGCGCGCGGCGTAGCTTTCCTCACTGCGGTCGAACGCCTGCGCCCAGTAAAAAAAGAGCCGCCGATTGGCCGTCGGCGACTCTTTCCGAATTCGGCGACGCGGAACGTGGCTCCGCCTCGCAGTCTCGATTTGTTCTGTTTAGGTCGTTCCGGACTTCGAATTACTTGCGCTGCAGCTCGTCGAACATGCGATCCATGCGCTGATTCGTCGCGTCGCAGCACGCCTGCGCAGCTTGTGCCGCCTGCAGCGCCTGGTTCGCCGTGGTCTGCGCGCCCTGAGCCGCTTGACGGGCTTCGTTCGCGGCCCGCTGTGCAGCGTCGGCGGCATTCTGAGCTGCCGTAGCCGCTGCCCTGACTTCTTCGAGTTGTTCGGCGGTCACGGCACAGCCGGTCGCAACGGCGGCGCCGACGACCAGAGCGGCCGCACGCAGTACGCCCGTAAACTTCATTGCCATTAGCTATCCCCTGAAGTGGTTAGTGGACAAAAACAGGCGTGATTATTGACTAAAGCGAACCTTACTGCAATTACGGTTATTTATCCGTCTGTGTTAGCAGACAATTGACTCGACAGAATTTTTTCGCTCTTCGATGTCCCGCTTGACCGGGTCTGGGGCTGTATATAAGATCAGATCTAGTCGATCATACAGTTCCGATCGAGGTCCACTCCGATGCGCGATCTCACCCCTCGCCAAAGGCAGATTCTGAATCTGATCCAGAAGACGATCCACACGACCGGCATGCCGCCGACCCGGGCCGAGATCGCTCAGCGGCTGAAGTTCAGGTCGGTCAATGCGGCCGAGGAGCATTTGCGCGCGCTCGAGCGCAAGGGGGCGATCGAGCTCTTGCCCGGCACGTCGCGGGGCATCCGTTTGAAGGATTCGCTGCGCGAGCAACTCGGTCTGCCGCTCGTCGGGCGCGTCGCGGCCGGCTCGCCGATCCTCGCCGAGGAGCACATCGAGGCGCGCTATCAGATCGATCCCGATCTGTTCAAGACGCAGCCTCACTTCCTGCTCCGCGTGAAGGGCATGAGCATGAGGGACGCCGGCATTCTCGATGGCGATCTCGTGGCCGTGCATCGCACGCCCGACGTCAGGAACCGGCAGATCATCGTCGCGCGTCTCGAGAACGATGTCACGGTCAAGCGCTACCGGCAGGAAGGTCATCGTGTCTGGCTGCTGCCGGAGAACCCGGATTTCGAGCCGATCGAGATCGATTTGCGCAAGGAATCGTTGACGATCGAAGGCGTCGTCGTCGGCGTCGTCCGGCACATGATGGAGTAGCGCGGGATGAGCGCCGGCATCGAAGCGCTCACCGGGCCGCATCTGTGGCGAGGGCGGGCGGGGTGCTCGGCGCAGAAGGTCCGCGCGACCGGCTTCGAAGCGCTCGATCGCGCTCTGGGCGGCGGGTGGCCGTGGGGTGCAGTCGTCGAGATTTTCGTCGAGCGCTACGGTTGCGGCGAGCTGAGCCTGCTGATGCCTGCGCTTGCGGCGCTGTCCGCCGTCGACGAGGCCGAGCCCGGTTTTTTCGTCTTCGTCGCTCCGCCGTGGATTCCGTATCCGCCGGCGCTGATCCGTCGCGGCGTCGACGTCGGCCGGATACTCGTCGTCGAGCGGCCGGCGGCCGCCGACGAGACGCTCTGGGCGACGGAGCAGGCCGTGCGGTCCGGCGCGAGCGCCGCAGTGCTCGCATGGCTCGATTCGGCGAACGATACCGTGCTCCGGCGCCTGCAGCTCTCGGCCGAGGAGCGCGGGTGCGGTCTCGTGCTGTTTCGTCCGGAGCGCGCGATGCGGCACAGGTCGCCTGCCGCGCTGCGGTTGAAGGTCTCGGTCGAACGCAACGAAACGCGTGTCGATGTTTTGAAGCGTCGCGGCGGAGCGCCCCAGTCGCTTCGTCTCGATCTTTTCCCATATGCCAGCCAAACCGCTCGCTCTGTCTCTCGGAGAGGCTCGATCCTCCCCGATCGATGCGGGACATCATCGTTTCCGCAGCGAGCAGCTGTGGATCGCCGCGCATTGGCCCGAGTGGCCCCTGCAGGCGATCGACCCGATCGGTGCGCATGACGACCCTCGTCCGACCGTCGTCGTCGAGCCATCCGGGGGGCGGCTTCGCGTCGTCGCGCTGAACGGTGCGGCGCGCCGCAGAGGCATCCGTCGCGGCCTCGATCTCGGTGCCGCCTTCGCCTTCTCGGGTGCGCTGCGCGTGCTCGAGCGATCGCATCGCGCCGAGCGCGGTCTGCTCGAGGGGCTGGCCGTCGTCGGGCAGCGCTTCACGCCGAGCGTGAGCCTCGAGCCTCCGGACGGTCTTCTGCTCGAAGTGCGCCCGAGCCTCACATTGTTCGGAGGCATCGAGTCCCTTAGGGCCTTGCTGCGAGACGAGCTTGCGGCGCTCGCGCCGGGCTTCGACATGGCCGTCGCACCGACGCCGCTCGCCGCGCTCTGGCTGTCGAGGGCCGGAGACGAAGAGGCGGTGAGCGGCGACACGCTGGCCGCGCGCCTCGGACGATTGCCGCTCGGCGTCACGCGCTGGCCCGATCCCGTGCTCGAGCTGCTCGACGGTATCGGCGTGACGACGATCGGGGACTGTCTCAGGTTGCCCCGAGACGGGTTCGCGCGAAGGGTCGGCAAGGCCTATCTCGACGCGCTCGACAAGGCGCTCGGTAGGCGGGCCGATCCGCGAGTGCCCTTCGATCCGCCGACGCATCTCGATTTCGAGGTCGAGCTCGTCGACGAGAGCACGAGCCTGCCGGTCTTCGTCGACGCCGTGACCCGCATGATCGAGCAGCTCGCTCGTGAGCTCGCGATCCGCCATGCGCAGGTCGGGAAGCTCGAGCTCACGTTCGGGCACCGGCGCGCCGAGCCCACGGTGCATCGGCTCGAGCTCCTCGAGCGCACCGGCAACGGTCTGCGGCTCCTCGAGCTCCTGTGCGACAGGCTCGAGCGGATCGAGCTGCCCGCGCCGGCCACGGCGCTGCGCCTCGTCGCGGGGCCGCTCGAGCCGGCCGTCGGTGAGGTTGGACGCTTGTTCAAAGGCGAAGGCGGCACCGACGGCGACGCCCGCGCGCGTCTCATCGAGCGTCTGCGCGGGCGGCTCGGCGAGTCGGCAGTGCACGGTCTCGCGCTCGCCGCCGATCATCGTCCCGAGCGTGCATGGGCGGCGACGGAAGTGCCCGGGGTATTGCGGCGCCGAAGTGCAGAGCGACGGCCGCCGCTCGTGGGCGGGACGCGGGACACGGGTACCGCACCCGACATCGACGACGCGTGCGCGGCCAGCCCTGCGGCGGAGGCGCGCACCGCCGACACCGCAGGCTCGGGGCCGGGCGGGGCGCCGTGTTCCGAGCGTCCGCTGTGGCTCTCGCCTGCGCCCGAGCCGCTGAGCTGCGTGGCCGGCAGGCCGAGGCTCGGCGGCACGCTGCGGATGATCGAAGGCCCGGAGCGCATCGAAAGCGGCTGGTGGGACGGCGGGGACGTCGCCCGCGATTACTTCATCGCGGTCGGCCCGTCGGACGAGCGGCTCTGGGTGTTCCGCGATCGGGCCGACGGCCGCTGGTACCTGCACGGAAGGTTCGGCTGATGCGTTACGCCGAGCTCCATGCGCTCAGCAACTTCACGTTCCTCAAGGGTGCGTCGCATCCGGAGGAGCTCGTCGAGCGGGCCGCGGATCTCGGCTACGCCGCAATCGCGCTGACCGACGAATGCTCGGTCGCGGGCGTCGTTCGCGCGCTCGTCGCCGCCGAGCAGCGCGGCATCAAGCTGATCGTCGGCAGCGCATTCTCGGTCGAGGGCTCGGCCGTGCCGGGCGCGCCGCCGTCGCGCGGTTTCGATGCGGTCGTGCTCGCGCCGGACCGTGCGTCCTACGGTGCGTTGTGCGCGCTGATCAGCTCGGCGCGCCGTGCCGCGCCGAAGGGCGAGTATCGGCTCTCCGCTGAGGACTTCGCGCGCTATCTCGAGCCGTCCGATTGCCTGATCCTGTGGCGGCCCGGGCGTACGCCCGATCTCGAGGTCGGCGCATGGCTCACCGCGCATTTCCGCGGCCGCCTGTGGCTCGCCGTCTCGCTGCTACGGCGGGGCGGCGAGCGGCGCATGCTCCAACGCTCGCGAGAGGCCGCGGAGACGCTCGGCGTGCCGATGACCGCCGCAGGCGGCGTGCTGATGCACGTGCCCGAACGGCGCGCGCTGCAGGACACGCTGACCGCGATCCGTCTCAATACGCGCGTCGACGCGCTCGGTTTCGCCGTCGAGCCGAACGGCGAGCGGCACCTTCGTCCGCTCGACGAGCTCGAGCGGCTCTACGGCCCCGAGCTGCTCGAGGAGACGATCGCGATCGCGGACCGGGTCGACTTCTCGCTTCGCGAGCTGCGCTACAAATACCCGTACGAGCTCGTGCCCGAGCACGAGACCCCGGCGAGTCATCTGCGCGCGCTGACGGAGCAGGGGCTCAGATGGCGCTGGCCGGAAGGTGCGCCCGACAAGGTCCGGCGCATGGTCGAGCACGAGCTCGCGCTGATCCGCGAGCTCGAGTACGAGCCGTACTTCCTGACCGTGCACGACATCGTCCGCTTCGCGCGCGAGCGGGGGATCCTGTGTCAGGGCAGGGGATCGGCGGCGAATTCCGCCGTCTGCTACTGCCTCGGGATCACCGAGGTCGATCCGTCGCGGATGGAGATGCTGTTCGAGCGGTTCATCTCGAAGGAGCGCAACGAGCCGCCCGATATCGACGTCGACTTCGAGCACGAGCGCCGCGAAGAGGTCATTCAGTACATCTATCGAAAGTACTCGCGCGAGCGCGCGGCGCTTGCGGCGACGGTGATCACGTATAGGCCGCGCAGCGCCGTGCGCGACGTCGGCAAGGCGCTCGGCTTGAGCGAGCTGCAGGTCGATGCGCTCGCGAAGTCGCTGCAGTGGTGGGACGGCGACCTCGACGCGGAGCGGCTGAAGGAGGTCGGGCTCGATCCCGACGGTCCGCTCCTGAAACGTCTTCGAACCCTCGTCGGGCAGATCCTCGGTTTCCCGAGGCATCTGTCCCAGCACGTCGGCGGCTTCGTGATCTCGCACGGTCCGTTGAATCGCCTCGTGCCGATCGAGAACGCGGCGATGCCCGAGCGCACCGTGATCCAGTGGGACAAGGACGACCTCGAGGAGCTCGGGCTCCT
>CAZKNH010000131.1:2730-11010 GCA_964553875.1 uncultured Gammaproteobacteria bacterium | reverse complement strand
CTTCTCGCCGAGGAACTTGCAGCCGAGGGAGTGACGGGCGGCGAGCTGCTCCACGGCTCGGCGATACGCCCCGGCCGTCAGCCGGTTCGGCGGCAGCGCGGTGAACCAGCGCGCCGCGTTGTTGCCGACGGCCTCCGCGTGCAGCCGGTCGAGCGGCAGCTTCGGCTTGCCGTCGAGCACGGACACCTGCTCGAGGTCGACCGGGCGCGGCTGCTCTTCCGTCTTGACCGACGGAAGCTTGAACGACGCGGCATGAGCAGCCGCGACGAGCGCGGACAGCGCTTGCAGGCGTGCGTCGTCGTCGAGGCCGGCCGTCAGCAGAGCGAGCTTGGACGGGCGCTCCCGCAGGCAGTCCGCGATGACCTCGCGCGCCCACGTGAGCAGCGCGAACGGCGTCCCGGCCTCGTGCCACGCCGCGGTCACGCCGGTCGCGCGGGTGTTGCCGAGGCGCGTGAACGTGCTTTTCAGCCCCTGGGCCCGGGCGCGGTCGACGAGCTTGTGCAGCTGCTTGCCCTGAGGGAGCCCCGCGAACAGCGAACCAGGCGGTTCCTTGGGCAGCACGATGGCAACGTGATCGAAGGAGGCGAGCTGCGACTCGGTGAACGTGCGCGTTGTCTGCGTGACTTTTAGCGGTGCGAAATCCGGGAGATCGAGCATTCGTGTTGCCTTGACCCTAGATAGGCAAACTTAGATCATAGCGCCGCCTGCGAGGGTACAATTCAGGATCGGGCCCGCATCGTAGCAGGAGCACCGCGGAAATTCATAGCTAAGGCTTTGAATTGCCGCGTATCGTCGAGGAGACGTCCCATGGCGACCGCACGACCTTTGCCGACGTTCAGGGCGGCCGAAGACGACTTGGATCCCGAAGAGACTCAAGAGTGGCTCGAGTCGATCGATTCGGTTCTTCGCGTGCACGGTGCCGAGCGCGCGCACTACTTGCTCGAGTGCATGATCGACCATGCGCGCCGCTCCGGAGCCTATCTCCCGTATAGCCCGAACACTGCGTACCTCAACACGATTCCGGTCGGCCAGCAGCCGCCGTATCCGGGAGACCGCGCAATCGAGCGCCGGATCGAGGCGTACCTGCGCTGGAACGCGATGGCGATGGTCGTGCAGGCGAATCGCCAGAGCTCCGAGTACGGCGGCCACATCGCGAGCTACGCGTCGTGCGCGACGTTGTACGAGGTCGGCTTCAATCATTTCTGGCGCGCGCCGACGGCCGAGCACGGCGGCGACCTCGTGTTCTTCCAGGGTCACTCGTCGCCGGGCATCTACGCACGGGCGTATCTCGAGGGCCGTCTCACCGAGGAGCATTTGAAATACTTCCGTAAGGAGGTCGTCGGCAAGGGCAAGGGCCTCTCGTCGTATCCGCATCCGTGGCTGATGCCCGACTTCTGGCAGTTCCCGACCGTATCGATGGGGCTCGGGCCGATGATGGCGATCTATCAGGCCCGCTTCATGCGCTACATGGAGAACCGGGGGCTCTTGCCGAAGCAGGACCGGAAGGTCTGGTGCTTCATCGGCGACGGCGAGACGGACGAGCCCGAGTCGATGGGCGCGATCACGATGCCGGTTCGCGAGCGGCTCGACAACCTCATCTTCGTGATCAACTGCAACCTGCAGCGGCTCGACGGCCCCGTGCGCGGCAACGGCAAGATCATCCAGGAGCTCGAGGCCGCGTTCCAGGGTGCGGGCTGGAACGTCATCAAGGTCATCTGGGGCTCCCGCTGGGATCGGCTGCTCGCGAAGGACGAGAAGGGCATCCTGCGCCGCACGATGGAGGAGTGCGTCGACGGCGAGTACCAGGCGTTCAAGGCGAAGGGGGGCGCGTACACGCGCGAGCACTTCTTCGGCCGGCATCCCGAGCTCAAGGCAATGGTCGCCGACATGTCGGACGACGACATCTGGCGGCTCAATCGCGGCGGGCACGATGCGATCAAGGTCTATGCCGCGTACTACCAGGCCGTCCGGCACGAGGGCCGGCCGACGGTGATCCTCGCGAAGACCGTGAAGGGCTTCGGCATGGGGGCCGCGGGCGAAGCCCGCAACATCACGCATCAGCAGAAGAAGCTCGACGAGGACGATCTCAAAGCGTTCCGGGACCGCTTCAACATCCCGATCTCCGACGAGGAGATCGCGAAGATCCCGTTCTGCAAGTTCCCCGAGGGCAGCGAGGAGCAGCGCTACCTGCTCGAGCGTCGTAAACGGCTCGGAGGATTCATTCCGATGCGGCGTCCGAAGGCCGACCCGCTCGAGACGCCGCCGCTCGAGTTCTTCAAGGCGCAGCTCGAAGGGAGCGGCGACCGGGAGATCTCGACGACGATGGCGATGGTCCGCATGCTGACGGCACTCGTTCGCGACAAGACGATCGGGCCGCGCATCGTGCCGATCGTGCCCGACGAGGCGCGCACGTTCGGCATGGAGGGCATGTTCCGGCAGATCGGTATCTACTCGCCGCTCGGGCAGCTTTACACGCCGCAAGACGCCGATCAGCTCACGTATTACCGCGAGGACAAGAAGGGTCAGATTCTGCAGGAGGGCATCAACGAGGCGGGCTCGTTCTGCTCATGGGCCGCGGCCGGCACGGCGTATTCGAATCACGGCGTGCAGATGATCCCGTTCTATCTCTTCTATTCGATGTTCGGCTTCCAGCGGATCGGGGATTTCATCTGGGCCGGCGGCGACATGCAGGCCCGCGGTTTCCTGATCGGCGGGACGGCGGGACGGACGACGCTCGCCGGCGAGGGCCTGCAGCACCAGGACGGCCACAGCCAGCTCGTCGCGACGACGGTGCCGAACTGCCGTGCGTACGACCCGTGCTACGCCTACGAGCTCGCCGTGATCGTGCAGGACGGTATGCGGAGGATGTTCACCGAGCAGGAGAACATCTTCTATTACATCACCTGCATGAACGAGAACTACGTGCACCCGCCGATGCCGGAGGGCGTGGTCGACGGCATCCTGAAGGGCATGTACCTGCTCGAAGCCGCGAAGGGCAAGAAGGGCCGCCCGCGCGTGCAGCTCATGGGGTCCGGCACGATCCTGCGCGAGGTCCAGGCGGCCGCGAAGATCCTCGACGAGCGGTTCAGCGTCGACGCGGACGTCTGGAGCGTCACGAGCTTCAGCGAGCTCAGGCGCGAGGCGCTCTCGGTCGAGAGGTGGAATCAGCTCCATCCGCTCGAGAAGCCGCGCACGAGCTACGTCGCGCAGTGCTTCGCCGATCGCAAGGGTCCGTTCGTCGCCGCGACGGACTACATGAAGACGGTGCCGGATCAGATTCGCCAATGGGTGCCCGGCCGCTACGTCACGCTCGGCACGGATGGCTACGGCCGAAGCGACGGGCGCAAGGCACTGCGGGAGTTCTTCGAGGTGGACAAGCATTCGATCGTCGTCGCTGCGCTGAAGGCGCTCGCTGACGAAGGGAGCGTGAAGCGCGAGGTCGTCGTGGAGGCGATTCGGGAGTTCGGCATCGATCCCGAGAAGCGCGATCCTGTGACGCTCTAAGTTTACGGGCGAACTGTCGTGGAGATCTCCGTTCCCGATCTGGGCGACGTCAGCGACGTACAGATCACAGATATCCTCGTCAAGGTCGGCGACCGCGTATCGCCCGAGGATCCGCTGGTCAGTCTCGAGACCGAGAAGGCGACGATCGACGTGCCGTCTCCGGCCGCGGGCTCCGTCAGGGAAATCAGGGTCTCGATCGGCGATCGCGTGTCGACCGGCGACGTGCTGATGGTCGTCGACGGCGACGACGCGTCGGCGTCGGCCGGGACGATCGCGGAAGACGGGCAGCCGCGGAGCGCGGCGCCTGCTGCCGAGACCCACGACGCCGCGGCCGCAGGCGCCGCGGCGCGCGCCGAGCCGCGCCGCGGCGGGGCGAACGGCGGAGACGCCGAGCCGCGGCCGGTCGTCGTGCCCGATCTCGGAGACTTCTCGGATGTCGAGGTCATCGAGGTGCTCGTCGCCGAGGGCGACGAGGTCGAGGCCGAGCAGGGGCTGATCACGCTCGAGACCGAGAAGGCTTCGATGGACGTGCCGGCTCCCGAGCCCGGCGTCGTCGTATCGCTCAAGGTCAAGGTCGGCGACCGCGTGTCGACCGGCGACGAGATCCTGCTGCTCAAGCCTGCGCTCGCGTCGGGCAGGCAGGGCGCGGACGCCGGCGAGCGCGCGGCGGAGCCCCCGACGGGCGCGTCAGGCGGCCTCGCCGAGTCGGTCGCGGCGCCCCGGTCCGCGGAGACGCCCGCTGCCCCACGCCCGATGACGCCGCCGAGCGGCGAGCCCGCCGCCGACCGCACGAGGCCGTCGCCGGCCGTATCCGCCCCTGCGGCGATCGACGAGGCCGCGTTCTCCAAGGCACACGCGAGCCCGTCGGTCCGTAAGCTCGCGCGCGAGCTCGGCGTCGATCTTGGCCGCGTGCGCGGTACCGGCGTCAAGGGCCGGATTCGCGCCGACGACGTGAAGGCGTTCGTCAAGGAGGCCCTGCAGGGACGCGGTGCGCCCGGTGCCGGGCTGCCGAGCCTGCCGGACGTCGATTTCGCGAAATTCGGCGAGATCGAGCAGAAGCCCTTGTCGCGGATTCAGCGGATCTCGGGCGCGCGCCTACACGCGAGCTGGGTCAATCTTCCGCACGTCACGCAGCACGACGAGGCGGACATCACCGCGCTCGAGGAGACCCGCCAGTCGTTGAAGGCGCAGGCCGAGGAGCGCGGCATTCGGCTGACGCCGCTCGCATTCATTCTGCGCGCGTGCGCGCTGACGCTCGCCGAGTTCCCGCACTTCAAATCGTCGCTGTCGAAGGACGGCCAGAGCCTGATCCTGAAGCGGTACACCCACTTGGGTTTCGCCGTCGACACGAAGAACGGCCTCGTGGTGCCGGTGATCCGCGACGCGGATCGCAAGGACATCTACGAGCTCGCGGCCGAGATCGGCGAGCTCTCCGCCCGTGCGCGCGACGGGAAGCTCAGGCCCGACGACATGCAGGGCGGCGTGTTCACCGTGTCGAGCTTGGGCAGCATCGGCGGCACGTTCTTCACGCCGATCATCAACGCGCCTGAGGTTGCCATCCTCGGCGTGTCGCGCAGCCAGTGGAAGCCCGTATTCCAGGGCGGCATATTCGTCCCGCGGCTGATGCTGCCGCTGTCGCTATCGTACGACCATCGCGTCATCGACGGTGCCGACGCGGTCCGCTTCACGACCCGGCTCGCGGAGACGCTCGGGCAGGTCGATCGGCTCGTCGAGGCGATCCCGTGAGCGGAACGGAAATTCGCGTTCCCGACCTCGGCGACTTCGCAGAGGTCGACGTGATCGAGGTGCACGTCGCGGCGGGCGATCGCATCGAGAAGGACGATCCGCTGATCACGCTCGAGACCGACAAGGCGACGATGGACGTGCCGTCGCCCGAGGCCGGCGTGGTCGTCGACGTTCGGGTATCCGTCGGCGACAAGGTATCGACCGGCGATACGATCGTCGTGCTCGACGCTGCGGATGCCGGTGCAGGCACGTCGTCGGATACGGCGGATGCGGCCGCCGAAGCGGCGAAGCAGACGGCTGGAACGGAAGCGGCGTCCGCCGTCGCGCGGGGCCAGCCGTCCGACCGCACGGTTCCGGAGCGGGCGCCCGGAGCCACGGCGACCGTCGAGAGCACTCGGGCACGCAGCGGTCCCGGCTCGCGGCTCGTCGTGCTCGGCGCGGGCCCGGGCGGCTACACGGCGGCGTTCCGCGCGGCGGACCTCGGGCTCGACGTCACGCTGATCGAGCGCTGGCCGTCGCTCGGCGGCGTCTGCCTCAACGTCGGCTGCATCCCGTCGAAGGCGCTGCTCCACGCCGCTCGCGTCATCGAGGAGACGAAGGAGATGGCCGGGCGCGGTATCGACTTCGGCGAGCCGCGGATCGATCCCGACAAGCTTCGCGGCTGGAAGAACGAGGTCGTCGGCCAGCTCACTCGCGGCCTCGCGACCATGGCGAAGCAGCGCAACGTCCGGGTCGTGCACGGCACCGGGCGATTCGTCGGACCTCACCGAATCGAAGTCGTGCGCGACGGCGAGGTCGAGACGGTCGATTTCGACCAGTGCATCATCGCCGCGGGCTCGGAGCCCGTGCGTCTGCCGAATCTGCCGGACGATCCGCGGATCATCGACTCGACCGGCGCGCTCGAGCTCGAGGAGCTGCCGAAGCGCATGCTCGTGATCGGCGGCGGCATCATCGGCCTCGAGATGGCGACCGTGTACGACGCGCTCGGCGTGCACGTGTCGGTCGTCGAGCTGACGAAGACGTTGATCCCCGGTTGCGATCGTGATCTCGTGCGGCCGCTCGAGAAGCGGCTCGCCGCGCGCTACGAGGCGATCATGCTCGGCACGCGCGTCGTCGACGTGAAAGCGACGGAGGAGGGGATCGCGGTCCGCTTCGAAGGCGACGCGGCACCCGAAGGCGAGCAGCTCTACGGGCGCGTCCTCGTCGCCGTCGGACGCCGCCCGAACGGCGCGGTCATCGGCGCGGACGCCGCAGGCGTCGAGGTCGACGAGCGCGGCTTCATCAAGGTCGACAAGCAGATGCGGACGAACGTGCCGCACATCTTCGCGATCGGCGACATCGTCGGCCCGCCGATGCTCGCGCACAAGGCGTCGCACGAGGGGAAGGTTGCCGCCGAGGCCGCGGCGGGCGAAAAGAGCTTCTTCGATGCGCGCGTGATTCCTGCCGTCGCGTACACGGACCCCGAGATCGCTTGGGTCGGCGTCACGGAGGAGGAGGCGAAGTCGCGGGGCGTTCGTTACGAGAAGGGAACCTTCCCGTGGGCGGCAAGCGGCCGCGCGCTGTCGCTCGGGCGTTCCGACGGGCTCACGAAGCTCCTGTTCGACGCCGAGACGAAACGCCTGATCGGCGCGGGCATCGTCGGCCCGAACGCGGGCGACCTGATCGCCGAGGCGGCGCTCGCGATCGAGATGGGCTGCGATGCCGAGGACATTGGCCTGACCGTGCATCCGCATCCGACGCTGTCCGAGACGATCGCATTCGCCGCCGAGGTCGCGGCAGGGACCGTCACGGATCTTTACGTGCCGAAGCGCTGAGGCGCTTACGCGTCGAAGCGCTGAGGCTCGACCCGAGCCGTCGAGCAAATACGACAGCGAGGCAAGACCGTCGAGGCGGACGCCCCCATCGTTCTACGTGTCGAGACGAGTGGGGTGACCGGTTCATCGATTCGGATCGTAAAATACGCGCGTCCCGCGCAGCGAACGACGTACGACATGTCCTCGGAATCGACGATTCTACTCGCGGAGACACCGGCAGCATGGGTCGACTATGCCGTGGAGCATTGGCCCGTGCTCCTGGTCGACCACGCGAATTGCGAGAAGAAGGCCGCGTCGACGGCCTTGTCGCTGATGTTCGCCTATCCGGACGACCGCACGCTGACCGGGGTGATGTCGCGCCTTGCCCGCGAGGAGCTTCGCCATTTCGAGCAGGTGCAGCGGCTGATGGACAAGCTCGGTGTTCCGTTCGTGCGGCAACGGCCGGGGCGTTACGCCGCAGGGCTGCGCGCGGCGACGAGGACCGTCGAGCCGCAGCGGAAGCTCGATGTGCTGCTCGTCGGCGCGCTGATCGAAGCGCGCTCGGCGGAGCGCTTCAGGCTGCTCGTTCCGAGGCTTCCCGAGCCCGTCGCCGAGCTTTATGAGACTCTCGAGCGTTCCGAGGCGCGGCATTTCGAGCTCTATCTCGATCTCGCGCGCCGAGCGGACACCTCCGAGGGGAAGGTAGAGAGCGAACGCAGGCTCGTGACTCTCGCGAGCCGCGAAGCGGAGCTCGCGACGGAGCTCGACCCGGTTTTCCGATTCCACTCGGGCACGCCGATCGGCACGCGGTCGTGACGAGATCGCGATTCGCGTGGCCGCCGCGCCGTGCTGTTGGCACAGCAGACGCAGCGCGGCATTTTGCTCCGCCGGACATTACCATTAGG
This sequence comes from uncultured Gammaproteobacteria bacterium, assembly GCA_964553875.1. Taxonomy (GTDB): domain Bacteria; phylum Pseudomonadota; class Gammaproteobacteria; order Steroidobacterales; family Rariloculaceae; genus ZC4RG20. Next base: position 3,062 of record CAZKNH010000131.1, on the reverse strand, counting down.
CTAACCACTCTCCTGGTCAGCCAAGTGCGATTAGATGCGCGTACGCAAGGCTGCGAAGGCGAGATCGCCGCAGACGCTGAGCGAAAGCGAGCGACGCCTCGTCGCTGGTTGGGCCGCTACCTGCGCCGAGCGGGTGCTGTGGTTATTCGAGGCCGAGCGCCCGGAAGATGGCCGCCCCCGCGCTGCGATCGCGCGGGCCCGGGCGTTTGCCCGAGGAGAGTTAAACACCGCCTTGGAGATTCGTCGGCGATTCGTTGACGGTGGCGCTGCTCGGGGATTGAGCTCTCCCGCCGCCGCTGCTGCGGCGCGAGCCGCCGGTCAAGCCGCAGCCG
>CAZKNH010000131.1:0-2630 GCA_964553875.1 uncultured Gammaproteobacteria bacterium | reverse complement strand
AGCCGCGGCATCGGAGCCGTCAGTCGGTGCTGAGCCAGGCCGCGAGCAGGCGGATCTGCACGGGGTCGAGCCGCCCGCCGAAGGCCGGCATCTCGCCGTTTCGGCCCTCGACGATCGCCGTGACGATCGCGTCGCGGGAGCCGCCGTAGAGCCAATGATCGTCGTTCAACGGTGGGGCACCGAGGAGGGGCTGGCCCGAGCCGTCCGGGCCGTGACATGCCGAGCAGAGCTGCTGGAAGCGCGTACGCCCGGCCGCTACGGCTTCGTCGTCTCCGCGTCCGGCCGCGAGCGCGAGGACGTAGTCCGCGACTTCCGCGACGCCCTCGTCGCCGAGTGCCGCGCCTAGGGGCGGCATCACGGCGATGCGTCCGGACGTGATCGTCTGCACGACGGCGTCGAACGTGCCGCCCCATTGCCACTCGGCGTCCCGGAGGTTCGGAAAAAGATTCGCCTGACCCCGCGCATCGGGGCCGTGACAGGCGGCGCAGTGGTTCGCGAACACGCTCGCGGCCGCCGCCATCGCGCGCGGGTCCTCGCGCAGCCGTGCCGGCTCCAACGAAGCGAGCTCCGCGCGCAGCGGGCCGAAGCGCTCTTCGTAGTGGGCCGCGCTCGTCTCGATCTCGTGATGCTGCGACCAATGCAGCACGCCCGCGAAGGTGCCGAGCCCGGGATAGAGGATCAGATAGAGCACCGAGACGACGAGCAGCGAGAAGATCAGCCAGAACCACCAGAGGGGCGCCGGCGCCGTGCCTTCTTTCAGCGTCTCGTCCCACGTGATCTCGCCGATGCCCTCGTCGTGATTCTTCCCGAAGTAGACGCTGACGACGAGCCACGCGAGCGCCGCGAGCGTCGTCACGGTCAGCACGACGATCCAGCCGCCCCAGAACTGCGTCGGCAGATCAGCCATGGCGCTCCTCGTCGTCGAGCGGCAGCCGCGCGATCGCTTCGAACTGCGATGCGCGGCCTCGAACCGAGAGCCACACGACGAGCGTGATCATGAATGCCATCACGAGCATGTCGCCGATGAAGATCACGTACGTCATAGCCCGCTCCCTCTCGTGCGTGTGCGGCCGAGCGATTGCAGATAGGCGATGACCGCGTCGAGCTCGGTCTTGCCGTCGACCGCGTCGGCCGCGGCAGCGATGTCCTCGTCCGTGTACGGATGGCCGAGACGGCGCAACGTTCGGAGCCGGGCGGTGATGCTGCCGTCGGGATCCGCAGGCCGCTCGGCGAGCCATGGATAGGCCGGCATGATTGAATTCGGCACGACGGCGCGCGGATCGAGCAGGTGCACGCGGTGCCACGTATCGGTGTACTTGCCGCCGACGCGGTGCAAGTCGGGGCCGGTGCGCTTCGAGCCCCACAGGAACGGCCGGTCGTAGACGAACTCGCCCGCCCGCGAGTACGGCCCGTAGCGCTGCACCTCGGCGAGGAGCGGCCGAACCTGCTGCGAGTGACACGACGAGCACGACTCGCGGATGTAGACGTCGCGGCCGAGCAGCTCGAGCGGCGTATACGGCGCGACGCCCTCGGCAGGCGTCGACAGCGACTCCTGGTAGAGACTAGGAATGATCTGCACGAGCCCGCCGATCGACGAGACGACGAGGATCCCGAAGATCAGGAGGCCCGAGCTTCGCTCGATGCGCTTGTGCAGGTCGAGCAGGCTCATGTGCCGACCTCCGCGGCGAGCGTGCGGACCGGCGGCGCAGCGGGGACCGTCTCGAGGCCCCGCATCGTCCGCCACAGGTTCACGGCCATCAGCACGGCGCCACCGAGAAAGAGCCCGCCCGCGACGAGCCGGAGCGCGTAGTACGGCGCCATCGCGGCCATCACATCCACGAAGCCGTAGCGCACCTCGCCGAGATCGTCGAGGGTGAGCCAGAGCAGCCCCTGCGAGACGCCGGCGCCCCACATCGCGATCACGTACAGCATGACGCCCGCGAGCGCGAGCCAGAAGTGTGCGTTCGCGAGCCGCGTGCTCCAGAGCGGGCGGCCGGCGAGCCGGGGCACGATGTAGTAGAACGTCCCGAACGTGATCAGCGCGTTCCAGCCGAGCGCGCCCGAATGCACGTGGCCGACCGTCCATTCGGTGAAGTGCGACAACATGTTCACGCTTCGGATCGACATCATCGGCCCCTCGAACGTCGCGAGCCCGTAGAACGCGAGCGACAGCACGACGAACTTGAGTGCCGGGTCGACCTTGAGCTTGCGCCACGCGCCGCTGACCGTCATCACGCCGTTGATCATCGTCGCCCACGACGGCGCGAGCAGGATCAGGCTCATCACGACGCCGAGCGACTGCACCCACTCCGGGATCGCGTTGTAGTGGAGGTGGTGCGGCCCTGCCCAGATATACGTGTAGACGAACGCCCAGAACGCGACGATCGAAAGGCGATAGCTCCAGATCGGCTGCTCGGCCTGCTTCGGCAGGAAGTAGTAGAGCATGCCGAGGAAGCCGCCGGTCAGTAGGAACCCGACCGCGTTGTGGCCGTACCACCACTGCACGATCGCGTCCTGCGCGCCTGCATAGAGCGAGTAGGATTTCGTGAGCGTCGCCGGCAGCGCGAGGCTGTTCACGACGTGCAGCATCGCGACGACGATGATCAGCGCGCCGTAAAACCAGTTCGAGA
>CAZKNH010000130.1:0-11027 GCA_964553875.1 uncultured Gammaproteobacteria bacterium | reverse complement strand
CTCCGCGGCCGCGCGCCGCAGCACGGCGCGCAGATCGGCAAGCGCCTGCCACTGCTCGTCCGAGTAGTGCGGATCGGGGAGCCGTCGAACGCGCGCGAGCGCGTTGCGTAGCGCGTCGTCGCCGTCGACCGCGGCGAGGATCTCGTTCAGCCGGTCTCGCTCGCGGCGGTGCTCCGGACCGAAACCGAGCCGGCGATCGACCCGCCGCCGCCACTGGTCCTCCCGCGTCAGCAGGAGCTCCGCGATCGCGCGCCAGACGTCGAGCCGATCGAGCGCGAGCGCACCGTCGCCGTCGCGCACGCCGTCGCCGCGCGCGAACGCGCTGCCGATTGCGCCGGGTGCGGCCGCCGCCGCGTGCTCGAGCAGCGGCGGCAGCAGCGTGCGCCACTCACACGGCACGAGCCGTGCGGCGTGCTCGAGCTCCTCGCCGACGAGCCGCGCGAGCGCGCCCTCGAGCGCGTACCGCAGCGCCGTCTCGTCGGCGTCCGCGAAGGCTCGGAGCCATTGCTCGCGCTTCGGCAGGAGCTCCGCGATCAGCGTTTCGAGACGCACGAGCGAGTAGTCGAAGTAGGGCAACAGCCGGCGCACGCGAGGCCCGAGCTCCGCGTCGTCGACGAGCGCGTCGACGGCGCGGCTCGCCGCGGCGCGGTAAAGCGCGGCCGCGTCGTCGACGATGCGCGCGCCGCTGACACCGCCGGACAGCGTCGGCAGGCGGCTCGCGAGCCGCCCGTTCAGCGCATCGAGCGTCTCGATACGCATGCGCTGCGCGTGCTCGGGCAGCGACCAGCCGCGCGCCGCGCTTCGCTCGAGCGCCCGGCGCGCGAGCTCGAGCGTCGCCGCCCGATGGGGCGCGGCCGGCTCGATGCCGGCGGCCGCCTCCGCGAGCGCGCGTGCGATCCGCTGACGCATCTCTGCTGCCGCCTTGCGCGTGAACGTGATCGCGACGATCTGCTCCGGCTCGTCGACGGTCGCGAGGAGCGTCAGGTAGCGCTGAATCAGGAGCTCGGTCTTTCCCGAGCCTGCCGGCGCCTGAACGATGAACGACGCCGTCGGATCGATCGCACGTCGGCGGACGTCGTCGTCCGTCATCGCGCCTCCGTCGCCCCGACCGCCGCGCGTTCGAGCAGCTCGTAGACGCGGGTCAGCGGCGCGAACCCGCTTTCCGCCGCCGCATCCGCGCCGTCGACGAAGAGCCGCGCGTCACCGGCCGCATACTCCTTGACGAGCATCGCGATCGCTCCGCGCCACGTCTCGACGAGCTCCCCGAGGCCGGAGTCCCCGCCTGCCCTGCCCCGCCCTGGGAACGCCTCCTGAGGCTCCCAGAGGCCCCAGTACGCGACGCGGTCCGCCCGCAGCGCCACGACGACGAGCGCCGCGAGGCGATCGGCCGGCACGGTCGTCGCATACACCGGGAGCTGCACGTCGCGGAGCCGCGGCGAAAGCCAGTCGGGCGTTCGCGGCGTGATGCCGGTCTTGTAGTCGAGGATCGCGAGCCCACCCGATTCGAGCGCGTCGATGCGGTCGATTCGGAGACGGAGCGTATAGCCGGCGATCTCGAGCGTCGCGTCGAGCTCGAGCGAGTCGACACGAAACGGCGCGCGCTCCCGCTCACGCGCGACGTATGCGGCGAGCGCCGCCGCGGCGCGCGACGCCTCGAGGTCGACGAGCGCGTCGAGCAGCGCGTGCCCGCCGCCGACGACGGCGGCGGCCGCGTGCTCGGCTTCGCGGCGGATCGCACGCTGCAACTCCCCGGGGGGCGTCACGTCGAGCGCGTCGCGCGAACGGTAGCGGCGAAAGAAGCGCTCGAGCGCGCCGTGCAAAATCCTGCCGCGCTGCGGCGGCGTGATGCCCCGCCCGAACGGCGCGAGCGGACGCGCGCGCAGACGATGCTCGCAGAACGCGCGCACCGGGCATGTCGACTGCAACTCGAGCGCGGCCGTGCCGCCGGCCAGCGTGCGTCCGGCGAGCGGCGGCGCGGGATCCGGAATCGTCTCCCGCGGGCGGTGCGGCCGAGCCGAGCAGGCCGACGTCGACGACGCCGCGCCATTGCCGAGCGGGGGACGCGCGAGCGGCAGCGTGCGGATCAGCGGGCTCGGCTCGGCCGGCTCGTCGCCGATCCGGTCCGGCCAGCTGCACACGACCTCCGGAACACGGGCAAGCACGCGCTCGAAGAGCGCGCGCGAGCGCGCGAGCGCGTCGCGCGGCGACGACCACGGTATGCCGGCCGCGATCTGCAGATCGGGGGGCAGGAACGGGCGGAGCGCGACCGGCCGCGGCAGCTCGGCATCGGTCGCGCCCGTGAGCCAGACACCGGCATAACCCGGACCGACGTCCGCCAGATCGGCGAGCACGTGGACCCCGGCGAGCGGCAAGGCCGCGAAGAGCTCGCGGCTCATACCGGCCTCGAGCTCGGCGAGCGCCTCGTCCGCCGTGAGACTCGCGACGATCGGGGTCAGCCGAGCGAGCTCGACGAGCGCGTCCTCGTACGCGGCCTGCTCCGCCGCCGCCGACGGTCCGGCTGCTTGCCACGCCGGACCGCCGAGCGCATCGAGGACGCGCGGCCACAGCATGGCCCATTCGCTCGGCGAGCGTCGGCGCGCGTCGCCGAGCCGCTCGAGGGCCGCGTCGATCCGCGCCACGGCATCGGGAACCGCCGCGCGCATCCGCTCGCGGAGCCCGGCGCGCCGATATGCATCGACGAACGGCAGCTGCGCGGCCGGCATGTTCCTGAGGTCCCGTTCGAAGACCGCGGCCGCCGCGAGCGTCGGCTCGTCGTGAAAGAACCGACTCCGGAGCCACCGGGACAGCTCCGCGATGCCGGCGGACGGCAGAAGCAGCTCGAGACCGGTCAGCGCCGCGCCGAGCAGCGGCCACGCGTCGGCCGTCAGACGCTCGCCTGCAATGAAGAGCTTTTGGGCCGCGTCGTGTCCGACGTTCGCGTCGAGCGCGTCACGCAGCACGCGGCCGACGTCGGCGGCCCGCTCGCCGAGGCCCGGCACGACGATCGCGACCGAGGCCGACGGGTCCGCCCGGAGCTTGCCCGCGGCCCACTCGGCCGCCGCGACGAGCTCGTCGCGGGGCTCGGTGCAGCGGCACGCGATCGCGCGCCCGCGAGCCTCCGGCGACGCGGCCGCGACGATCCGCGTGCCGGCGCGTTCGAGTCTGTCGAGCGCCGCCTGCTGCGCCGGCGACGGCTCGAGATCCGCGACGACGACCGGCCGCGCGGTCGCGTGTGAGCCGCCGCGGAGCGCGCCGTCGAGGAGCGCAGCGTCGATCCATCCTGCATCCGCGAGACACGCGCGGTACGCGTGCGCCCAGGACAGGAATACGGCGAAATCCGTGCCGCGCGCGCGGTGCGCCTCGTCGTCGAGGCCGATGCCGAAGGCCACGGCCGCCTGCCACGCGGTTTCGGCCCAGCGTGCGGGTCCTGCGGTGCCGAGGAGCCGATCCCCGGCGGGTGACTCCGTGACGATCCGCCGCCACAGCGCGAGGCTCTGACGGGACGACAAGAGCAGCGGGTCGCCGGGACCGCGGACCGCCTCCCAGAGCTCCGCCGCGAAGGCGCGGTATGGAAGAACCTCGGTGCCGACGACCGCGTTGCGCCGCGCACGGCGGGCCTCGCGAACGAGATGAGCACGCCATTGCGCGGCCGCGAGCCGACCGGCCGTGACGTAGACGACCCCGGCATCGGCGAGCGCGGGCGTCATCCGCTCCGGCAACGCATCAGGCGGTTTCGAGCTTCCGCGGATGCTGCGCGAGCTGTGACAGCACCTCTTCGATGCGCTTGAACACCTCGGTGAGCTGGTTCTCGTCGGGCAGCGTCGTGATCCGGAAGTGATCGCGGTACGGCGTATTGAAGCTCGAGCCGGGCGCGACGAGGACATGCTTCTGCTCGAGCAGCTCGAGCGCGAACGCCTCGTCGTCGAAATCCGGAATCTGGCGACGATCGACGCCGATGAACGCGTACATCGAGCCGCGCGGCGGAACGAGGTGCAGGTAGCGACTCTGCGCGACAGCGTCGATGACCGCCTTCCGGGATTGGTAGAGTCGCCCGCCCGGCGCGCACAGCTGCGTGATGCTCTGGAAGCCCCCGAGCGCGGTCTGCACGGCCCACTGCCCGGGCACGTTGCTGCAGAGGCGAAGCGCCGCGAGCAGATCCATTCCGGTGAGGAAAGGCTCCGCGCGTTCGAGCGTGCCGCTGAACGCGACCCAGCCTACGCGGTAGCCGCACGCCCGATAGACTTTCGAAAGACCGCTGAAGGTCCCGCAGAGCGTGTTCCGGCAAAGCGTGGCCATCGGAATGAACTCGGCGTCGTCGTAGACCATCCGGTCGTAGATCTCATCGGCGAGCATGACGAGCCCGTGCTTCTCCGCGATCCGCGCGATCGCGGTCAGGCACTCGCGGCTATAGACCGCGCCGGTCGGGTTGTTCGGATTGATCACGACGATCGCGCGCGTGCGCGGCGTGATCAGCTTCTCGATCGCGTCGGGATCGGGATTGAACGCCTGGTCCTCGGGACACGGATAGTAGACCGCGCGCCCGCCGTTCAGCGTCGTCGCCGCGGTCCACAGCGGGTAGTCCGGGCTCGGGATCAGCACCTCGTCGCCGGGGTTCAAGAGCGCCCGCAGCGTCAGATCAATCAGCTCGCTGACGCCGTTGCCGATGAAGACGTGCTCCGCGGTCGTATCGAACACGCCGCGCTCCTGCTGCTGCATCACGACGGCTTCGCGGGCCGGGAAGATGCCTTTCTGGTTGCAGTAACCCTCGGCCGCACCGAGGTTCTCGATCATCGCGAGGCGCATCGTTTCCGGCGTGCGGAAGCCGAATCGGCCGGGATTGCCGATATTGAGCGAGATGACCTCGTACCCCTGGCGCTCGAGCTCGAGCGCACGCCGGGCGAGCTTGCCGCGGATCTCGTAGCGGACGCCTTTCAGTTGCGAGCTCGGCTGCAGAGTATGAGTTTGGCGTGACACGGCGCTCATCCGGACGGTGAGTAGAAGGCGCCTATTCTGCCCTGAAACGCACGTGCGCCGGAAGCAACGACCGTCACGCTCGGTCGGACCCCAAGCGGGTAGAATGGCCTCTCCTCCGCGCGGAGAGGTTCGAATGTCAGAGACGCCGCGGCGGATTCTCGTCGCGATAAAGCGAGTCGTCGATTACAACGTTCGCGTCCGCGTCACGGCGGACCGGACGGGCGTTGCGACGGACGGCGCGAAGATGAGCATCAATCCGTTCGACGAGATCGCGCTCGAGGAAGCGTTACGAATCAAGGAGCGCGGCGACGCCGACGAGGTCGTCGTGTGCAGCGTCGGGACCCCGGAGTGGCAGCCGCAGCTCCGTACGGCGCTCGCGATGGGTGCCGACAGAGCGCTCCTCGTCGACGCCCAAACCGAGGACCTCGAGCCTCTCGACGTCGCGCGCGTGCTCGCCGCCCTCGTCGAGCGTGAAGCGCCGCTGATCGTGCTGCTCGGCAAGCAGGCGATCGACGGTGACGACAATCAGACCGGCCAGATGCTCGCGGCGTTGTGGCAGCGTCCGCAGGCGACGTTCGCGTCGACGGTGCGGCTGTCGGCCGGCCGCGCGGTCGTCGCCCGCGAGGTCGACGCAGGCATAGAGACGATCGACGTCGAGCTGCCGGCCGTGATCACGACCGATCTGCGCCTCAATCAGCCCCGTTACGTGAAGCTGCCGGACATTCTGAAGGCGAAGCAGAAGCGTCTCGATGTCGTGCCCATCGCCGAGCTCGGCGTCGAGCCCGTGCGCCGTTTCCGGACGGTCGCATACGAGGAACCGCCGCCTCGTCGACGCGGAATCCGCGTGTCGAGTCCAGCCGAGCTCGTCGCGGCACTCGTCGAGCGGGGAGCCCTCCGATGAGAGCCCTCGTCGTCGCCGAGCACGACGGACGGCGCATCGCCGAGAGCACGGCGAAGTGCGTCGCGTGCGCGCTCGAGATCGCGCCCGGCGCCGTCGACATCGTCGTCTTCTCGGGGCCCGAGCAGGATGCGCTCGCGGCCGAGGCCGCGACGCTCGCAGGCGTCTCCCGCGTCCTGCGCGTGATCAGAGACGCGAACGGCGCGCCGCTCGCTGCGGTGCTCGCGCCGCAGCTCGCCGCGGTCGCCGAGCGCTACACACACGTGCTCGGGCCGTCCACGACGTTCGGCAAGGATCTGATGCCGCGCGCGGCCGCCCTGCTCGGCGTCGGTCAAATCAGCGACATCATGGCGGTCGAGGCGCCTCATCGCTTCAAGCGGCCGATCTACGCGGGCAACGTCATCGTGACCGTCGAGGCCGAGCCGGAGCACGTGCTCGTCGGGACCGTGCGCACCGCGTCCTACCGGCCGGTCCAGGAGGCGGCGACGCCTGCGCCGATCGAGGATCTGTCGCTCGATCACGTGCCGGTGCCCGAGCACACGCGCTTCCTGAGCCTCGAGACCGAGCGCTCCCATCGCCCGGACCTGCAAACGGCAGAACGCGTCGTCGCCGGCGGGCGCGCCTTCGGCAGCGCGGAAGGGTTCGAGCTCGTGACCCGGCTCGCGGATGCGCTCGGCGCAGCGGTCGGCGCGTCGCGGGCCGCGGTCGACGCAGGGTTCGCGCCGAACGACCTTCAGGTGGGCCAGACGGGCAAGGTCATCGCGCCGAAGCTCTATATCGCGCTCGGGATCTCCGGTGCGATCCAGCACGTGACGGGCATCAAGGACGCCGGCACGATCGTCGCGATCAACAAGGACCCCGAGGCGCCGATCTTCGACGTCGCCGACGTGGGGCTCGTCGCGGACGTATTCGATGCGGTGCCGGCGCTGATCGACGAGCTGAAGCGCCGGCAGTGACGCGCGAGTGACCCGAACTCGGAGCGCCTGCGCGGCGCTCCGGCAGCGGTCTGCTACGAAAGCTGCTGCAGCGCCGTCTCCGCGGAGCTGACACCGAACTGGCCGGGCGGCTCGACGTTGAGCTGCTTCACGACGCCGTCCTCGACGATCATCGAGAAGCGCTGGCTGCGTGTGCCCATGCCGAACTTCGATGCGTCCATCTCGAGACCGAGGGCGCGGGCATACTCGCCGTTGCCGTCGGCGAGCATCAGCACCTTACCCTCCGCGCCTGCGCTCTTGCCCCAGGCGGACATCACGAACGCATCGTTGACGGCCATGCACGCGATGGTGTCCACGCCTTTCGCTTTGAACGCGTCCGCATGCTCGATAAAGCCGGGAAGATGCTTCGCGGAGCACGTCGGCGTGAACGCGCCGGGCACGGAGAACAGCACCACCTTCTTCCCCGAGAAGAGCTGATCGGTCGTCAACGCTTCCGGACCGTTGGCGCCGATCACCGTGAACCTGCCTTCCGGCATCCGGTCGCCGACCTTGATCGTCATAGTCTCATCCTCCGTACAGCACGCGGCGGCCACAGGGGCCGCCGCTCGAGTTCCTGACGGGTAGCTCGTCGAACGCCGCGTCAGCCGCGACTCTGCTGGGCTTCCCTGAGCTGCCGCTCGCGGTCCTGCTCCTCTCGGATGTAGCGCAGCCACTGCTCCGCGGTCGAACGGCTCCGCTCGTCCCGGAGCGCCGCTTCGAACGCGGTGCGGGCTGCAGAGTAATCCTTCATCTCGGCGAGACAGTTGCCGAGCAACAGGTTCGCCCTGTCGGGTCTGCTGAGCCCGCCGCGGCGCAGCGCGTTGCGTGCCGCTTCGGCACACTCCTCCCAGCGCGCGAGGTTCGCGTACGACTGCGCGAGCATCACGTCGAGCTCGCCGTCATTCGAACGGCTCGCGGCCTCGGTCAGGGCCGGGAGCGCCTTCTCGTCGTCGCGCGCGAGCTGCCATGCCTGCGACAGCAGGCGCCAGTTCGCCTCGTTCTTCTCGATCGAGCCGTCTTCGATACCCTTCTCGAGGATCAGCGCTGCCTTGTAGGGCGCTTCCGACTGCAGCAGCATCTGCGCGAGGTTCACGAGCTCCTGGCTTCGCGTGAGCCAGCCCGCTTCGTACGCCGCCTCGTAAAGCGCCGTCATTCGCTCTTCCTGGCCTTCCTGCCCGTAGATGCTCGCGAGCTGGATGACGTAATCCTTCTTCGGCCAGTTGTTGATCATGAAGGTCAGCGTCTCAATGACCTTCGGGTAGTTCTCGAGCTCGAAATAGAAGACGTTCAGGAGCTGGAACCAGCTCTCCTCGAGCTCGCGGCCCTGCTCGCGAGCGAGGTCGATCGCCGCCATGATCGCGGGGATGCCTTGCTCGTATTGACGGAGCTGATAGTGAATCTGCGCCTTCAGCACATACGCCGTCGTACCCGGGCTTTCCGTGACCCCGAACCAGCGGTCGAGCATCGACAGCGCCTCCTGGTACCGCTCCTGCTGCGCATAAAGCTGCGCGAGGGACAGCATCGTGTTCTGCTCGAGGCTGATCGGCAGGTCGGGCTGCTGCAGGACCTTCTCGTAGGCGGTGATCGCGGCGTTGTAGTCCTCCGCTTCGAACGCCATGTACGCCTCGAAGTAGTGCATCTGCGCGGTTTCGTAGCTATTCAGATCGCGCATGCGGCTGACCTGGTTCAGCTTGTCCCGCGCGCACTGGAGGTCACCCATCTCGGCACACGCCTGCGCTTCCGCCAGCCGCTGGTACACGACCTCGCGCATTGCCGGCGTGCGCCGCGTCTCCTGCTCCTGCTGCTGACCCTCGGCAGCGCGCTGCGCGGCCGCCTCGTGAGACGCGACGAACGCACCGCCCGCGAGCACGAGCTGCGCCGAGATCAGGGACAAACAAAGCTTCCGCAACGGAGTCTCCTCCACGCTCTTCACGCTCTTACGCGCCGATCACTTCTCGAGAACGAACGTGATCCGGTTCCTGACACCGGGCACCTCGACGGGCTCGCCGTTGATGACGCGCGGCTTGTACTTGAACTTCGCCGCGGCGTCGATCGCTGCACGGTCGAAGATGCTGTTCGACGACTCGACGACGCGGATGTCCTTCGTCGTGCCCGTTCGGGTCACGGTGAACTCGACGATGACATAACCTTCGAGGCCTCGCGCGGCGGCGCGAGCGGGGTAGACCGGCGCGACTTTGACGATCGGAAGGTATTCACCGTCGGCGACGCCGAGGCCGAGACCGCCGACCTGAACGCTGGAGGAGAGCTGCGGCGTCGTCACGGAGACTGCGAGCGACGCATCGAAGTTGGAGGACGACGTGGTCTGCGGCATCTCCGGCTGCTTTTGCGGCTCGGGCGGCTTCTCCGGCTTCTGCTGCTTGCGCTCGACGATCTGCTCTCGCTCGACACGAACGAAGTCGACCAGCCGTGCCGCGCGCTTCTCACTGAGCGCGCCCTGGCCGCTCGCGATCAGCAACTGCATGACGAAAAGGAGGCCGAACGTGATGGCGACACCCACGCCGATCGCCAGACCATATCGAGCTATCATGATCTTCCCCCTCGCGCTCGCGATTCTCGCATAGTGTTGATTGTGTACCTGCGCGCTCCAGGCATGTCAACGCCCGGGCCCTTTCCGGAACCGTCGCCGGTCCGGAATTGGGGCATTAGGTAGCCGCACGGGCTGGCGACCCTCACTCCCGTCCCGCCGCGATCGTGACTTCCTGAATGCCGGCCGCCTTGGCGGCGTCCATCACCTCGATCAGAAGCCGGTTCTTTGCCTGCCTGTCCGATTGAATGATGAGACCGCCCTCCGGATTCTCGGCGCGAAGGCGCTCGAGCTGTGCCCGGACGGCCGCCGGCTCCACAGGCTTGCCGTCGATCCAGATCTCGTCGTTCGGGGTGATCGCGACGAAGATGCTCGCCGCCTCCGGTGTGATGGCCGTGTTGGCTTCCGGTCGCATCACATCGACGCCAGGTTCCTTGACGAATACGGCTGTGACGATGAAGAAGATGAGCATGATGAACACGACGTCCAGCATGGGCGTCAGGTTGATCTCGCTCTCCTCCTCCTCGAACTGTGCTTGGTTCTCCATGCTGCTCTCCTTACCGCCGTGCGCCGGTCAGCCTGGACCCTCCGCGAGCGAAATGTTGTACACGCCTGCCGAGCGCGACGCGTCCATCACGCCGACCAGGGTTTGCGTCGACGAATTCGGCGCTATCTGTATGACTACGGGCCGCTCCGGATTCTCTGCGTACATGCGCTCGATGTGCGCGCGCACCGCCTGCCGATCGACGAGCTGGTTGTCGACCCAGATCTGATCCTGGTTATCGATGATGATGAGAATCGCCCCACGCTCCTGGACGACGGTCGCCTGATCCTGCTCGGGCCGGTTCGCATCGATACCGGTCTCGCGAATGAACGAGGCTGTGACGATGAAGAAGATCAGCATGATGAACACGACGTCCAGCATGGGCGTCAGGTTGATCTCGTTCTCGTCCTCCGCCGAGCTGACCGCCGCGATGTGCTTACGCATAACTCGACCCTCAATGATCCATCGTCATTTCGTCCTCGAGGATCCCGATACGGCGTCTAGCCTGCCGCGTCAGAATCGTCACGAGGAACACGCCGGACAACGCGCCGACCATTCCTGCCATCGTCGGGATCGTCGCCATCGACACACCGGCAGCCATCGAGCGGGCGTTACCGGTGCCGAAGACAGCCATCGTCTGGAACACCGTGACCATGCCGGTAACGGTGCCGAGCAGACCGAGCAGCGGACAGAGCGCAACGAGCGTCTGGATCATCGGCAAGCCGGTGTTCGCCGCCGCCCGGGCCTTCGAGATGATCTGATTGCGGATCTGCCGCGCGTGCCAGGACTTGCGTTCGGGACGCGCTTCCCATTCCGCGAATGCATCCTGGATCACCTTCTGCAACCCGGTCCGGTAATAGATGAGCCGTTCCAGGATCAACACCCACATGATCAGGATCACGACGGCAATGACGCGGAGGACCGGTCCGCCGAGCTCCAGGAAGTCCCGAATGGCTTCGTAGGCGTCGTATATGAAATCCATTGCCTCACCCCTCGGGCAGCGCGGCGGCCGGGAAGCCGCCGCGCGCCCTCAGCACTACTGCAGCCGCTCGGCTTGCCGGGCGACGATGCCGGCGCTCTGCTCCTGCAGGA
>CAZKNH010000129.1:0-11080 GCA_964553875.1 uncultured Gammaproteobacteria bacterium | reverse complement strand
CTGCACGTTCGCGTCGCCGACGAACGGCGTCAGCGTGTTCGCGAGGAAGCCGGGCTTGGCGATTCCGGTGAAGCCCCAGTGGATCGGGATGCCGACGGTGTGCACGGTCCGGCCGTCGATCTCGAGCGTTCTGATCCGCTTCGTGACGACGGCGACCGCGGTGATGCGGCCGCGATTCGATATGACGTGCACGCGATCCCCGGCGACGATGCCGAGCTCCTTCGCGAGCCCCTCGCCGATCTCGACGAACTGCTCGGGCTGAATGATCGCGTTGAGCCGCACGTGCTTCGTCCAGAAGTGGAAGTGCTCCGTGAGCCGGTACGTCGTCGCGACATGCGGGAAGCGTTCGGCATCGCCGAATGCCTGCCGATCGCCGTCGAACACGCGCGCCGCCGGATTGCTCACCGCGCGACGCTCGTCCGGATGGAGCGGGTTGTAGCCGAGCGGCGTCTCGAACGGCTCGTAGTGCTCCGGGAACGGTCCGTCGGCGAGGCCGCCGCGCGCGAAGAGCCGCGCGACGCCTTCCTGGTTCATGATGAACGGCCCCATGCCGGCGGCCGGATGCTCGGTGACCGGGAAGTCGGGCGTATCCGCGCCCGCCCAGCGCGTGCCGTTCCACTCGATGAGCCGGCGCGCCGGATTGAACGGCCTGCCTTGGCTGTCGCACGACGCGCGGTTGTAGAGCACGCGGCGGTTCGCGGGCCACGACCACGCCCAGTTCAACGTCTGACCGATGCCCGTCGGATCGGAGTTGTCGCGGCGCGCCATCTGGTTGCCCGCCTCCGTCCAGCAGCCCGCGTAGATCCAGCAGCCGCATGCGGTCGTGCCGTCGTCGCGCAGCTCCCCGAAGCCCGCCAGCTGCTCGCCGGCACGGCGCACGATGCGCGTCGGATCGGTCTCGTCGGTCACGTCGGCGAGCGCGCGCCCGTTGTACTCCTTCGCGATCTCTTCCGGCGACGGGCTCTCGGGGTTCGCGTACGGCCACGTGAGATTCAGGATCGGGTCCGGGAACGCGCCGCCCTCGGTCTCGTAGAGCCGGCGGAGCCGCGTGAAGATCCCGGCCATGATCTCGATGTCGGTGCGCGCCTCGCCGGGCGGCTCCGCGCCCTTCCAATGCCACTGCAGCCACCGGCCCGAGTTCACGAGCGCGCCCTCCTCCTCCGCGAAGCAGCTCGTCGGCAGGCGGAAGACCTCCGTCTGGATCTGGCTCGGGTCGACGTCGTTGTGCTCGCCGTAGTTGCGCCAGAACTCCGACGTCTCGGTCACGAGCGGGTCCATGATCACGAGGAACTTGAGCTTCGACAGCGCCTCCGTGAGCTTCGCCTTGTTCGGCGCGGCCGCGAGCGGATTGAAGCCCTGCGCGAGATAGCCGTTCATGCGGCCCTGGTGCATCAGCTCGTACGTCTGGAGCATGTCGTAGAGCCGGTCGAGCTTCGGCAGATAGTCGTACGCCCAGTCGTTGTCCGCGCGCGCGGCGTCGCCCCACCACGCCTTCTGCAGGCTGACGAAGAAGCGCGGATAGTTCCCCCAGTAGCTCACCTGGTTCGGCCTGAGCGGCCGCTGCGTGCGGGACGTGATGTAGTCCGCGTAACGCTGCTCGTTCTCGCGCGGCAACGTGAGGTAGCCGGGCAAGAGATCCGACAAGAGACCGAGATCGGTGAGCCCCTGGATGTTCGAGTGACCGCGCAGCGCGTTCATGCCGCCGCCCGAGACGCCGATATTGCCGAGCAAGAGCTGCAGCATCGCGCCGCAACGGATCATCTGCGATCCGACCGAGTGCTGCGTCCAGCCGAGCGCGTACATGATCGTCATCGCGCGATTCGGCGTTGCGGTCGACGCGATCATCTCGCAGATCTCGAGGAACCGCTCGCGCGGCGTGCCGCAGATCCGTTCGACCATCTCCGGCGTGTAGCGCGCGTAGTGCGCTTTCATCAGATTCAGCACGCAGCGGGGATGCGTGAGCGTCGGATCGGTGCGCACGTAGCCGTCTTCGCCGATCTCGTAGTCCCAGCTCGAGCGATCGTAGACGCGCCGCTCGGCGTCGTATCCCGAGTAGATGCCGTCACCGAACGCGAACTCCTCTTTGACGATGAACGTCGCGTCGGTGTAGTTCGTGACGTACTCGCGCTGGATCCGGTCGTTCTCGAGCAGGTAGCGGATCACGCCGCCGAGAAACGCGATGTCGGTGCCGGCGCGGATCGGCGCATAGACGTCCGCGACCGACGCCGAGCGCGTGAAACGCGGGTCGACGACGATCAGCTTCGCGTTGTTACGCGCCTTCGCCTCGGTGACCCACTTGAAGCCGCACGGATGCGCCTCGGCGGCATTGCCGCCCATGATCAGCACGAGATCCGCGTTCTTGATGTCGACCCAGTGGTTCGTCATCGCGCCACGGCCGAATGTCGGGGCAAGACCTGCCACCGTGGGGCCGTGTCAGACGCGGGCCTGATTGTCGAACGCGAGGATCCCTAAGCTGCGGACGATCTTGTGCGTGAGGTATCCGGTCTCGTTGCTGCTCGCGGAAGCCGCGAGCATGCCGGTCGTGAGCCAACGGTTGACCGTCAGGCCGTCAGCGGTCGTCGTGACGAAGTTCTCGTCCCGATCCTGCTTCATGAGCCGTGCGATGCGGTCGAGCGCGTCGTCCCACGAGATGCGCTCCCAGCGATCGGAGCCGGGTGCACGATACTCCGGGTACTTCAGGCGATTCGGACTATGGATGAAATCGATGAGCCCGGCGCCTTTCGGACACAACGTGCCGCGATTGACCGGATGATCCGGGTCGCCCTCGATGTGAAAGATGCTCGACTTCGCGTTGATCGACCGATCCCCGCGTGAGTACATCAGGATCCCGCACGAAACGGAGCAGTACGGGCACGTGTTGCGCGTCTCGGTGGCGTGTGCGAGCTTGAATTCACGGACGCTTGCAATGGCCTCGTTCGGGGAGAACCCGAGCAGCGCGAGGCTCGACCCGCCAAGCGATGCGCCCGTGAATTTCAGAAACTCGCGCCTCGTCATGTCGGTCATCGAATCCCCCTCGACATCGCGGCGAACGAGTAGGTCGGACGATGAGTATACCCCACGCAGGCCTCCCCCCGCTCACCGCGGGCCGAGGCGCTTCGCGAAGTCGAAGAAGTCGAAGATGAAGGTCACGTGATTCGGCGTCGACCGGTCCTCGGGACGCTGCGACGGCAGCAGCGCAATCACGCGCTCGCCGTCCGGCGCGAGATCGAAGGCCGGCAACACGCCCGTCTCCGCGAGGCGGACCGGGGCCCACTCCCGAGGGGCTCCGGCGACGAAACGGCCGTCGACGACCGAATATTCAACGACCATGATCCGTTCGTCGTCGGTTTGATAGAGCAGCTCACGACCGTTCCTCGACCATGTCGGGATCCTGCCGCCGCCTCGTGATACCTGCACGACCGCCCCGGAATCGGGGAACGCGCGCACGTACACCTCGAAGCTGCCGGATTCGCTCGATGCATGCGCGAGCCAACGACCGTCCGGCGAGAACGCGGGCCAGGTCTCGACCGCCGCCGTTCGCAGATAAGGCTCCGGCGCGCCGGACGCCATCTGACCGCCCTCCTCGCGCAACGGGATCGTCCACAAGTCGAAATGCGTGGCACCGCCGCTCGCGTGATACGCAAGCCGATTTCCGTCCGGCGAGAACGACCACGGAATGACGGCCCCCACACGCGCAACCGGTCGCGGATCTCGCGCACCGTCGATCGGGAGCAAGGCAAGACCGCCCGCCGCGGTCACCGCCACTGCAGCGCCATCCGGAGCCCACAGCGCCGCGCCGAGATCCGGCCCGCCGAGCTTCAGCGTGCGCTCTTGCGACGAGTCGTGCACGACGAGCTGCCAGACTCCGCTCTCGAGCACCCTCACGAGCACTCGTTCGCCGTCCGGCGACAAGCGCGGTCCGAAGTAGCGTCCAGGCTTCAGCGCCAGCGGCACGATCGTCCCTTGGCGATCCACCCAGGAAAGCACGCTGTGTCCGGTATCCCGCTGATAGACCAGGACACCGTTCGCCGAGACGTCGAGCTGTGCGTAGCCGAAGTTGGGCGCGTATGCGACGTCCTGCAATACCGGAAACGCCGGTCCGCGCGCGGCCTGCCGCTCGATGTCGAAAGGCAGCGCGTACACGGTGCCCTGGTTGACGTAGAGAACGTAGTCGGCGCCTGCCGCGGCGACGTGGCGCGGAAACGTGCCGCCCGCGACGATCGGCCGGCGCGCGCCGTCGGGGAGCGATACGATTTCGATCGCGGCGTCGCCGTCGATCCGTCTCGCCGCGATCAGGGCGTTCCGGCCGTCGGGCAGCACCTGCGGCCAGCCGAGCGATACCGACTCGGCCGACGTATCGAGGATCACGTCTGCTGCGCCGCCCGCGGACGGAATGCGCGACAGCACGCCGAACGCTGTCACTGCGACGATGTGGCCGTCGGTCGTCCAGCTCGCGCCGAGCAGATCGGGCGAGCGTGCAAGCTCGATCGGCGCGCCCCCGTCGACGGCGATCTTCTTCACGGCGCCGTCGGCCCAGAAACCGACCCACAACCCGTCCGGCGCGAAGAACGGCGCTCGCGCGCCGTCGGTGCCGGGGAGCTCCGATACCACGCCGTCGTCGAGCCTCAAGACGTAGAGCCTTCCGCGACGGTCCGCGCCGCGCGCGACGAAGACGGCGCGCGTCGCGTCAGGGGAGAGCACGACGTCGGTACCGACGTCCGAGCCGAGCGTCGCGCCGTTCGCACGCAGCTCGACGGAGAGTTGCAGCGGACGCGGAGATGCCGTGGGTCGCTCGGGCATCGCTCGATCGCGGACAAGCGCGGCGACGGCGGCCATGATGGCGGCGCCTGCAGCGGCCCCGGCGACGAACCACTTCATCCGAGCGGCGGAGCTCCGCGCCTCGTCCAGCCGTTTTCGATCCGTTCTTTTCGGCGCCTCGGTCTCGTGGAGCGGGACCGTCACGAACTCGGGCACATAGCCGCCCTTCGGCAGCACGATTCTGAGCGTCGCTCCGGCGCCCTCGCCCGCGTAGTACTGCTCCAGTCGCCGGCGGAGCCGCGAGGCCTCGGCCCGCACGATCGGATCGACGCGCGGATCGAACGCCGGGCCGCGCCCGAGGACGTCGACGCCGATCGTGTATTCCTTCAACCGATCGGCGTCGCCGCGCAGCGTGTGCCGGACGATGAAATCGAGCAGCGCGCGGGAGCGCTCCGACCCGCGAAAGGCTTCGCTCGCGACGACGTCGGCGAGGTGCTCGAGGATTGCCTGCTCCGGGACTGCCAGCTTGCCGGTCATGCTCGTGACCCGATCGGGAGCCAGTCGCATCTTACCGCGCGGAGGCGCAAGTGACCGCCGGAGCCGCTCGAGCGTGCGGCACGGTGCCGTACCGTGCTTGCGCGTGTCGTGTTCCGCCTCGAACGTGCACCGGTCGTCGACCGGAGAGCCCCATGCCCGCCAGGAACCTGCTCACTGCCTGCCTTCTCGGCATCGTGATCCCCATCGCCGCGAACGGGCATCACAGCCCGGCAGCTTTCGATGTGACCACGGAGATCGAGGTCGTCGGAACGATCGCCGAGGTCGAGTGGACGAACCCGCACATCTACGTCGCCGTCGAGACGGTCGGGCCCGACGGGCAACCGCGCCTGCAGCGGCTCGAAGCAGACGGCGTCGCGGCCGCGCGCACGTCGGGCCTCACGAAGGATATCCTGGCGCGGGGGGCTCGCGTCACGTTCCGTGCTGCACCCAACCGACGCGGAGCCTCGCACACGGCGCTCGCCATCGACGTCACGACCGCCGACGGCAGCATCTATCCGCTGGGGCCCCGCGGTCGATCGCTTCGGCCCGCGGTCGAGCCGGTCCCGGCGCAAAGCCTCGCGTCCAAGTGGGCGCCGAAGCCGGCCGACCTCGCCGGCTTCGGGAGCGCGACGCGCACGTGGCCATTGACCGAAGCGGCGCGCGCGGCAATGACCGACGTCGAGAGCACGCT
Source organism: uncultured Gammaproteobacteria bacterium (assembly GCA_964553875.1). Taxonomy (GTDB): domain Bacteria; phylum Pseudomonadota; class Gammaproteobacteria; order Steroidobacterales; family Rariloculaceae; genus ZC4RG20. The sequence continues at coordinate 5,094 of CAZKNH010000129.1, read as the reverse complement.
CGCCTCCGCCGCGGGATGCACACCCTACCCGCAGCCCGCTTTGATGGCCGTGCATCTGCTTCGCACGATCGAGATCACGGACGACGCGGTGCTGATCCGCATCGATTGGCCGGACATCGTCCGCACCGTGCGGCTCGATCTCGCGGAGCATCCCGCCGACGTCGAGCCCACGCTCCTCGGGCATTCGATCGGCTGGTGGGAAGGCGACGCACTCGTGATCGACACGGTCGGGTTCACGGCTCATCGGCAAGGCATCGGCTGGGGGATTCCGTCGAGCCCTCGCAAGCACATGGTGGAGCGACTGTCGTTGACGCCAGATCGTCGCCGGCTCCGCTACGAGTTCATGCTGGAGGATCCCGAGTATCTGTCGGCGGCGGTCTCGTACAGGATGCTGTGGGATCATCGGCCTGATCTCGAGCCATCGACCGAGCCGTGCGATTCGGCCGTCGCGCGCAGGTTCCTGGACGACTAGACCGCGCTTTGCAGTGCGCTTCACCGCGTCGAGCTCGTCCTCGCGGCCAGTGCGAACGCTACTCGTCCCGCAATCGGGACAAGGAATCCGCCTCCGGGACAAATCTGCGGGCTCGCATGACGCAACGCGGCCAACATCAACGTGTTACGTACCACCCAACTCGTGGCATACCCGTTGCTCACCGCATCCGTCCGTAATCGAGACGACGTACGTACGTAATCCAATTGAGTCGCCGCGCCGATCGGCGCCTGACGAGGTCGCGGTCATGCCAACGAGTCCTTTTGAGCCCAGAGCGCGGGTGCGCGCAGTCCTCCGTCGCGAATCGACGTCCGATGCAGGCGTCAATCGCCGAGACACACGTGGCGCGGGCCTGTTCGACGCCGTGCTGCGAGACGTCGCCTACGCCTGCCGGTCGTTGCGCAACGCACCGCTGGTCGCCGTCACGATCGTGACGACGATCGGGCTCGGCCTCGGGCTCGTGGCCGTCGTGTTCACGATCTTCAATGCGGCGATCTTTCGTGCGGACGACGTGCGCAACCCGCACGAGCTCTTCGCGGTGACACGTCCGACGTCAGCCGACCCGCGGCCCCGAAGATTCACGCGTGCCGAGTACGAAGCCCTCCTCCGCGAGACGGACGTGTTCGTCGACGCATTCGCGCTCGGCCCCGAAGTCGATCGAATCATCGACGGCCAGAGGATGGAGGGCCAGCTCGTCAGCGGAAACTTCTTTCAGGTCCTCGGCGCGAGCGCCGCGCGCGGACGCACGCTCACGCCGGCAGACGACGAGGCGGGGAACGATCACGTGATCGTCCTCAGCGACCGCGCGTGGGCGCGGTACTTCGCGAGCGATCCCGGCGTTCTGAGCCGCACGATCGACGTCAACGGCGTGCCGTTTCAGATCGTCGGCGTGATGCCGGAAAGCTTCCGGGGACTCACGTTCGCGCCGCCGGACTTCTGGGCGCCGCTGTCGCTCCTCGGCGAGCTTCCGAGGAACGCCGACGCTGGCGAGCCGAACGTCGGCATCGTCGGCCGGCTCGCGCCCGGTCTGACTCGAGGCCAGGCGCTCGCGCAGCTCGTCGCGTGGGATCTGCGCCGGGCCGCGGAGACTTCCGGCGAGCGTCCGGACGCGAGCCTCATGCTCGAGCCGCGGCAGGGCACGATGCCGCTCTCGGCCGAGGCGCTCGGAGCGTTCATGCCGCTCTTCTTCGCGTTCGGCCTGATCCTGATGATCGGCTGCGCGAACGTCGCGAACCTGCTGCTCGCGCGCGCCTTGGCTCGCCAGCGCGAGATCGGCATTCGCCTTGCGATCGGCGCACCGCAGCGCAGGATCGTTGCGCAATTGCTCACCGAAAGCATCATCCTCGCGCTCGTGTCCGCCGTGCTCGGCTTCGGCATCTCACGGCTGGTGCTCGAGGCGATCGTCTACTACGTCACGAGCGCGTGGGCGAACCTCGGCGACATTCGTCTAGTCGTGCCGCCTGCGGATTGGCGCGTCGTGCTGTTCCTCGTGCTCGCCGCCCTCGTATCGACGCTCTTCTTCGCGCTCGCGCCCGCGCTTCGAGCGACGCGCTTCGACGTCGTGCGGACGATGCATGGCGACACCTCGGGTGAAGGCAAACCGGGCCGCACCCGCAGCGTGCTCGTCACCTTGCAGGTGACCGGATCCGCGCTGCTCCTCGTGACCGCGGCCGTCTTCCTGCGCAGCGCCTGGGTAGCGGCGTCGATGGATCCCGGCATCCGCACGGCCGATACGGTGTTCGTGAACATCGGGAACGAGCAGCGGCGTGCGGCGATACTCGACGTCGTGAGGAGCGAGCCGTCCGTCGCGGCGGTTGCCGCGTCGACGCCGATGTCGCTCGACACCGTGGCCGAGGGTGCGGCCGTCGAGCCCTCCGCTGCAGTGAGGTTCGTGTCGCCGAACTATTTCGAAGTTCTCGGTATCGAGATCGCGCGAGGACGCGGCTTCGCGCCGACCGAGACGGGCTCGGCCGCCGCCGTCGCAGTGGTTTCCGAGAGTGCGGCTCAAAAGCTCTGGCCCGGTCTCGACGCGATCGGGCAACTCATCCGGCTCGCCGCCGGTCCGGAGCTGGACGTACAAAATGGTGCTTCCCTTCTCCCCCGCACGGCGGTCGTCGTCGGCGTCGCGCGGGACGTGCCGGGCTTCCGGCTCGGCGGCCAGCGCTTGTTGGCGGGGCCCGACGTCTACCTGCCGATCGCCGCCGAAGCGCCCGGAGCGTCGCTCGCGTTGCGCGTGCGCGGCGACCCCGCTGCGGCGAGCCGACTGCTCCTCACACGGCTCGAGACAATGGAGACCGGCGTCGGGGAGATCATCCCGCTGCGCGAGCTCGCCCGTATGGAAGCCAACATCCTCGCGATTCCGTTCTGGCTCACGTTCGCGCTCGGCGCGCTCGCGCTCTTTCTCACGTTGTCGGGACTCTTCAGCGTCCTTTCGTATCTCGTCGAGCGGCGCAGGCGGGAGATCGGCGTGCGCATGGCGCTCGGCGCGACGCGGCGACGCATCGGCGCGCACGTGCTGGCGCAAACGGCACGGCCCGTCGGCGTCGGGCTGATTATCGGCAGCAGCTTCCCGGCCGCGGTCGGCGCAGCGCTCCTCTCGACCCCCCTCGCCGAGCAGATCGGGCAGACGGTACGTCTCTTCGACCCGCTGGCCTACGCCGGCGGCTTGCTGTGTGTCGTCGCGGCCTGCGTATTGGCGGCGCTCGTCCCGGTGCTCCGCGCAGGGCGCGTCGATCCGATCGGAGCGCTCAGGCAGGATTGATCAGGGCGTAAGCGCGACGAGGGAGGACTGCTCACGAAACGGCGCTCGGCGGCGTCGAGGAACGTGAGCTCGCTCACGCGCGACAGGCCATCGGGCAGGAACTTCTGCTCGAGGTCGAGCGGGCGGCCGCGCATGACGTCCCGGTCGATGTCCCAGCGGATTCGTTTCGACGCATCGATGCAGCGGGCATAGCGATTGACGGCTCACGGATCTCGAGCACGACTGGGTGAGCCCGGTGTGGCGGCACTGGATCCGCTTCTTCGCGGACCCTTTCCGCTTCGTCCGCTACGACGAGCGCGGCTGCGGGATGAGCGAATGGGACGTCCAAGAGCTCTCTCTCGATCGCTCGACGCTGCGGAGCCCCGAGGTCGAGCAACGCTACCGCGCGATCATCGCGCTGACCCGGCTCGGCTGGGGGCAGGACGACCCGATTTACCGTCAGGTTTCCACTGGCCCGAATGGCGCAGGGCCGCACGAGCATCGAGATCGGCAAGCAGCTCCTCATCAGCGAGAAGACGGTGCGCAACCACGTGACGCGGATCTTCGACAAGCTCGGCGTGCGCTCGCGCGCGCAGGCGATCGTGCTGGCGAAGGACCGGGGTTGTCGAAGTGACGTGGCGCAACCGGCGCTGATCGAGGCGCAGGGAGCGCCCGAACGGCCGCCTCGATCGAGAGCGACAACCACGCCGAGGAGAGAAGGATGACCGTTTTCCATGTGTTGCTGCTGGTCGCGACGCTGCTCTGCAGCCTCGTCGCAGGCTTCTTGTTTGCGTTTGCCGTGGTCGTGATGCCGGGCATCCGCCGCCTCGACGACCGCGGCTTCATTCGCGCGTTTCAGGAGATCGACGGCGTCATACAGAACAACCAGCCGCTCTTCGTGCTCGTGTGGCTCGGCTCCGTGCTATGCGCCGTCGCGGCAGGCGCACTGAGTCTTTCGGCGCTCGGCGGTCTCGAGCGCGTGCTCCTGATCATCGCGGTGCTCGTGTACGTCCTCGGCGTGCAGGTCCCCACGTTCGTCGTCAATGTTCCGCTGAACAATCGGCTTCAAAAGCTCGACGCGGAAACGATGGCCGAGCGGGAGCGGAAACGCGCAAGGGAGGAGTTCGAGCCGCGCTGGAACAAGTGGAACTCGATTCGGACAGTGCTCGCCGCGGTCGCATCGATCCTGTTTCTGCTCGTGCTCGCGGTCATCTCGCCGGCCGCGAGCGGGTAGAACCGGGGGCGGTCGACAGGGTGCCGTGTGTCAGGTGCAGCGCGCGCTCAGGCAGGATCGGCGTAATCCGGCCCGTAGACCTCCGCGACGAGCAGCGCCTGCACGGGCGGCCCGGCGGCCCCTCGACGACCTCGACCGACGCGCCGCAGCGCTCGGCGCTCCCGACCGAGCTCGACGGGCTGGGCGGGCGCGCGCCCAAGCGCCCGGCTGTACTCCGCACGTGCGACCCGGTCGCGCGGCAGCGCGTGAAGCTCGCCCCGCATGAGACCGCTACGGGGATCGATCGCGAGGGCCCTCCGAAATGCGATTTGCCAGGCGTCCAGATTCCGGGAACGGCCCCCCGGGGCGTGTTCACAGGGGGGGTGTCTGTCGGGCTCGAGCCGCCGTCGTGGATGAATGGCCTGTTCGGGTTTGCCCGAAAGAGGGCAAGTACTCAATAATCGGCCCAGTACTTCCCTTTAATAAACGTAGAAAAGCCAGAAAGGTGACATCTCCAGTCGAGGGGGTCTGATTCCATGCGAATTCACAACCGTTCGTTGCATCTTTCCGTACTGGCCACTGCGATTCTCTCCTTGACTGCCCAGGCCCAGGAAGCTGTGAAGAGCGGCGCGTGGTCAGATCCATCCACGT
>CAZKNH010000128.1:0-11361 GCA_964553875.1 uncultured Gammaproteobacteria bacterium | reverse complement strand
AGTTCTCGAGAAACTGGCTCGGCAGCTCGACGGCGTCCCACGCGACGCCGTTGATCCCCGCGAGCGACGGATAGCCGACCTCGGTCAACAGATGATGCAGCGTGTGACCGAGCTCGTGGAACAGCGTGACGACCTCGTCGTGAGTCAAAAGCGACGGCGTGTCCGGCCCGGGCGGGTTGAAGTTGCAAACGAGATAGGCGACGGGGTCGCGCGCGAGGCCGGGCAGACGCGCGCGGTCGCGACACGAATCCATCCACGCGCCGCCGCGCTTTTGCGGCCGCGCGTAGAGGTCCGTGTAGAGCCCGCCGACGCGGCCGCCGTCGTCGCGCCGGCGGATCTCGTAGTAGGCGACCGTCGGGTGCCACGTGCCTTCGGCCGGCCGCTCCACGAACTCGATCCCGAAAAGACGCTCGACGAGCCCGAACACCCCGGAGAGGACTTTAGGCAGAGGGAAGTACGGCCGAAGCTCGTCGTCGGACAACGCGAAGCGCTGCTCGCGCAGCCGCTCGCTGTAGTAGGCCACGTCCCACGGCGCGAGGGTGCGGCCCGCATGCGTGGTGAGCTCCGCGAGATCCCGCTCCGCGTACGGCTTGCTGCGGCGCGCGAGGTCGCGCAGGAACGCGATGACCTCGTCGGGGCTTTTCGCCATCTTCGTCGCGAGCGAGAGCTCCGCATAGTTGCGGAAGCCGAGGAGCCGCGCCGATTCGTGGCGCAGCGCGAGGATCTCGACGATCAGAGGACCGTTGTCCCATTTGCCGGCCGAAGGTCCGCGGTCCGACGCGCGCGTGACCCACGCCTCGTAGTAGCGCTCGCGAAGCGCCGCGGAATGCGCGTGGTTCATCACGGCGAGGTACGTCGGCGGATCGAGCGTCAGCACGAAGCCGTCGACGCCTTTCTCGGCGGCGCGCGAACGCGCGCGGGCGAGCACCTGCTCGGGAAGCCCCGCGAGCGCCTCGGCGTCGGTCTCGTGGTGCTCGAACGCGTCGGTCGCGTCCATCAGGTTCTGCTCGAATTTCGCCTGGAGCGCCGCGAGCCGCTGCATGATCTCGCGGAACCGCTCGCGGTCCCGGCCTTTGAGGGCGACGCCGCCGAGCCTGAAGTCGCGTAGCGTCTGCGCGACGAGCTCGCGCTCGACCCGGCATTCGGCCGGCAGGGTCCGCTCGAGCTCGAGGAATCGGCTGTAGAGCGCCTCGTTCTGGCCGAGCTCGGTGTTGAACTCGGTGACGAGCGGCAGCGCGGCGTTGTACGCGTCGCGCAGCGGCGGCGTCGATGCGACCGAGTTCAGGTGCGAGACGGGCCCCCAGACACGACGGATCTCGTCGTGGATCCGCTCGATCCGCGCAAGCCAGTCGACGTCGGGCCGCTCGACGCGTTCCGCCTCGGCCACGGCCGCCCGCAGCGCCTCGAGCGTGCGGCGCAGCGCGGGCTCGACGTGCTCGGGCCGGATCAGATCGAAGCGGGGCAGCCCGTCGGCGGCGAGCAGCGGATTGTCGGCAGTCGGATCGGCGGATGCATTCATATCGAGCGGCCTCGTCGTCCCGTTCCCTAGGCGGCCTCAAGGACCGCGAGCCATTATGCAAAGCCGCGCCGCGGGGCGCACGGCCGCGGCCGGCCGCCCGCGCAGGCTCGCGGGTCGGCCCGCCGCATGGCCGTTCCGTTAGACTTGCCGGTTCCGGGGCGCTCGTCCGCGACGGCGCCCGGAGGTCGAGAGAGGTCCTTCAGTGAAATCATTCGATTTGATCGTCCTCGGCGGCGGCAGCGGCGGGCTCGCGACCGCGCAGCGGGCCGCGGAGTACGGGGCCAAGGTGGTGCTTTTCGAGCCGGCGCGCCTCGGCGGCACGTGCGTGAACGTCGGCTGCGTGCCGAAAAAGGTCATGTGGAACGCGGCCGAGCTCGCGCATGCGATCGGGAACGCGGGCTACTACGGGTTCGACGTCCGCGCCGCCGGTCACGATTGGTCGAAGCTCAAGGCCGGGCGCGACGCGTACGTTGCGCGCCTGAACGAGATCTACCGCCGCAATCTCGAGCGTCGCGGCATCGAGGTCGTGCCGAGCAAGGGCCGCTTCGCGGCGCCGCACGAGATCGTCGACGATGACGGCAACCGTTACTCGGCGCCGCACATATTGATCGCGACCGGCGGCCATCCGAACGTGCCCGACGTGCCCGGCGCCGAGCTCGGCATCACGTCCGACGGGTTCTTCGAGCTCGAGGAACGGCCGCAGCGGGTCGCGATCGTCGGCAGCGGCTACATCGCCGTCGAGTTCGGCGGCGTGCTGCGCGCGCTCGGCAGCGACGTCACGCTCTTCTGCCGCTTCGACCGCGTGCTGCGCAGTTTCGACACGCTGCTCTCGGATCACCTGATGGTGCACATGCGCGCGGCCGGCATCGAGATCGTGACCGGCGCGTTGCCCGCGGCCGTGCACGGCCGCGGCCCGCTCACGCTCGAGCTCGTGGACGGGCGCCGGCACGGCGAGTTCGACGCGCTGATCTGGGCCGTCGGCCGCTCGCCGAGCACGGCGTCGCTCGCGCTCGAGAAGGCCGGGATCACGCCGACGGATCTCGGTCATGTGCCGGTCGACGATTTCCAGAACACCGAGGTCGACGGCATCTATGCCGTCGGGGACGTGACCGGACGCGTCGAGCTGACGCCGGTCGCGATCGCTGCCGGGCGGCGCCTCGCCGATCGGCTGTTCGACAACCGTCCGGATCGACGGTTGAGCTACGACGTGATCCCGACGGTGATCTTCTCGCATCCGCCGATCGGCACGATCGGGCTGTCCGAGGGCGAGGCGCTGCAGCGCTACCCGGACGAGAAGGTGCGCGTGTATACGACGGAGTTCGTGCCGATGTTCCATGCGCTCACGGACGAGAAGCCGAAGAGCGCGATGAAGCTCGTCGTCGTCGGCGACGACGAGCGCATCGTCGGTTGCCACGTGATCGGCCCGGGCGCGGACGAGATGACGCAGGGATTCGCCGTCGCGATCACGATGGGCGCCCGCAAGGCCGACTTCGACAACACGATCGCGATTCACCCGACGAGCGCGGAGGAGCTCGTCACGATGCGGTGAGCCGGGCTACGCGAAGTCCTTGAGCCCGGCGATGACGGGTTTCGTGTCGGGGCGGACCTTGCGCCAGATGTAAAACGACTCCGCCGCCTGCTCGACGAGCATGCCGATGCCTTGCTCGGCGCGCTCCGCGCCGGCCTCGCTCGCCCAGAGCTGGAACGGCGTGAGCCCGCGTGCGTACGCGAGGTCGTAGCAGCGCGTGTGCTCGCCGACGATCGATTCGGGGAACGGCGGCGTCTCGCCCTTGAGGCCGGCGGAGGTCGCATTGATCACGAGGTCGAACGCGGGATCGCGCTCGAGCTCTGTGAAGGCGCGGATCGACAGCTTCCCCAAATGCCGGAAGCGTTGCTCGAGCTCGGCGGCCCGCGGCAGCGTCCGGTTCGCGAGCACGAGCTCCGCCGGCGCGTTCTCGAGGAGCGGCGGCAGGATGCCGCGCGCGGCGCCGCCGGCGCCGAGCACGAGAATGCGCTGGCCACGGATCTCCCAGCCGAGGTTCTCGGTCACGTCACGCAGGAAGCCGATGCCGTCCGTGTTGTCGCCGCGGATCGATCCGCCGTCGAATGAAAGCGTGTTGACCGCGCCTGCCTTCTCGGCCTCGGGCCCGAGCCGGTCGGCGAGCCGGAAGGCCGCCTCCTTGTGCGGCACGGTCACGTTCATGCCGCGGCCGCCTTCGTCGATGAAGCGGCGCACGGCGCTCTCGAATTCCTCGGGTGCGGCGTCGATCAGCTCGTAGGTCAGCTTTTGCCCGGTCTGCTCCGCGAAGAGCGAATGGATCATGGGCGAGCGGCTGTGATGCACCGGGTGGCCGACGAGCGCATAGCGATCGGGCGCCGTGGTCGTGTTCATCGTCGAGTCTCCGTGTCTCGAGCCCGCACGGCCGGGTGCGACGGACGGTCGTCTCGTTCGAGGCCCGATCGATCGGCCGGCGTCGCGTGCTCCGCGCGGAACGGCGCCGCTCACCTTACTCGATCGGCGACGCGGCCGAAAAGAGCGCGCCGCGGCGAACCGTTGTGGCCCGTGAAGCGCCGTTTCGAGTCGACTTTTTCCTCTGGCGTTCCGGCCGCCCTCGATCGAAACTGCTCGCGCCGGCACGGTCGCGACGCGGCGCGCGCCGGAGGAATCGAGCAACGACCCGCGGAGCCGTTATGACGAACATCGTGCGCTGCCCATGGAGCGAAGGCGTCGATCAGCAATACCTCGACTATCACGACCAGGAATGGGGCGTGCCCGTCCACGACGACAAGACGCACTTCGAGTTTCTGATCCTCGAGGCCGCGCAGGCCGGGCTGAGCTGGCGCACGGTGCTTCGTAAGCGCGAGAGCTATCGGCGCGCGTTCGCCGGCTTCGATCCGGCGCGGGTCGCCCGTTTCAACAGCCGCTCGATCGAACGGCTGCTCGCCGATCCGGGCATCGTCCGCAATCGGCTGAAGGTCGAGGCGGCGGTCACGAACGCGAGACGCTTCCTCGACGTGCAGGAGGAGTTCGGCAGCTTCGACGCGTACGTGTGGCGCTTCGTCGACGGCCGGCCGATCGTGAATGCGTGGAAGAGGCAGAGCGACGTGCCGGCGACGAGCCGCGAGTCGGATGCGTTGAGCCGCGATCTGAAGCAGCGCGGCTTCAAGTTCGTCGGCTCGACCGTGATCTACGCGCACATGCAGGCGACGGGCCTCGTGAACGACCACGTCGTCGACTGCTTCCGCTACGAGCCGTGCCGCAGGGCGGCCGACGAGAAAATCGTGTCAGATACCTTTTCTACTGGGAAAAGGCGGTAGCGGACTCGACTTCGCGCAGGGGAAAAGGCATCCGACGCGATCTACGGCGAGCGGATCTCGACGACGGTCAGCGTGTAGGGCTCGCCATCGGTGTGATGTGAGATCGCGCCGAGGTAGCGCGTCGCCGGCGCGAGGGCGTCCCATTCGAGCTCGAGCACGGTGTGGTCGCCGTCGTTGACGACGGCGGGCCCGAACACGTCGAAGTTACCGACGTAGTCGTTGATACCGAGCGACCATGCGTGCAGCGTGTAGTACGCGCCGCGGCCTCCGGCCGGATCCGTGTCGAAGCCGTGCACGAGCACCGCGTAAACGCCGGGATCGGGCAGCACGAGATCGATCTGCTCCTCGGACGTGAACCCGCCGCTTTCGGCGACCTGGACGCACTCGTTGTTCGGGCAGTGGAACAGATAGAGGTCCAGGTCGTCGGCGCCGTCCGTCAGCTCGTCGAACAGCGCGAAGCGCGCGAAGATCTGATCCTCCGGCATTTCGATCAGATGCGCGGTCACGCCCCGGTCGAAGCGGAAGCTGAAACGATTCGTGTCGTCCTCGTCGACGAAGCCGTTCTCGACGTACGGCGCGCGAAGGCCGTGCACGCCGGCGAAATATTCGCCCGTGTAGCCGAACGAGACGGGGACCTCGAAATACCCGGCGGCGCCGGTCAGGAACACGTCCTCCGGCGAGCGCATCGTGACCGGAACGACTGCGATCGGGGATGCGACGCGGCGCGTGCCGTCGGTCCAGGCGAGCTCGCCGAAGGTCCACTCTTCGGGCACGGGCGCCCGCTTCGTGAACGTCAGCGTGAAGGTCGCCGACTCGCCGGTGCCGAGCGTCAGGACCGGCGGGTCGACGTCGACATCGATCCCGAACGGCGAAGCGACCTGGACGGTGTACGTCGCGGCCGGGCCGACGTTCGTCACGCGGCGCATCACCGTGTCCCCGGTGATGAGCCTCGACACGCCGACGCTCGGCAGGTTCAGCTCCTTCGGCTCGAACGAGTAGCCGAGCGCCGCAAGCTCGTTGCACTCGTCCTCCGGGAACGGCGAGTAGCGAAGCCCGCACAAGAACGCCGCGTGATCGAGCAGGTCGCTGTCGTAGACGAGGCCCGGATCGATCGCGCGGTTCGGGTCGATCAGCCCGGCGCCGATCTCGAACGGGTCGGCCTGGCCCTCGTTGCCGGGCCGCATCACGTCGGCGCGCGCCGACGTCATCAGCGCGGACTTCAGCGCCGCCGGCGACCAGTCCGGGTGCGCCTCTTTCAGCAACGCCGCGACGCCGGCCGCCTCGGGCGCGGCCATCGACGTGCCGGACAGATACTGGAACGTCTCGCCGCGCATGCCGTTCGCGACGTCGGGCGTATGCCCGCCGAGGATCTCGACGCCGGGCGCCGTCACGTCGGGCTTCACGAAGTCGGGCTCGCTGAGATCGGGCCCGCGCGACGAGAAGTCCGCGACGACGCTGCCGCTGACGTTGCCTTCGATGAAAAGCCCCGCGACGAGCCGAACGTCGATCCGCTCTCCTGCGACGAGCCGGTCCGCGAGCAGCTGGCCCTCCGCGGCGCCGATCATCACGGCCGGAATACGCACGCTGTCACGGTCGCCGTTCATCACGATCGGTGCGCCCGTCGTGTTGTAGACGATCGCCGCGCGCGCGCCGGCTCGCTCGGCATGGCCGAGCTTGACGACGAAATCGCAGTTGCCGCGCTCGATCAGCACGACGGCCCCCGCGACGTTGCCCGTGAGCGGCTCGCACGCGTCACGAACGCTGCCGCCGAACGCGCCGGTCGTCCCGACGCCGTCGTCGGCGAGGACGAGCCTCGCTTCGATCGCACGTTCCGGGTCGAGCCGCGGCGTGAAGCTCGCCTCGCGCATCGGCACGAGGCCTGCGAGGTCCTCGGGCGCCGTGATCTCGACCGCCTCCTCGAACAGCGTGCCGCCCTGCGTCGACGCACCGACCGTCAGCACCCACGGCGCGCTCGACGGCGAGCCGATCGTCGCGTAGTCGGGGCCGTCGTTACCTGCGGCGACGACCGTCAGGATGCCGGCGTCGAACGCGTCGAGCAGCGCGAGGTCGTCGGGCGCGGTGAGATCGGTCTCCAGGCTGCCGACGGAGTAGTTGATGATGTCGACGCCGTCCGCGACCGCGTCGTCGATCGCCCTCGCGAGGTCGGACGTCGCGCACGTCGCGCGGCGTTCGCCGGGCTTGAGCCAGCACGCCTTGTAGACGGCGATCCGCGCGCGCGGCGCGATGCCCGCGACGCGCGCGACGCGCCGCCCGAAGAGCCGAGCGGACGTCGGGTTGCCGGCCGCGATCGTCGCGATGTGCGTGCCGTGGCCGTCCGCGTCCTTCGGCGACACGAACTCGTTCGGATCGAGCTCGTGGCGCGCGAGGAAGCCGTCGATGTAATACCGCGCGCCGATGATCTTGCGGTTGCACGCGCCCTCGGGAAAGCCGGGCCCCGTCTGGCACACGCCGTTCCAGCCTTCAGGCGCGTCGAACCGCAGCACGGACGGCGGGTTGCGGCGCAGCGAATGGCAGAGCCAGCGCCCGAGCCACGACGCGCGCGCCCAGCGGCTCTCGCACGCCCGCGGCACCTGCGGCTCGACGTCGAGCAGCGACGGATGATTCGGCGTGATCCCGCTGTCGATGATGCCGATGATCACGTCCTCGCCGTGCAGGCCGAGATCCGCGCGCAAGCCGCCGTTCGGCTCCTCGAGGCCCAGGAAGATCGCGCTGTTGTTCGTCTCGAGCCGGTGGTCGGTGTCGGGCCAGATGCGCTCGACCTCGCCGAGCGCCGCGAGGCGTGCGACCTGATTCGGCGTCAGCCTCGCCGCGAAGCCGTTCAGCGCATAACGGAAGCTGTAGAGCTTGCCGCCGGCCGCGCCGACGCTTGCGAGCATCCGGTCATGGGAAGATTCGAGATACGCGACGTAGCTCTGCACCGCGCTCGACGACGAATCGAGCTTTCGTCCGGGTGCGGGCTTCGTCGCGGCGAAGCCCGCCGTGCCGCCTTTGTACGTGGCGGCGCCCGGTTGCCTCAGCTTGACGATGAAGACGGACGCGGGCTCTTTCGCGGGACGGACCGGCGAAGCGAGGCGGAGCGCCGCGGGAGAGTCCGGCGTCTGGGCGAGCGCCGGCAGCGACAGCAAGACGGCGAAGCCTGCGAGCCAAAGGCGACCGCGTCCCCCCGCTTGCGGGCCCACAGCTCGGTGCATCGTTCTTGTCTTCTGCGCCCTGGTAACCCTCCGCGGAAGTTAGCATAGCTTCGCATCGACACAAACCAGAGCCCTAGAGCGACAGCGTGCGCAAAAACTCCGCGACGCGCCGCTCGGCCGCGGCGAGCGCATCGCGCAACGCTTCGATCTCCTCGTCGAGCGCGGCGATTCGATCCTCCTGCCGCGCCAGCTCGTCGAGATAGCGACGCGACAAGTCGCTCCCTTCGGGCACCGCGGCAAGGTTCTCGCGAATGCGCTGCTGGTCGCCGACGAGCATGCTGCGCGCCTCGCGCGCGTCGTCGAGCGCCTTCTCGCTTTCGGCGACCTGCTCGCGAAGCTCCGCGAGCTCCTGCAACGCCGCGCGGATCGGCTCCGACAGCTCGGCGTTCGCAGCCCATATGCGGATCTGCTCGACCGGAAGCGGCGCAAGCTCGATGCGCTGCAGCCGCGGCCGCTCGAGGACAGCGTCGAGGCGGACGGTCTCGTCCGCGACGGCGACCGGCAGCCGGTAGGCCGTCTCGCTCAGATCGAACGCGCCCGACGGCTCGACGAGATCCCACCCGTTGCGGCGCGGGTGCTCGATCACGACATCGCGGGTCTCATTCGGCGCCGCGGCGACGAGATACCGCGTCGTCTGGCTGTCGACGACGCTGAGCTCCAGCACGCCGTCGACGATCCGGCCGCGGCTCAAGCGCTGCGCGCCGCGGTCCTCGCGGTCGATCGTGACCTCCTGATCCACGGCGAAGCTCAAGAGCCGCTCATCGCCGGCCGGAAGCGGCGCGAGCCGCGCGTCGCCGACGTGGCTCACGGTGCCGGTCGCGGCATCGCGCTCGTAGACCGTCAACACGCCGGGCGGCAGGCCCGTGCCCGTGTCGTTCGTGAGCAGCACGGACGCGAGCGGGTGGCGGGGGTGCGTCTCGGGTTGATAGAGCGAGACGCGCTTCGCCGGCACGTCCCGCGCGACGATCGGCACGAGCACCGACTCGCCGGCCGCGACCGTGACGGGCCGTGGAACGCGGAACAGCACCTGCGCCGCGGCCTCCGCAGACTCCGCCGTGTCGACCGCGGCCGGCGGCACGGCCTGGAAGCTTTGCTGACGTGAGCCCGCGCTTTGCAGGCGTGAACCCGTCACCGCGACTTCTTCCGGCGCTGCCAAGTTGGCTTGGGCGCGCGGCCGGGCCGCCGGCATCGCCGCGTCCGCAGCGCCGATACCGGCTGCTCCGCCGGCGGGGCCGATCGCGCCGGCGTCGACGCGGGGCAGCACGCGGCCGAGGACCTCGACCGGCACCTCGGGGCGATCGACGTAATAGGCGTCGTAGAGCGCCTGCCGGAACGTGACCGGATGACCGGAGACCAGCGAAAGCTCCACGTCGTTCCAGTCCTCGCCCGTCAGGTTCTCGAGCATCGCCCAACCTTGCAGCGATGCGGTATCGCTGCCCGGCTCGTCGGACAACGTGAGCCGGTACGTTGTCTTCCACAACGGCACCTCGACGACGTACGCGACGCGCACGGTGCGCTCGTCCGTGCCGCCGTCGATCCTGACCGTGAGCGTCCGGCTGTCCGCATCGTCGAGCCGTGCGATCGCGGCGAGCGCCGTTTCGACGTCGGCGGCGAGCTCGGGGTCGGTGAACGCGATCGAGCCTGCCTCCTCGAGAACGATCTGCTGGATCCCGCTCTGCGTCACGAGGCTCACGCGGTGGCGAGTCGTCGTGCCGCGATCCGGCAGCATTACGGTCTCGGGCGTGACCGACAACAGGCGTCCCGTCGTCTCGCGCGTGCCGGAGATGCGTACCTCGGCGCCGCGCAGCGCATTGAACAACGTGACCGGCGACGAGAGATCGTCCGGCTCGAACGGCAGACCGCGAAACGCTTCGCGCAGCGGCTCCTTGCCCGGCAGGCTGATCGTGCCGACGCGCCCCTCGTCGTCGTACACGACGACGCTCTTCAGCACATCGTCGACCTGATCACGGCGCACCCGAAACGACAGCTCGGTTTCGCCCGCGACGCGTGTCTCGTATTCGAAATAGCCGACGCCGCCCGTCGACAACATCACGCGGCGCAGCTCGAACGCGTCGTCGCCCGGGGCCTGTGCGCCGGCGTGGCCGCCGGCGAGGAGGAGAATCGTTGCGCCGACGGCGGCGCATGTGACGTTGCGCATGCGGAGGCCTCCTTCCTTTCCTGAATGTCTGCGTACACGCGATGCTCGCGCGAGGCAAGCGAGCGCATCGCGCTTGTCGCGGTCCACCGCGCCGATACCCGTTTAGCTACGAGACGCGCGGAAAGGTTCAACGATGGGGAAGACCGCTCCGCGGCTCACGCGCGCAGCACGCGACCGGTCAGCCCGTCGCGGATCGGTGTCGGCGAACCCAAGCCGCCGAGCGGCCCCGGCAGGACGTCGTCGACGAGCTTGCCGAGCGTGTTGCGCACGTCGATCGCACGGCGAAGCGGCGGCCGGCCGCTCGGGTTCGCGCTCGTCGAGACGAGCGCGGTGCCTGCCTGGCGGCAGAGCTCGGCGGCGATCGGATGCGCGGTGCAGCGGACGGCGATCGTGTGCCGGCCGCCGGTCAGGCGCGCGGGCGTGCGGGGGCGCGCCGGCAGGACCCATGTGCACGGGCCCGGCCAGCTCGCGAGGATCTCGTCGAGCAACGAGCTTCGCTCGAGCATCGCCCAGCGGTCGATCTGCTCGAGCGACGCGCCGATGATCAGCAAGCCTTTGCGCCAGGAGCGGCGCTTGATGCGAAGCACGCGCTCGAGCGCCGCGTCGTCGTCGGGCAGACAACCGATGCCGAACACGGCCTCGGTCGGATAGGCGACGACACCGCCGCGCCGGACGCACGCGGCCGTGCGCCGGATTCGCAGCGCCGCGGCGACCGAGAGCCCGAAACCCGTCGCGCCGCACGCGTTCGCCGTGTCGCCGGCGGCACCTGAGCGTGGTGCGCCGGGCGGCTCTCGGTGTGTCATCGCGGACCTGTCAGTCGCCGCGCGGCGTTTCCTTCGCCGTCAGCCCGCTGTCGGTCTTCTTGCGTGCGGACGCCTTCTTCGTCGCGGCCTTCTTCTTGGCCTTTTTCTTCGCCGCTTTCTTCGTGACCTTCGTTTTCGCGGCTCGCCTCCGCGGCGCCGGCGCCTCCGCTTCCTCCGCGTCCGCGCCGTTACCGACCGCCGCCGCAGCCGCGGCGGCCGTCTTTTTCTTGGCGGCCTTCTTGCCGCGGCCTCGGCGCTCCGGCGCCGCGGCGAGCAGGGCCTCGCACTCCTCGAGGGTCAGCGACTTCGGCTCGCGATCCTTCGGGATCTTCGCGTTCTTCGCGCCGTTCG
>CAZKNH010000127.1:0-11447 GCA_964553875.1 uncultured Gammaproteobacteria bacterium | reverse complement strand
CCGGCGCGAGCGTCTTCAGGATGATCTCGAAGCGGACCTGATCGTTGCCGGCCGCGGTGCAGCCGTGCGCGACCGTGCTCGCGCCGAGCTCCTTCGCGATCTCGGCGAGGTGCCGCGCCTGCACGCCGCGCTCGGCGCCGACGCAGAGCGGATACATCTGGCCGCGGCGCACGTTGCCCATGATCAGGTACTTGAGCACGCTGTCGAAGAACTCGTCGCGCGCATCGACCATCACGTGATGCGCCGCGCCGAGCGCGAGCGCGCGCCGCTCGAGCGCGGCCGCGGCCTCGGCGTCGATGCCGCCGGTGTTGACCGTCGCCGTGACGACGTCGCGCCCATACGTCTCCTTGAGCCAGGGGACGCAGAAGGACGTATCGAGACCGCCCGAGAAGGCGAGCACGATCGGGTTGTTGAGCGCAGCGGGCTTCGTTCTCGATTCCGTCATTTCAGTCCCTTTTTCCAGTGCTGCCGCAACCGCACGCGGAGCCGGCGCTGCTGCGTCGAGTTCGCGGTCGCGACGAAAATCGTGTCGTCCCCGGAGAGCGTGCCGACGATCTCCGGCCAGTCGATACGGTCGAGCGTGACGGCCACGCGCTGCGCGGCGCCGACCGCCGTGCGAATCACGAGCAGGTTCGGTCCCGCGGTGCGGATGTCCCGGACGAGGTCGGCGACGCTCTCGAGCAGCTCCGCGTTGCCGTCCAACGTCCTTTCCGGCAGTCTGTAACCGTTCTTCAGCTTCGCCGCGCCGAGATCCCTGAGGTCACGGCTGACGCTCGACTGCGTCGCCACGAACCCCTCCGCACGCAACAACTCGACCAGCTCCGATTGGCGGCTGATCTGGTGCGATTCGAGCAAACGGACGATGGCCCGCCGGCGCTCGTATTGCTGGGCGGTGGCACTCGGCATCGGCGAGGGGCATTGAATAAAATTGCGCATATCTTACACGATATGTGCAAACGCGCAATGGGTCGGTTGCGCCGTCTCGTGCTCGCCGCGCGGCGGCGGCCGCGGCCGTTGGACGGGAGATCCTGATGAACGTTTCGCTACTCGACCGAATCGAGCGCGGGCCGCGTGATGCGCGCTCCGCCGTGATCTGGCTGCACGGGCTCGGCGCGGACGGCCACGATTTCGAGCCGCTCGTCGACGAGCTCGGCTTGGCCGACGTGCGCTTCGTGTTTCCGCACGCGCCGGTGATGCCGGTCACGATCAACGGCGGGCTGCCGATGCGGGCGTGGTTCGATATCGTCGGGCTCGACTTCGACGCGCCGCAGGATGCGGCCGGCATCCGCCGGAGCGCCGCCGCGGTCTCGGCGCTGATCGATGCCGAGATCGAGCGCGGCGTCGCGAGCGAGCGGATCATCCTCGCCGGCTTCTCCCAGGGCGGCGCGATCGCGCTTCACACGGCGCTCCGCGAGCCGCGCACGCTCGGCGGCGTGATCGCGCTCTCGACGTTCCTGCCGCTCGCCGAGACGCTCGCCGCGGAGAAGAGCGCCGCGAACGCGCGGACATCGATCCTGATGGCGCACGGCGATGCCGATACGGTGATCCCGATCCGGATGGCGGAGCAGAGCCGCGACCTGCTCGAGCGCGAGGGCTACGACGTCGAGTGGCATCGCTACCCGATCGCGCACACCGTGTCGCTCGACGAGGTGCGCGACATCGCGCGCTGGCTCGCCGCGCGCGTGTGATGGCCGACGGCGCGCGGGAGCGGAACATCGTGTCAGACGCCCTTTCCCCGCGACCGCAGGAAAATGGTGTCTGACACAAGCCCTCTCACACCACCGCGTCGAACTCGAACCGCACCTCGCCCGTCGGCACGCCGCGCGAGTCGAAGCTCCGCTCGACCAGCCGCACGCGCCGCCCGCCATCGATCACGACGACCGTCGAGCTTCGCGTCCCCCAGACCGGATCGAGCACGAACGGCGACACCTGGCGCGCGTCGTAGCCGTTCTCGGCCGGGCGCCGCTCGGCGAGCAGCGCGAACAGCGCGGCGTCGATCTCGGCGCTCTCGACGACCTCGCCGAGCCGCTGCCGCGCGGCCGTGACCTTCGGCCAGTCGACGTCGGGCTCGACGTTGCTGACCGCGTGCACGCCGGCAGCGAGCGGGCGCGCCGGGCTCCGCGAGCCGACGAACCAGAGCGCGTCCGTGTCGGCGACGAGCAGATTGAACGGACCGTATGCCTGGGCCTCGGCGCCGACTCGCATCGCGTAGCGCTCGGCGCTGTCGCGCCCGCGCAGGAAATCGGAGACGAGCATTCCGCGCGACCGCTCTGCGCGGCCCCGCCAGCCGGGCGTCACGAGATTCGTCACCGCCGCGAAACGGCCGCGGCGGTCGACGCCGAGCCACGTGCCGAAGGCCAGAAGGTCGCGGCCCGCGAGCAGGTCGGGGGCGTCCGGCCACCACGCGGCGGGCGCGGTCGGACGCGCATGCGCCTCGTCACGGTTCGCGGCGACGATCAGCGGACGTGCCGGGGTAGCGTGCCACGCGACGGCGATCAGGCACATCGCGACGGCTGCCTGCGGCGGGCGTCAAGCGCACGCGCGGCCGCGGAGGCCGACGCCGCAATCGAATGAACTCTGGTCACGCCCCCATTGTGCAGCGACGGCTCGAACGAGGCAGCTCGGACCGTCGTTCGACTCGCAATGTCACGTGACGAGGGACGCGGACGATTGCTTTCCGGGCACGGCGGGCGCGTGCTTTTCGATCGTGCCCGCGAAGGTCGCGCATGCAGGACACCCGGGGCGCGGCACGGCGAGCAGGTCGACGACGTAACCGACGGAGCAGACGTCGCAGCGCGCGAGACCGAGCTCGTCGCCGCGACGCAGGCTCGCGAGAAGGTTCCAGCCCCACTCGAAGGTGAGGTTCGCACGCGGCACGAGCGTGCAATAGGTCTCGTAGCACTCGCAGAAGCGGTGTCCGAGATCGATGTTGCCCTTGAGCTTCGGCGCCTCTCTGGGATCCGTCGAGAGCACGCCGTTCGCAATCAGCAAATTCACGAAGACGCCCGACTCGAGCGCGCGAAGCGGCGTTTTGATCAGCGGGGCGACCTGGGTCGGCGAACGGCCGCGGCGACGACGTACGGGAGCGTCGGTGTACTTGAAGTAAGACGTGTAGAGCTTGCGGATGCGATCATCGCTCAATCCCGTCCAGAAACGAATCGTGCCCGTCCGCGCCTCGTGCCGGATCATGCGGATGGCGAGCTCGAACTTGGCCTTCTCGCCGCGATAACGGTGGTCCGTCGCCCGCATATTTGCTTATCCCCCCTAACGACCTAGATACGGGAGCTTAAGTTAACTTTGCCGCTAATGGTATTTTAGGACCATATATGGTAATAAACGGCGAAAAAAGGGCCGACCATGGCTGACAGCCCGCTCCCCGCGGAGTCGCTCGAGCAGATTCACGAGCTGAACCGCTTGTTCCTGAGATCGTTGCAGCAGCGCAAAGTCGAAGCGCTGCGGAGCATCGGTTTCCCGTCCGGCGCGATGACGGCGCTCAAGGAGGCAAGCCCCGAGCGGCTCGATACGATCGCGGAATTTCCGCGGGCGCTGTTCGACTTCGTGCTCGACGCGCAACCGGCGGGCGCTGTCGCTCCGCACGCCGCGGCGCTCGACTCGGTGCCGCTGACGTCGCGGATTCTCGACCTCACGATCGCGTACTGCGCGTGGTCGACGAGCCGCGACAGCGCGTACCACGCGCGCCTGTTCTACGGTCTCGGTGCGGATGTGATTCACGCGCTAAGGATGACGCCGATATCGAAGCTGCCGTGGCTGGCGTTGACCCGTGCGCGCGTCGTATGTGCATTTCGCGACGCCGAGAGCATGTGGCGAGAGCTGCTCGTCGAGACGCGGCCCGAAGCACGGCGCCAGCTCGTGCTCGTCGCGCTGCAACCCGCGTTGCGCGCTGCGCAGGTCCCTACCGTCTGAGCTTCTGCTCCCGGAGCGCGATGCGCCGTCGTGAGCGGCGCGGCTTCGTGCCCGGGACCCGCTCCCTGTGCCGCCAGGGCGGGGCGCACTTTATCGCGCGGCAGCCGAGCTCTCACACGTCCAGGCGACTTGCGGGCCTCGAGGTGGGACGGTGCCTGTCCCCACTACGCGAGGCGAGCGGCGCTCTTTCCCGTACCTCACACTAAAATAGCCGGTCCCCCACGGCCGGAGCGGAGGCACATGGACGCGTTGGTCATCGAGAATCTGCGCAAGGTGTATCCGAACGGGGTCGAAGCGCTCAAAGGCATCGACCTCACGGTCAAGGAAGGCGACTTCTTCGCGCTGCTCGGCCCGAACGGCGCCGGCAAGACCACGGCGATCGGCATCATCACGTCGCTCGTGACGAAGACGAGCGGGCGGGTCTCCGTCTTCGGCCGGGATCTCGACCGGGAGCGCGACGCGGCGAAGCGCTTGATCGGCGTCGTTCCGCAGGAAGTGAACCTCAATATGTTCGAGCGGAACTTCAACACGCTCGTGAATCAGGCCGGGTACTACGGCGTGCCGCCCCGGATCGCGCGCGAGCGCGCCGAGAAGTACCTGAAGGCGCTCCATTTGTGGGATCGCCGCGACGACATCGCGCGGAATCTTTCGGGCGGCATGAAGCGGCGGCTCATGATCGCGCGGGCGCTGATCCACGAGCCGAAGCTCCTGATCCTCGACGAGCCGACCGCGGGCGTCGACATCGAGATCCGCCGCTCGATGTGGGACCTGATGCGCGACATCAACGCGTCGGGCGTCACGATCATCCTGACGACGCACTACCTCGAGGAGGCGGAAAGCCTCTGCCGGAACGTCGCGATCATCGACGAGGGGCGGATCATCGAGAACGACTCGATCGCGAACGTCATCAACAAGCTGCAGCGGCAGGCGTTCGTGCTGACGCTGGACCGGCAGATCCACGAGGCGCCGCGCCTCGACGGCTACACGGTGAGACTCAGGAACGACTACGAGATCGAGGTCGAGGTCGCGAAGGAGCAGGGGTTGAACAAGGTGTTCGCGGAGCTGACGGCGCAGGACCTGAACGTCGTCACGATGCGGACGAAGTCGAATCGGCTCGAGGAGCTTTTCATCCGGCTCGTCGAGGGCAAGGGCAAGCAGGCGGAGGCACGGACATGACCGAGCAGCAGAGGACGCTGGGCGCGGAGCTTGCGGCAGCGGAGCGGGAGCGCGAGCCGAGCGCGCTCGAGATCAACCTGATCGGCCTCGCGACGATCGTCCGCAAGGAGGTCCGCCGCGTCCTCAGGATCTGGGTTCAGACGATCGTGCCGCCGGCGATCACGATGACGCTCTACTTCATCATCTTCGGCAGCCTGATCGGCCAGCGGATCGGCGACATGGACGGCGTGCCGTACACGACGTTCATCGCGCCGGGCCTGATCATGATGTCCGTGATCACGAACTCGTTCGGCAACGTCGTGTCGTCGTTCTTCTCGGGAAAGATGCAGCTCCACCTCGAGGAGATCCTCGTCGCGCCGCTGTCGAACGTGACGATCGTCGTCGGCTACATCATCGGCGGCGTCGTGCGCGGCCTCCTCGTGGGCGGGCTCGTGACGGTCGTCGCGATGTTCTTCACGGATCTCTACGTCGTCCATCCGTTCGTGACGTTCAGCACGATCACGCTCGTCGCGGCGACGTTCTCGATCGCCGGGCTCATCAACGCGATCTTCGCGAAGACGTTCGACGACATCTCGATCATCCCGACGTTCGTGCTGACGCCGCTGACCTACCTCGGCGGGGTCTTCTTCTCGACGTCGCTGCTCTCGCCGTTCTGGCAGAACGTCGCGCACGCGAACCCGATCCTCTACATGGTGAACGCGTTCCGCTACGGCATGCTCGGAACGTCGGACGTGTCGATCGGCACGGCATACGCGATCATCGTCGGCGCGTTCCTCGTGCTCTTCGCGTTCGCGCTCTACCTGCTGCACAAGGGCACGGGGCTGCGGCACTGAAGTCGCGGCGGCGCTCGTTCGGATCGCGTTCGCGGCACGGCCGTCAGCGGGTCTCGAGCTGGAGCTGCCTTCCTCGGGCGAGGAGGACCGCGCCGCGGCGGTTGATCGCGATCACGCGGATGTCGCCCGGCAGCGTGTCGCCGGCCATGTAGCGCGCGCCGTTGATGAACGCGAACTGCTGCGAAGGGTCGTTCTCGTCATACGCGAGGAGCTGCAGCGTGAGCTCCGGCAGACCGAGCGACGGCGCGACCGCGTGATAGGGCTCGGGCATCGGGTCGACCGCGGGCAGGTCGGCGGCGCGCCGCGCCGTCTGCTGCGGCGGCCGCGATGTGCTCGTCTGTGCGCTCGTCTGCGAGCGTGCGGCCATCGCGAGCGGCGACGCCGTGACCGGCGACGGCCTGTTCACCGCCTCCGCGAGCGGCGAGCTGCGGGATACGCCCTGGGACGCGTCCGCCGCGAACGCGGAACGCTCGGCCGAAAACGCCGCCGCGTCGCCCGACGCGACGCTTCCCCCTGCGTCGGTCCGACCCGGCGACGCGGTCCTCGGCGGCGGAAGCGGCAGCGGCTCGACGCGCGAAGGCCCGGTCGCAGCCGCCGTGCCTCCGAGGCCCGCATCGAAGCCGCTCGGCGAAGCTTGCGCCGCGGTCACATTGCCGGCCGCCGCCGGTCCGCGCGGTGTGCCGGTCAGCGTCGCGATCCACGCCACCGCGAGCGCGACGACGCCGACGCCGAGCGCGCCCATCGTCGCGATCGCCCACGTCGGCAAACCGTGTTGCGGCACCGCGCTCGGAATGCGCGCGATGCTCGGCGGCGCGGCTTGTTGCCGCTCGCTCTCGGATTTGCGCAGCGCATCGAGGATGAACGACACGGTCAGTACTCTCCACGCAAGTTCGGATGCTCGGGCTCGCCGAGATCGGACGTCAGCGCGAGCTGTGTCATCTCGCCGACGATGCCGTCGACCTCGAGCATCTTCTGCCGCTGATAGCGGCGCACGTCCGCTTCGAGCGGCGGGTCGTATAAGGGTGACGCCTGCTCGCCGAGGGCTTCGCCGCGAAGCCGCGCGAGGGCCTCGCGCAGCCACACCACGCCCGGTCCCTGCGTGCCGGGAACGAGCGTGCCCGCGGCCGCGGCGGGCGGACGCCACAGGATCAGGTGATCGCCGAACCAGTAGTGCGTCAGCTCCGAGAGGTCGACCGTCTCCGTGCGGCCTCCGCTCGTGATCGTCGCGGCGCGATAGTCGAGCTTCGCGAGCACGACTTGATGCATCGCGCCGTCCGGGTCGACCAGCGTCAGGATCGCGGGACGGTTCAGCTGACGCAGCGCGCCGATCGAGCCCTCGGACCGGAATAGGCACTTGAGGCGCTGCTGCGCGGCCTGGTCGCACGGCACGCCCCGCGCGGGATCGTAGCGGGCCTCCCACAGGTCGAAGATCGCCGCGAACGCGCTGTCGGTATCCGTCGGGAAAGCGGGGTCGGTGAGGAGCTCCGCGAGCGGGACCGTGCTCGGCGCTTCGGCCGGCGTCACGGCGGCATCGCTCCCGACCGGTGCAACGGGGGCCTCGAGCCGCGCGGTGCTCGTGCCGAGCGTCGTTCGGCTCGACGGCGTGCCCGGCGTCTGCTCCGGCGCAGGGCGCGCGGCGGCGGTCGTCGGCACGGTCGGCACCGGGTCGGGCAGGCGGACCCGCGCGTCCGTGATGAGGCCCCATGTCCCGAGCCCGATCGCCGCGACGCCGGCGGCCGCGATCGCCCACGGCCACGCGAACGGGACCAGGCGCCGGCCGAACACCTCGGACGCCGCGCGGCGGACGAGCGCGCCGTCGACGCGGGTGCGGTCCTGCGTGTACGCCGCGAGCAGCGCGCGGTCCGCGACGACATTGATCAGGCGCGGGATGCCTTTCGAGCGCCGGTAGAGCTCGCGCAGCGCGCTCGCGGTGAAGATCGGGGCCTGGCAGCCCGCGACGCGCAGGCGATGGCGGACGTATGCGGCCGTTTCCGCGCGGCTCAGCGGCTCGAGGTGGTAGCGCCCGGTGATGCGCTGCGCGATCTGGCGCATCTCGGGCCGCCCGAGCAGCTCGCGCAGCTCCGGCTGGCCGATCAGGATGATCTGCAAGAGCTTTTGCGTCGCCGTCTCGAGGTTCGTCAGGAGCCGCACCTGCTCGAGGAGCTCGGGGCCCAACGTCTGCGCCTCGTCGACGATCAGCACGATCCGCCGGCCCTGCGCGTGCGCGTCGAGGAGGTGCCGGTTCAGCGCCGCGATCAGCGCGCGCAGCGAGCCGCCGGCCGGGATCGGCATGCCGAGCTCCTCGCAGATGTTCTCGATGAACTCGCGTGCCGTGAGCTGCGGATTCAGGATCAGCGCGATCTCGGCCTTCTCGGGCAGCTGCTCGAGGACGCTTCGGATCAGCGTCGTCTTGCCCGTGCCGACCTCGCCGGTGAGCTGGATGAAGCCGCCGCTCTCGGAGATGCCGTAGATCAGGTGCGCGAGCGCGTCCGCATGGCGGCGGCTCAGGAAGAGATACCGCGGATCGGGCGTGATCGAGAACGGTTTTTCGTTGAGGCCGAAGAATTCGGTGTACACGAGATCGATCTCGATGGGTCACGCACGGTCGCGCGCGAGCGCAGCGACCTCTTGGTTACTCGACCGTGATGGTGATCGGCTCCGACATCACCGGCGGATCGTGCGGCACGTGCAGCTCGTCGCCGAGCAGGAGCTGCAGCCGGTGCGTGCCGGGCTCGAGCGTCAGCTCCGTCTCGGTCTGCCCCATGCCGAAGTGCAGGTGATGCTCGTCCGCCGGGATCGGCAAGTCGAGCGGCGGCAGCTCGGTGTCGACGAGCAGGTGGTGATGACCGGCATCGGGGCGGGGGACGCCTGCGGGCGCGACGCCCATCCCCTTCAGCCCGAACACGACTCGAACCGGATTCGAGACGACGTCGCCGTCGGACGGCGAGATGATGTAAGCGGTCGCCCCGGCCGGCGCGGGTTTGCGCGTGAAGGCGGCCGGAGCCGCTGCCCCGGACGTCGCGTTGCCCGAAGCGGAAGCCTCGCTCTCGGCCGGCTCGGGGGCGGCGTCGGGGCCGCCGCCGGGCGGCGGTGCCGCGGCGTCGTCGGACGTGCCGCAGCCCAAGAGCGTCAGCACGAGCATCAGCGGAATCAGACGATGGGCGGCGTACGGCATGGTCGTGCTCCGTTGCAAACGTCGGCCGGCCGTCGGACGACGGCCGCCTCGCAGTATCCGTAGCCCCTCGGCGCGCTGCAACTGTAGCGGCACGCGGACACGCCGCGGCGCCGGGACCGACGGGCGACGAATCGCTCCGGCCGCGGCGGACGGCGAGGGCAGGCGGCCGGAGCGGTCCCGGCGGTGGAAGGCCGTGACGCCGCGTCAGCGCGGCTCGCCGCCCGCGGCCTCGCGCGTCTCGGAGTCCTCGTCCTGCGGCTCGCGAGCCTCGAGGGATCGGCGCTCCGCAGCCTGCTCAGCCTGCTCCCCGGCGAAGAAGCCGTCCGCGGCGGTCGAGCGGGCGAGCTCGCTCCGATCAAAGTCGTCGACGCCCGTGAGCGCCATGACCTCGCGATCGAAGTCGCGCACGAGCGCAGCCTCATCGACGCTGATAATGCCCAAGCGCTCGGCTTCTTCGATCTGCCCCGGCACGTCGTCGCTCTTGATCCTGCCCGCGCGCCGCGCGTCGAAGATCTTCCGCTCGATCGGCTTCACGCGCTCCGCGAGCTCGAGCGCCTGCTGCAGCAGGCCGATCGGATTGCCGGGCTCGGGCGTGACATACGCGACGTCGGCGAGCCTCCGGCGCGCGTCGGTCGGGTTGATCATGAGCTCCGCGATCTTCTGGCAGAGCTCGTCGGACGGCGCGGAGTACGTCCTTCCGCGCGGGAACACGGCGACACGCAGCAGCGCCGCGACGAACCGGTTCGGGAAATTGCGCAGCAGGCTATGCAGCTGCTCCTGCGTGCGATAGAGCAGCGTCCGGCAGGCCCACTCGACGAGCGGCAGGTCCTCTGCGGGCTGGCCCTGATCCTCGTAGTGCTTCAGCACCATCGACGCGAGGTACAGGTAACTCAGCATGTCGCCGAGGCGGCCCGACAGCGTTTCCCTGCGCTTCAGCTCGCCGCCAAGCGTCAGCATCGCCGCGTCCGCGGCGAGCGCGAACGACGCGCTGTAGCGCGCGATGTGCTGATAGTAACGGCGCGTCGCGCCCGTCTCCGGCGCGGGAGCGAACCGCGACAGCGTGAGGGCCATCACGAACGAACGCGCCGCATTCGCGAGGGTATAGCCGATATGCGCGAACAGCAGGCGGTCGAATTCGACGAGGCCGCGCTCGCGGTCCTCGTCGCGCGCGGCTTCCATCTCGGCGCGCACGTACGGATGGCAGCGGATCGCGCCCTGGCCGAAGATGATCAGGTTCCGCGTCAGGATGTTCGCGCCCTCGACGGTGATCGAGATCGGCACCGACTCGTAGTTGCGCGCGAGGTAGTTCTTCGGGCCGAGCATGATCGCCTTGCCGCCCTGCACGTCCATCGCGTCGTTCGCGACCTGCCGGCCGAGCTCGGTGTTGTGGTACTTCAGGATCGCCGACGCGACGGCCGGCTTCTCGCCGGCGTTCAGCGCGGCGCACGTCACGCGCGACGCGGCCTTCATGATGTACGTCGAGCCCGCCATCCGTGCGAGCACCTCGCCGACGCCTTCGAACTTGCCGATCGGCAGGTTGAACTGGCGGCGGATCCGCGCGTACGCGCCGCTCGCGTAGACCGACGCCATCGCGCCGCCGAGCGCGTTGCTCGGCAGCACGATGCCGCGTCCGGCCGCGAGCTGCTGCACGAGCATCCGCCAGCCGAGACCCGCGTTCTTCGGTCCGCCGATGATGTAATCGACCGGCACGAAGACGTCCTTGCCGCGGGTCGGCCCGTTCTGGAACGGGATGTTGATCGGGAAGTGCCTGCGTCCGATCTCGACGCCGGGCAGGTTAGCGGGGATCAGCGCGGCCGTGATGCCGTACTCGTCCTGATCGCCGATCAGATGCTCGGGGTCGTAGAGCTTGAACGCGAGCCCGATCACGGTCGCGATCGGCGCGAGCGTGATGTAACGCTTGTCCCAGTTGAGGCGAATGCCGATGACTTCCTTGCCGTCGAACGTGCCTTTGCACACGACGCCCGTGTCGACGAGCGCCGTCGCGTCGGAGCCGACCCGCGGCGACGTCAGCGCGAAGCACGGGATTTCCTTGCCTTGCGCGAGCCGCGGCAGCCAGTAGTCCTTCTGCTCCTCCGTGCCGTAGTGGAGCAGGAGCTCCGCCGGGCCGAGCGAGTTCGGAACGCCGATCGTCGAGGCCGCCGTCGCGTTCCGCGACGAGATCTTTTGCAGCACCATCGACACGGCGAGCGGCGAGAAGCCGAGGCCGCCGTAGCGCTTCGGGATGATCATCGCGAAGAAGCGCTGCTCGAGCAGGTAGTCCCACACGGCGCGCGGCATGTCCGCGAGCTCGTGCGTGATCTGCCAGTCGTCGAGCATCC
>CAZKNH010000126.1:0-11766 GCA_964553875.1 uncultured Gammaproteobacteria bacterium | reverse complement strand
GCTCGACGCCGGAGACGTACATCTTGCTGCCGGGCATCGCCATCACGTGCCCGCCGAAGTACGAGCTCTCCGCGTCTTCCGACGCACGGATGCGGATGTTGCGCGTCAGCAGGCCCACCTCGCCGCGCTCGTCGACGTCGTACGTGATCTCGCCGAAGTGCATGTACTCGAGCGGGCGATCGAGCGTGATGACGTTGCCGTTGATCGCCGAGATCGTCCGCCTCTCGGCCTGCTTGTAGTCGAAGTCCGTCGACGCGAGAACGATCTCGTCGCCGACGCGCCAGCCGCTGGCGTCCAGGACCTCGATCGACGTCGCGCCGGCCTCGGCCGTTTTTGCGAGCTTCGTCCACGTGTGCACGCGGTCACCGTGCAGGCTCAGCGTGCCGCCCATGATCATGATGCCCCGGTCGCCCATCGCGTTGATGTCCTCGCCGGGCACGTTGTCGACCAGGGTGATCGTGGCATTTCGCGTGTAAGGCTGCGCCTCGCTGCCGATATGCAGCTCGCCGTGCAGCATGATCCAATCGGTGACCAGCTCGATGTCCCTGTCGTCCGCGAAGCGCAGCTTGCCGTTGATCGTCAGGCTGCGAAGCGTCGGCGGGCTCACGTCGAGCACGACCTCCATGTCGCTGTCGATGACGACGGCATCGCCTTCACCGGGTACACGACCGTCGGGCCAGGTGGCAGGATCGGACCAGAGTGCTCCCTGAGCCGCGGCATTGGTGTAGCCGCCGAGCAGGAAACACGCCGGTACGGCTAACGCAAGTAGCGGTACGCGAGAGTTTTTGGGCATGGCTTCTTGTTCTCCGTACTGGAGTCGAATATGGAACGGACTACCCCCGTTGAGCCCCAAGCGTAAGCGATGTTACCCGTAAGAAAAATTCGCAAACTACAAATCTTGACAATTCAGTTGGACCGGGCGTCCGACGCCGCTGATAACCCCTCGTTATTACAAAGAATTCTCAGGAGGGGCGCTCGTGCCGGGCTCCGACTCCTCGATCTGCTACCATCGATCGCCTCGACAGGCGACGGACGCCGAAAAGGCTGACAAGAAAGGACCGGACGACATGAGATGGATTTTGGGCGTTCTGCTCGCAGCGACGCTGTCGTTGTCGAGCGAGGCCGAAGCGGAGAGCTGCGCGGTCACGGTCGAGGTCGGAGACTCGCTCTACTTCAGCCTGAAAGAGATCACCGTGGATTCGGGCTGCGAGTCCTTCAGTCTTACGCTGAAGCACGTCGGCAAGATGCCGGCGAGCTCCATGGGGCATAACTGGGTGCTGACGAAGACCGAGGACTTCGACGGCGCGGTGGCGGACGGCCAGAAGTCCGGCATCCACAACAACTTCATCAAGCCCGGGGACGAGCGCGTGCTTGCCGCGACGAAGGTCATCGGCGGCGGGGAGGAAACGACGATCACTTTCGATCCGTCGATATTGGTGCCCGGCGGCGACTACACGTTCTTCTGCAGCTTTCCCGCGCACTTCGTGCTGATGCGGGGCAAGCTGATCGTCCGCTGAGCAGCTGCCGAGCGCTGCTCAGAACTCGAAGCTCACGCTTGCCTGCACGTTGCGGCCGCGCGCATAGATGATCTCCGCGTAGCCGAGCGTCGCGAGCGACGCGTTGCCCTGCACCGGATAGAGCTCGTCGGTCAGGTTCTCGACGAAAAGCATCGCCCTCCAGCGGCTGCCGCTGTCGAGCACCAGCGAAAGGTTCGTCACCGTGACGGACTCCTGCTGCGCCGTGATTTCGGTGTTGCCGGCGTCGAAGTACTGCTTGTCGGTGAAGGAAGCATCGAGGCGCGGCGTCAGGCTCCAGCCGTTACTCAGCGGGAAGCGGTAAGCCAGGCCGAGGTTGGCCTGCAGTCGCGGCGTGAACGGAAGCGAGTTGTCCGGCGTGATCGTCGCCGTCGCCCCGGGAACCTCGGTGACGTCCTTGATCTCGTCGTCGAGGTAGCTCAGTCCGCCTTCGATGATCAGACGGTCGCTCGGCACGAACTGGAACTCGATCTCGGCGCCGTCGATCGACGCCTCGCCGGCATTGAAGAGCAAGGGCACGACGCCCTGCCGGTAGATCAGCTGGATGTCGTCGTAGTCCGACGAGAACAGCGCGCCGTTCAGCCTGAACGTGTCGGTGATGTCCGCCTTGAAGCCGAGCTCCAGCGTGTCGACCGTCTCCTCGGCGAACGGCAGCGGGGTGAATCCCTCGGGCGGCGCGTTGTAGCGCTGATTGAAGCCGCCCGACTTGAAGCTGCTCGCATAGCTGCCGTAGATCATCCAGCCGTTATCGAACGTGTACTTCAGGTTAGCGGAGCCCGTGACCTTGTCGAAAGACTCACTGAAGCGGTCCGGATAGATGAATAGCGGTCCGCCGTCCGGAATGGCGAGCGTGGGCAGCGGGCTCGGATCGGGATCCGTCTCGGGGAAGATGTTCCATATCGTGGCCCGCATCGACTTGTCGTCTTCGGTATAGCGAACGCCTCCGGTCACGCTCAGCTTGTCGGTGATGTCGTACGTCCACTCGGTGAAGAAGGCGATCGATTCGGTGATCAGATTGACGAACTGCAGATCCCGCGAACCCGGTCCGCCGGCGAGCAGCGAAGCGATCACCGGCGGTGAGGGCGGGAACGCCAGAGGCACCGTTACCCGGTCGTCGGTGTCCTCGTCGAAGTAGTAGACGCCGACGACGCCGTTCACGCGATCGCCGTCGTAGTTCAGTCGAACTTCCTGGCTGACCTGCGTGGACTCGCTCGTGTAGTCGGTCGTGATCAGCGTCAACGGCGTGTTGTCCGCGTCCCGGATGCCGGTCCACTCCGTGTTCCGGTACGCCGAGATCGAATGCAGCGTCAAACGATCGTTGATGGTCCAGTTCACGGTCGCCGACGTGCCCGTGACGTCGAACGTGCTCTCGACCGGCGCGTTGCCGCCGTTCGTGTACGGCCCGAGGTCCCATGCGTTGTTCGCGCATCTCGGATCCGGCGTCTCCGGAACGAACGGGGGACCGAAACGGGGATCGCCGGGTGCGAGCGGAGCAAACGGAATCGTCGCGCCCGGGCAGCCGGCCCCGACGCTCGCAATGGCCGGCACGGGCGCCGTCGTGTTGATGCCCTTGAAGACGAACGGCGATCCGTTCTCGTCCTCTTCGGAGTGGTCGGCCCGCAGGATCACCTCCAGCGAGTCCGACACATCCCAGCGCAGCGCCGCGTTGAGCGCAACGACGTCGTCGTCGCCGAGGTCCTGGCCGTCGAAGACGCGAATCACGTAGCCGTCACGCTGACGCGTCCCGCCCGAGAATCTCGCGGAGACGCGCTCGCCAAGCGGGACGGTCACGGCACCGAACACTTCGCGCAGGTCGTCCTCACCGATTCGGGCGCGAAGCGTCGCTTCGAACTCGTCGCCGGGCAGGACCGAGTTGATCAGCACGGCGCCGCCGATCGTGTTGCGACCGAACAGCGTGCCCTGCGGTCCGCGGAGCACCTGGATATTGTCGACGTCGAAAAAGTCCATCGCCCCGCCGACCGCGCGGCCCATGTAGACGTCGTCGATATAGATGCCGACGCCCGGGTCGACGGCCGGGGTGGGATCGAGCTGACCGACGCCGCGTATGAAGACGACCGCCGCGGAGTTGTTGCCCGAGAGCTGGCCGTAGCTCGTGAACTGCAAGCTCGGCGTGACGCGGTCGAGATCCGTCGTCGTTCGAATTTGTCGACGCTCGAGCGCTTCCGCGGACAGCGCGGTGACGGCAACCGGCACGTCCTGCAAAGCTTCGGCTCGCCGACGCGCCGTGACGACGACCTCCTCCAACGCGGTCGAACGTGCCGCCGGCGCCGCTTGCGCGAGCGCGTCGGACTGCGCAGCGAACAGCGTTGCGAGCGACACCCCAAAGCCCAGTCGTTGTGCCGTTTTCACTTCCCTTCTCCCGCCTGAATGGAGCCGTCCTACGGCAGCGCATCGGTGAGGGTGCGCGACCGTTCCCTGGTACCCACAGCGCCGGTGAGCAGCAGGTCGATCGCAGCGTCCGCGCTGTGCGTCCTGCCTTGTCGTCCGTGCCCTAAGTATATGCAGACGAGCCGCCCGTATCCGCTATTGTGATCGTCGCGCACGTGAGTCGGATTCGACCGACACCATTCGACGAGCGAATAGGACATATAAGCCGACCTTATGTGAGCTGCGAATCACGTCGCCACAGTGTGGCGAATACCGCTCTCGAATCGGCGAGCGTTGCGAGGTCCGATGGGGCTTTGCGCAGCGGCCGTGCTCGGCCGACGAGCCTTGCAGGGGAAGCCCCGGCGACGTGGCCGGGGCTTCGGTCGCGCAGGAGCGCGCGATGAGCGTCAGGGTCGGGTGGCCGGGTCCCAGTGCTCGACGATCTTTCCGTCCTTGATGCGGAACATGTCGAACCACGTCGTGGTGTACTCCCGGCCGCAGGAGTCGGTGAAGGTGCGCGGGAACGTGATCACGACGAGATCCCTTTCGGCGATGACGTCGACGACGCCTTCCCGGATGGCATCGGGGACCTCGGCAGGCGGGATGCCCAACGAGCGGAAGAAGTTCTGCATCCCGGCAAGCCCCGTGTCGGCGAGCGGGTTGTGCTGGATGTAATCCTCGTCGATGAACTCGCCCGCGCGGTCGATCTGATACGCGTTCAGCAGGGTCCGCCACATGTCCCACACGAGGCGCTTGTTGGCCGCGAGTTGCGGGTCATCGTGCTCCAGCATCGCGAGCTGACCTTCCCGCGTCGTGTCGCCGGTGACGGGCACCGCGGACGGCGGCGGCGCGTCGCAGTTCAGTCCACGGGCAGCCGCTCGCTGGCTGGCACCG
The DNA here is from genome assembly GCA_964553875.1 of uncultured Gammaproteobacteria bacterium. Taxonomy (GTDB): domain Bacteria; phylum Pseudomonadota; class Gammaproteobacteria; order Steroidobacterales; family Rariloculaceae; genus ZC4RG20. The sequence continues at coordinate 6,949 of CAZKNH010000126.1, read as the reverse complement.
CCCTGAGCCGGAGCGTCATCCTGGGCGAAGGCCGTCGAGGCGAGCAGCATGGCAGCGGCGAGACAGTTGAGCTTCTTCATCACTACCTCTCTTTCGGAACGAGGCAGGAAGGATACCATCGGGTGCCCGCGAAGCGCCGAATTAAACGAGCTCTCGTGTCGGGGCCGACAACGAGGGCGCGGGGTTACCGAGAGAAGAGGCGTTATGCCCCGGAAGGCGTGCCCTTCTTCGAGGAAAAGGCAGGCGATCCGATCCGTGCGGGCGCGGCTTCTTCCGCTTCCTCCGTCGGACGGTCCCGCCACCACGTGGCGAGGGTCGCGCCGGTCACGTTCATCAGCGAGCCGAATACGGTCGGCGCGAGCCCGACCGTCGCCATCTTGCCCATCGTCTGCGCAAGCCCGGTGGCGAGGCCGGCGTTCTGCAATCCCACCTCGAACGCAATCGTGCGACACGATTTCTCGTCGAGCTTCAAGGCTCGGCAGCACCAGTAGCCGAGGAAATAGCCCGAGACGTTGTGGATCAGCGCGATGACGATCAGAACCAGGCCGATCTCGAGCAGATTGTCGCGCCCGCCGGCGGTCATGATCATCAGAATCAGAACGATGCCGGCCATCGACACTTTCGGCATCAGTTGATCGAGCCAGCCCGTCCTGCCGTGCAGGAAACGATTGAAGATCAGCCCGGCGGCGATCGGCAGAATCGTGATCTGGATGATGCTCCACATCATCCCCCACGCGTCGATCGGGATGTACTGACCGGCGAGCCATCGCATGTAGAACGGCGTGATGAAAGGCGCGAGCAGCGTCGCAACGCTCGTCAAAGTGACCGACAGGGCGAGGTTGGCCTTTGCGATGTAGGACATCACGTTCGACGCGAGGCCGCTCGGAGCAGCGCCGACCAGGATGATGCCGGCGGCAATCTCGGGCTCGGATCGGAATCCCAGCGCAAGCGCGGCGGCGACGAACGGCATGATCGTGAACTGACAGCCGAGCCCGATGAATACCGCCCTGGGCGCCTTCACGACGCCGACGAAGTCCCGGGCGCTCATCGCGGTGCCCATGCCGAACATGATGATCTGAAGCAGCGGCACGATCAGCGCGTTCAGCTCGAACTCGCCCCAGCGGACGAGCGGAGCCGGCCAGCACATCGCGAACGTGACGGCCGCGAAAATTAGCAGGCTGAACGAAATGCCGCGAAGCTTCTCGTGGCCGCGCACGCCGAAAGCGGCCAGCGCAAAGAAGGCGACGAGTGCCGCGCCTCCGGCCAGCGGCTGACTGGCGGCGAAGAGGGCTGCCGCCGCGACGAGCAAAGCGAGCGAGGTCCACAGAGCGTTACGATGCAGCGGCGTCATCGGCGGATCCCGGCGTGCTGGCGTGTTATTAGTATGCGTTGGTGCGATGATTATGCCGCCTGCGACAGGTGATCGTCACTTCGTGATCGCAGGCGGCGTCAATCCGATAGCCGGAGAGAGCCGGGCGCGATAACGGTGGTATCCAGGAATGATCAGAGTCTTTGCGACGAACCAGGGCCTTGTCGTCGAAGCCGACGGCCGCTACCGGCAGGCGCCGAGGTCCTTCGGCTTCGATGCGATATTCACGGCGTACGAGCCCTCGCGATTGGTTCTCGGCGCGATCGCATCCGCGCCGGAAGTGCCGGCCCCCGACGAGTCGAGCCTCCGCGCACCGATCGAGTCCCAGGAGGTATGGGCGGCAGGTGTCACCTATTTCCGCAGCCGCACGGCGAGGATGGAAGAAGCGAAGAGCGCCGGCGGCGGAGATTTCTACGACCGCGTCTACGAGGCGGAAAGGCCCGAGATCTTCTTCAAGGCAACGCCCCATCGAGTCGTCGGTCCGGGCGGGCGGGTGCGTATCCGCAGCGATTCGAAATGGAACGTGCCGGAGCCGGAGCTCACGCTGGCCATCAATGCCGCCGGCCGGATCTTCGGGTTCTCGATCGGCAACGACATGAGCTCGCGCGACATCGAGGGCGAGAACCCGCTCTACCTGCCGCAGGCCAAGACGTATGCGGGGAGCGCCGCGCTCGGACCCTGCCTCGTGCTGAGCGAGCACTTGCCGGCCGGCGAGACGGAGATCGCGATGGAGATCGCTCGCCGGGGCGAGATCGTCTTCTCGGGCAGCACCGAGATCGGTCAGATGAAACGGCCGCTGCCGCTGCTCGCGGAATACTTGTATCGGGAGAATGCGTTTCCGCACGGTGCGTGGCTCATGACCGGCACCGGCATCGTGCCGCCTGACGACTTCACGCTCGCGCACGGCGACGAGATTCGAATCACGATCGAGCCCGTTGGGACTTTGACGAATACGGTCGAGTGAACCGCACTCGTAAACGTTTTCTTCGAACAACAAACCAGGACACGGCATGACCCTGCATGGCAAGAGCGTGATTGCGGGACAACCCGGCGAGGCCGGCCGCGTAACGTTCCGCGCCCACAACGCCGCAACCGGCACACCGCTGGAGCCGGTTTTCCATGAGGCGCACCCGGCCGAAGTGATCCGCGCGGTCGATGCCGCCGCGGAGGCCTTCGCCGAGTATCGTCGGCTCCCGCCCGAGGCACGCGCCCGATTTCTCGAGACGATCGCCGCCGAGATCGAAGCGCTCGGCGACACGCTGATCGAGCGCACGACCCTCGAGACCGGTCTTCCGGACGCACGCATCGTCGGCGAGCGCGGTCGGACCTGCGCGCAGCTGCGGCTCTTCGCCGCGACGGTTCGCGAAGGCTCGTGGGTCGATGCGCGGATAGACACGGCGTTGCCGGAGCGAACGCCTGCGCCGCGGCCCGATATCCGCCGTATGCTGAAACCGATCGGCCCCGTCGTCGTGTTCGGCGCGAGCAATTTCCCGCTCGCGTTTTCGACGGCCGGCGGCGACACGGCATCGGCGTTCGCGGCCGGATGCCCGGTCGTCGTGAAGGCGCACCCGGCACATCCCGGCACCGGTGAGCTCGTCGCGGGGGCGATCACGCGTGCGGCGGCCGAGTGCGGGCTTCCGCCCGGCGTCTTCTCGTTCGTGCATGGCGGTCCCGAGACCGGAGCGGCGCTGGTTCGGCATCCGGCCACGGCTGCCGTCGGCTTCACCGGCTCGCACGCCGCCGGCCGGGCCCTGTTCGACATCGCCAACTCGCGGCCGGATCCGATCCCGGTGTTCGCCGAGATGAGCAGCGTCAATCCGGTGTTCATACTGCCCGGCGCACTGAAGGAGCGGGGCGGCGCGATCGCGCAGGGGCTCTTCGGCTCGTTCACTCTCGGGGTTGGTCAGTTCTGCACGAAGCCCGGGCTCGTCTTCGTCCCGCGCGGTGCAGACGCCGATGCGTTCGTCGAGGAGCTCGCGCGCGTGGTACAAGACGCCGCGGGCGGCATGATGCTGACCGCCGGTATTCTCGAGGCGTTCGAGCGTGCTCGCGAGCAGGCGATCGGCATCGAGGGCGTGAAAGAGATCGCCGCGGCGCGGGCGCCGGCCGAGCGCGGCTCGGCCGTGCCGAGCATCGCGTGGACGGACGCGGCGAACTTCCTCGCGAGGCCGTTACTCGCGAACGAGGTCTTCGGTCCGTTCACGCTCGTGGTGGGCTGCGAAGACACTGCAGAGATGCTCCGCTGCCTTGGCTCGCTCGCCGGTCAGTTGACCGCAACGCTGCACGCGAACGACGCGGATCTCGCGACCGCAGGCGCATTGATCGAGGCCGCAGAACGCCGCGCGGGGCGCGTCATCATCAACGGCTTTCCGACCGGCGTGGAGGTATGTCCCGCAATGCATCATGGAGGCCCCTATCCCGCGACGACGGACGTTCGCTTCACGTCGGTCGGCACGGCGGCCATCCTGAGATTCGCACGGCCGGTCTGCTACCAGAACTTTCCGGACGACCTGTTGCCTGCAGAGCTGAAAGACGCGAATCCGTATCGTATTCCCCGGACCGTCAACGGCGAGCTCACGCGAGACGCTGTAAGAAGGTGACGGGGCGCCCGACGAGCCGCGTTCGACGACAGGGATATCAGCCAAGAGCGCAAAGACTCTCATGGCCGAGGTCGCTTCGCTGATTCGCGAGCTCGAGGCCAAGGTGACGTCTGCGAGCGTTCTGCGACGAACACACATCCTCGAGTGCGACCCCGGCAGTTCGCGCTTTTGGCATGTTTATGTTGCTAAAGCGGGACCGGCGCACTAAAGTTTTTCGACCCCTCCGAGCGCCGCGCGCGACCCTTCATGAGCAATGCCATCGAGCAACTCGGGCAGACGCAGCAACAGCTGCTCCGCGTGCTGCAGTCCGAGCGCGACGGGTGCTCGATCGATGCTCTTCGAATCGCTCTGAACATCAGTCGCAACGCCGTCCGTCAGCATCTGGCATCGCTGCTTGCACAAGGCCTCGTGGCGCACGGCGCGATCGTTCCGACCGGCGGCCGGCCCCAGCGCCGCTACGTCTTGACGGACGCCGGCCGCGAGCTCTTCCCGCGCCGATACGTGGAGCTCGCATCGGGCTTGATCCGTGAGATCAGCCGGTCGATGGGCGAGGCGCAATTGCTGAAGCTGTTGACGCGGCTCGGCGACGACCTCGGCAAGGAGCTTGGAGCGAAGCTCAAGCCTGCATCGAGCTCGGAGCGGTGCCGGGCGATCGCCGCGGCGATGATGGACTTGGGCTACGACGCGACCGCGCACGTGAAGGGTCCATCGCGCGAGATCCACGCGAGGAACTGCGTTTTCCATCATCTCGCGCAGAGTCACCCCGCCGTTTGCCGTTTCGACCTCGCCTTTCTGGCGCGCGCGAGCGGTGAGCACGTCGAGCACGCGGAGTGCATCGTCCGGGGCGGAAGCCTCTGCCGGTTCCGCTTTTCGCGCGGCAACGGCTTCGACGCGAAGCCGTGATCCACGCCGGCGGGTAACGGACAGCCGCGCGTCGGTAACGGCAGGCGCACCCGCGCTCAGGCGACTCGCTGGAACTTTCAGGGAGCCTTCTGCGCGAAGCGGAAGCGACACACGCGCCCGCCTCGCGACATGCACTCGTGGAGCTCCACACGTCGGCCGGCATACCCCGAGAGCAACGCGAGGTCGAACTGGCACACGGCGGGACGGTTCGACGCGAGCTCATGGAAGATGCAGTGGCTCGCTTCGATTGCCGGTGCGCCATCCGCGTCCGTAGCGACCTGCGCGTCATAGCCGAGCCGATCCATCAGCGCCGCGAGGCGCTCGATGCTCTTCGACTCTCGAGCAGCGGACGGTTGCTCCGCGCGAACCCGTGCGAGAACCGCGGCGGCGATGCGGTTGATCCGCGCTCGTAGCCCGGCGGCGTCGCGTTCGTGCGCCAGCGCATCCGCGAGCAGCTCTCCGAACCACGTGTAATGACGCCGCACGGCGTCTCGGCCGGCCGCCGTGAGCGCGAAAAGCGTTCGCGGGCGTCCTCCCGAAGGCACGAGGCCGGCCGGTGCGACCCACCCCTCACGCGTCAAGGCCGCGATGTGCTGGCGCACGGCGGTGCGCGTCACGCCGAGGGCCTGCATCAGCTCCCTGACGGTTGCTCCTGTCCTGTTCCGCAGCAAGTGTCTCAGAAGCTGCTTGCGGCGCTCGCCGAACACCTCGGACATGACCGTGTCCTCTCGATTCGCACGCCGCAGCGGGGATGCGCAGATGCGCGTGAGCACCTCATCGTTCGAAAGCTGCGGCACTTTTGATGACTTTTGGCATATTAAACTTACATTACTGCACCGTCGACCCGAGAATGAGATTCCCCCAAACAGAGGAGAGCTCGGGATGAAATCGCATCTCAGTCTATTCGTCGCCGCGGCCCTTTGTGTCACTGCGCCGGATTTCGCGGTCGCCGATGACGCCGAAGCAGCGGCCGTTCCGGCGAAAGTGGCGGCCACGCAGGATGCGTTGCGCGATCTTTGGATCGGCCACGTCTTCTGGGTACGAGACGTCGTGAAGGCGCGCCTTGCCGGCGACGGCGAGCAAGCGAAGGCGGCGGAGCAGCAGGTCGTCGCGAATGCGCAGGCGATCGCCGGTGCGATCGAGCCCTTTTATGGCGCGGCGGCGTCCGATCGGCTCTTCGAGCTTCTCGCTGGCCATTGGGGCGCGATCAGCGACTACCTCGACGCGACGATAGCGGATAGGAGCAGGAGGCAGGACAGCGCCGCCGAAAGTCTGTCGACGAACGCCGGGGAGATCGCGGCTTTTCTGAGCAGCGCGAATCCGAACTGGCCGGAAGATACGCTCCGCGGATTACTGGCCGCTCACGGTGCGCACCACATCCAGCAGATCAGGCAGCTCGGGGCCGGGCAGCACGAGGAGGAAGCGGCCACGTGGGCGGCGATGAAGGACCACATGTACGTGATCGCCGACGCGCTGACCGCGGGTCTCGCGAAGCAGTTCCCGGAGAAGTTCGAGTAGCGTCGACGCCGCTCGCGCGAACGACCGTGCCGGGAGGACGACCGCGGGCGATGTGCCCGCCGGTCGTCGTGCACGCTATTCGATTCCGGAAGTGTTGCCGAACTTCTTGCCGTTGTCGCTTACCGCGCCAACGAGGAGCCCGGCCGGCCGGCCGTCGTGGAGCGGATTCGTCTTCACCGTGACCACGTCGCCCGGCTGCCAGAAGGTCGGCGGGATACCGAGGCGTCGGAGACGCGGCGGCGCGTCGAGCTCGAATCCCCACTCCGTCGTCGTGCCGTCATCGTTCTCGACGTTCACGTAAAGCCACGAGTGCGGGTTCAGGTAATCGAACCGCGTCACGGTTCCGCGCAGCGTCAACACGACCTGGTTGTTGAACATCGCCGCCGAATGATGCGATTGCGCGGGCGGCGCTACAGCGGCTGCGCAGAGCGCGAGCGTCGCCCCGAGCAAGGTCTGCTTGAGCATTGCAGAGCTTCTCCTATCGATGCACGTAGCTCTCGTCGAACCAGAAATCGGGATTGGTGATGTCGGGCTTCTCGCCCGGCGCGTACTGGCTCAC
>CAZKNH010000125.1:0-11961 GCA_964553875.1 uncultured Gammaproteobacteria bacterium | reverse complement strand
GTCGAGGACGAGCTCCGTCGCTGCGGAAATCGGGGTCACGGAAATCGGGGTCAGAGCCCTTTTTCGACCACCATCGGAAACTGGGGTCAGACCCCGTTTTTCGGAAACTGGGGTCAGACCCCGTTTTTCGTCGACCTCGTCACCATCCGCGGAAATCGGGGTCAGAGCCCGTTTTCGCGCCAGGTTGTCAGAATCCCGACGGGCGCCGGACGAAAACGGGCTCTGACCCCGATTTCCGCCCCAATTTCCACGCAGCCGCTCGAAGAACACGAGCGCCCGCTCGAGCGGCAGCAGCATCACGTCGTGGATCGTGAGCCCCGGCAGCTTCGCGAATTCGGCGTCGTCGAGCTTCAGGTTCTTGGGCCTGAAACGCTTCGCCGGATCGACGACCGCGGCCGCGTCCTCGAGCGTGCCGATCCGCCAAAGCAGCGACTCGGGCTTGAGCCGTGCTCCGTCACATGCAGGACAGAGATCGTACGAGCGGTACTTCGACAGCAGCACGCGGATATGCATCTTGTACGCGCGGCCTTCGAGCCACGCGAAGAAGCGCTTCAACCCGTACCACTTGCGCTCGCTCCATGAGCCCTCGCCGTCGATGACCCAGCGCCGCTCCTCTTCCGTCAGCTCCGCCCACGGCACGTCGACGCGAATGCCGCGCTTCTTCGCGAAGCGCATCATGTCGTCCTGGCACTCGCTGTAGCTCCTGCCCTGGAACGGCCGCACGGCGCCTTCGCGCAGCGTCTTCGTCGGATCCGGGATCGCGAGACCGTAGTCGATGCCGATCGTCCGGCCGAACCCGCGGCACGTCTCGCACGCGCCGACGGGCGAGTTGAACGAGAACGAGTTCGGGATGGGATCGCCGTACGCGATGTCGCAGTCCGCGCAATGGAGCGCGGACGAGAACCGCAGCACCGTCGACGGCTCGTCGAGCAGACGGACCGAGACGCGCCCCGCTCCGAACTTGAGCGCCGCCTCGAGATCCTCGACGAGCCGAGAGCGATTGTCCGCGCGCAGCACGAGCCGGTCCTGAACGACCTCGACGCGGTCGCCGCCCCGCTCGGCGATCCGCGTATAACCCTGCCGTGCGAGATAGGCCTCGACCTCTTCCGTGCCGAAGTTCTCCGGCACGCGGACCGGGAACGTCACCGCGATCCGCGGCGTCTCGCCCCGCGCAATGAACCGCCGCTCGAGCTCTTCGCGAATCGTCTCCGGCGAATCGCGCCGCACGGGCTTTCCGCAGCGCTCGCAGTAGAGCGTCGCCGCGCGCGCGAACAGGAGCTTCAGATGGTCATTGAGCTCCGTCATCGTGCCGACCGTCGAGCGCGACGTGCGGACCGGGTTGATCTGGTCGATCGCGATCGCGGGCGGAATTCCGTCGATCGAGTCGACCTGCGGCTTGTCCATCCGGTCGAGGAACTGACGCGCGTACGGCGAGAACGTCTCGACGTAGCGGCGCTGCCCTTCCGAGTAGACCGTGTCGAACGCGAGCGACGACTTCCCTGACCCGCTGACACCCGTCACGACGATCAGCTTCCCGAGCGGCAGGTCGAGATCGAGGTTGCGCAAATTGTTCTGACGCGCGCCGCGAATGCGAATTGCGTCGCCGGCGCGCGCCGTCGGTGCAGTCTTCATACGGGAATCCGAGGGCCGACTATGCTACGCGGAAGCGGGCCCGTTGCACGCCGAGCCGCGGGTTTCGCCGCGGCGCAGGCTTGCCGTCGCCCTTTATACGGGCCAATTAGGTCACTAGCCGTCCTATATTGTAACGGCCGAAGACGCGGTCGGCCTCGGCGAGCTATCCGCCGGCACTCGACGCGGCCGGGCGCCCGCCGCCCGCCGCTTCGCAAGCGTCCGGCCAACCGAGCTCGCACGCGAGCGCGTAGAGCTTCGCAGGGTCCGTCTGCTCCATCGGCGCACCGAACGGCCCCTTGCTGCCGCGCAGGATGTAGCGATAGTCCGTCACGGTCGGCGGCGCGCGGCGCAGCTCGCCGCCGCTCTCGACGACGCGCGCGTTGCCGCATGCGGCGTCGAAGCCGAGCGTGCACGCGCGCCGGAACGCATCGGCGGCGACGACCCGATTCCGGTAACGCTCGGCGAGCAGGATACCGACCTCGTTGCACGCCCACGCGGATCCGTCCGCGCAGTTCGTTTCGTGCAGGAAATAAAGATTGAGGCACGCATCGCGCACGTCGGCCCCGCAGGCCTCTTGCCAGAACGGCGTCCATTGCCCCGGGTGACGGTCGCCGAGATACCCCGATGCGCTCATGCCGCCGAAGGCGACGGCCCAGATGCCGATATACGCGAGATTCCGCTTCCGCGCCGCCCACGTCCGCCCCAGAGCGGAAGGATCGATCGCTTTCAGCGCGGGCGAGCGCACGAGCCGGTCGATCAGGATCACGGAGAGGTTCAGGAGCGGCACCGGCAGCAGCTTGTCGTAGAACGCCGGTGCGTTCGCGCCCAACAGCAGGTCGTACAGCACGACGACCAGGAGCCCATAGAGCACGCCGAAGAGGATGCGTCCGAGCTCGGTGCGAGGCGACGTCGACGGGTCCGTGAACAAGAGATGCATGCCGAGGAACACGGCGATCGGCACATGCGAATCGACGAAATAGAAGCCGCCCGTGACCGCGTGATAGATCGCGCTGAATGCGAACGTCGTGACGACGGCGGACATCGTCATCGTCGTCACGCCGAAGAGGTACTGCCCCGGCAGCGCGGCGAGGAAGATCACCGCGTACATGTACGGCGGGAAGAACTGCGACTCCGCGACCGAGGACCCCCATGTCATGTCGCTCGCGCCGGTCAGCACCAGCGCGAGCGCCGTGACGGCGAGCGCGAACGCGGACGGGTTGAATATATGTGTCCGCACGCCGTCCCGCTCCCAGCGCAGGAACTCCTTCCCGGCCAGCGCGAGCGCGACCATGACGAACTGCCAGTGGAACCACGGGTCGCGGAACCACAGGAAAAGACTGATGCTGAAGACGACCGGAAACGGGCCGAAGCCGAGCACGAACCGGCCGCGGCGCGTCCACGACAGCAGGCTGTCCAAACCGTACGCGAACAGGATCTGCGCGACGATCAGCGGCGCCGCGTGATAGACCTCGCGCCAGTAGTATCCCCAGACGAGAAGCACCACCCCCTGCTGGCAGGCCTGGAGATAGTGCTGTCGCCGCGGCGCGAGCTCGAGCGTCACCGAATGGCCCCGCCGCACGACACCGAAGAGCAGCACGCTCCACGCGAGAAGGAGCAGCGCGGCCCCGACGATCGAGTCGCGGACGACAGGGCGGTCGTCGAGCAGCGGGAGCTGGCTCAGCACGAGCAAAGCGGCGACGAAGGCTCCGTGGAGCGCGAACGCGCCGCGAGCGGACAGATCGAACGCGCGGCCGCCCGGGTCTGCCGCCGCACGTGCGTTCGCGTCGAGTACCGACTGTGTCACGGGTTCGACCCTTCGCGCGGCGCGATCGGGGCTTCGTTGTCTTTGTCCGAACCAGTGTGGAACGCCGCGCCGGCTGACCAAATGATGACGGACCCGCGATCTTTTGGGTAGCGAGCGAAGAGCGCGAGACCGGCGCGGCTGGACAATGCACGCGCCTTTGCCTACCTTGGTCGCGCGTCGAGCGCGGGCGTCCGGCTGGGCCGTCGGCGGCTGCGTTACCGATGCGCTGACATTCGATTCACGACTTGAGGCATGCACGCATTGTTTCGATCAACGTCGACGTTTTTGCGCTCGAGACCGTCATTCGACCGCGCCGCGGCGCGGCGCGTGAAGGTCGCGCTGCTCGTGCTCGGCACGTGCCCTGCCGCGGCCCTCGCGCAGTGGCTGGATTATCCGACGCCGGGCATCCCTCGCACGGCGGACGGCAAGCCCGACTTGAGCGCGCCGGCGCCGCGCACGCCGGAAGGGAAACCCGACTTTTCCGGCATCTGGTTCGCGAACGTGCCGGCGAGGGACATGTGCCCCGGAGGCGACTGCATCCAGGAAGAGCGCATGGCGCGCGAGCAGATCAACATCGGCATCAATCTCGAGGGCGGCCTGCCTTACACGCAGTGGTCCAGGGAGCAGATGGTGCTGCGACAGCAAGACGGCGGCGTGCATGATCCGCACATGCGCTGCATGCCGCCGAACTTTCCGCGCGCATGGACCCTGCCTCAGCACATCAAGATCGTGCAGACCCCCGACCTGATGGTGCTGTTGCACGAGTTCAACGCGGCGTACCGCGAGGTCTTCCTGGACGGCCGTCCGCTGCCGGAAGACCCGAACCCGACGTGGAACGGCTATTCGACGGCCCACTGGGAGGGGGACACGCTCGTCATCGAGACGATCGGCATCCGCGACGACATGTGGCTCGACATCCAGGGAAGCCCCGTGACGGAATCGGCGCGGGTGACCGAGCGGCTCAAACGCGTGAACTTCGGCCTCATGGAGGTCGAAATCGCCGTGGACGATCCGAAGGCCTATACGCGGCCGTGGTCGGTCACGATCGAGATGGCCTATCAGGCCGATACGACGATGCTCGAGGAAATCTGCCTCGACGACGAGCAGAACGTGCGCATGCACTTTCCCCAATAGGATGAACGCAGACGTAATGACCAAGACGACATTCAAGACGAATCACTCGCTTTCCCGCCGCCTCGCGCTCGCCGCGGCGGCGGCCAGCCTCGCGGCCGCGCTGCCTGCGGCGGCACATCACTCGCAGTCCGAGTTCGATTTCCAAAAGAGCGTGACGGTCGAAGGCACGGTCACGGAGCTCTCATGGAAGAGCCCGCATGCTCGGCTCTACGTGGACGTCGTCAACGAAAAAGGCGAGGTCGAGAACTGGAACTTCGAGCTGCCGAGCCCGACGACGCTGATGCGCCGCGGCTGGACGCGGAAGTCCTTGCAGCCCGGCGACATCGTCACCGTGACCGCTGCGCCCGCGAGGGACTTTCCGACGATTGCCTATGCGCGCTCGATCCGAGACGCGAACGGCGAGCCGATGTTTACCGGCGTGACCGAGATCATCGAGCCCGAACGCGCCTCCGAGGAGTCTGGCGGCTCTACGCCGTAGCAGGTCTGGACCGCTTCCCGTCCGATCGGGACAATCGGCGGAGCAAGTCTCCGACACGGAACCCATCGGACGGAGCGGTCGATGCAAAAACATCGCATCTACACGACGAGCTTCGCGAGCGTCTACCCTCACTACGTGGCCAAGGCCGAAAAGAAAGGACGAACGAAGGCCGAGGTCGACGAAATCATCCGTTGGCTGACGGGTTACAGCCAGAAGGAGCTCGAAGCCCGCCTGGGAGACGGGACGGACTTCGAGACCTTCTTCGCCAACGCGCCTCGCCCGAATCCCGCGCGAACGCTGATCAAAGGCGTGATCTGCGGCGTTCGAATCGAAGAGATCGAAGAGCCGACGATGCGGGAGATTCGCTATCTGGACAAGCTGATCGACGAGCTTGCGAAGGGCAAGGCGATGGAAAAGATTCTGAGACAGTAAGCCCCACGCACCTGGAGCGCCTCACGGCCCCCTTTCGTGCTCGGCCGAACCGAGCCTCTTGCGGCATCGTCCGTGCGCAGCCCGTCGATCCATTTGTTTGTAAGCAATGCTAACAAACTATGGATTGTCCCGCTGAACGCAAGAAGACGTCAGCTGGACGGCCTTATCAAAGCAAGGGTACTATAGCCGGCGACAGTGCCGCCGAAGCGACGCCGTCGAACTGCTCCGATGCTCGGACTCTGGGCCCGCCCGAAGATCGCCGGTCTCGCTATAACCTGGGCTGCAGCGGTGGCCGTCGTCGCCGCGCTCATCGCTTTCGGCCGAGTCGCGGCCGTGAACCGCGGCACCGCGGATACGGACGCCCTCGCGGTAGTGGTCGCGCAGCTCATGGAGCGCACCGTCCAGGCACTCTACCTCGCCCTGTCGTCGGTCGCGGACGCTCACGAGCTGTTGAGCCCGGCGACGAACGACGACGACTTTCGCGGCCTGATGCAGCGCAGGCTCGAGGACATTCCCTTCACGCGCGCCCTGTTCGTCATCGGTGCGGACGGCTGGATCACTCACGACACCGACTACCCGACCACACCCCAGGTCTCCCTCGAAGACCGCCCCTACTTCGAGGCGTACGCCCGGAACGGCCTGACGGCTCCGACCGTCTGGCCGCCGCTGCTCAGCCGATCCGGCACGGGTTGGTTCCTGCCCGTGACGACGGAGCTCCGCCGCTCCGAAGCGTTCAAAGGCATCGTCGTCGCGGCGCTGCAGGCGGATCGATTCACCGAGGAGTTGCGCAGCACCGGGCTCGCAGCGTCCCATCTGATCGGCCTCTTCCATGACGACGGCACGCTGATCGCCAGCTTTCCGCCGCGGCCCGACGACGTCGGCAAACGGTTCGCGGACCTGCCGATCTTCTCGGTCGCAGCGCCGGAGTCCGTCGCGCGAGCGCCGGCGACGTGGGGATTCGGGCATGTCCCCGGCGAAAGGATCGTCAGCTACCGCCGGCTCGACAATGCGCCCCTCGTCGTGCTCGTGTCGATCGGCATGGACGACGTGCTCGCGAGCTGGCGGCGCGTCGCGGCCGCCGCAACGATCGCGATGCTCGCGCTGACGGCCGTCCTCGTCTGGCAGGTCCGGCGCTTTGCACGCGCCGACGTCCGACGCGAGCACGAGCGCCAACGCCAGGCACAGATCGAGAAGCTCGAGGCGCTCGGCCAGCTCACGGGCGGAATCGCTCACGACTTCTCGAACGTGCTCCAGATCCTCACGTCGAATCTCGATCTGCTGCGCACGGGCCGCGGCAGTCCCGAGATATTCGAGCAGGCACTCGACAGCTGCGAGCACGCCGTGAGAAACGCCACGGCAATGATCGAGCGTCTGCTGCGCATTGCGCGGCGCAAACCGCTCGCGCTGTCTCGGCTTCGACTCGACGAGTGGCTCGCGGCCGTGAAACCTTTGCTCGTGCAGGCGACCGGCCCGAACGTCACACTCGACGTCGACGTGCAGCGCGGGTTACCGGACGTTCTTTGCGATCCCGACGAGCTCGATGTCGCGCTGTTGAACCTCGTCGTCAACGCACGGCATGCGACGGAGGATCGGCACGGACACGTGACGATCCACGCGTTCGCCTGTGACAACGAAGGATCGGGTCTCCCGCCGCGCCTCGTCGCCTCGCCCGCGAAGTTCGTCTGCCTTGCCGTGATCGATGACGGCTGCGGCATGACCGACGACGTGAGAAAGCGAGCGATCGAACCGTTCTTCTCGACGAAGGGCGAGTTCGGCACCGGGCTCGGCCTGTCGCAGGTCTACGGCTTCATGGAGCAGATCGGCGGCAGCATGACGATCACGTCGTCGCCCGAAACCGGCACCGCCGTGTACCTGTTCATCCCGGTCGCGCCGCCCGGCGAGCCGGCGGAACCCGCACCGGCGCCGGCGCAGACCGGCATACGTACATCAAGCAATTGAATGCTTCTTCGGCAGGTTGATAACTTCGAGCGCTGCTTGCGACGGCGGCCCGTGGTGGTAACCGCGCGAAGACGGCTTTCGAGAGACGGAGTAGACGTGAATGAGCGATGAGATCTTTGGGCTCGACCGCCGGGCTTTTCTGGGTGTGACTTTCGGAGCGGCGGCCGTGATCGGCGCCGCAAGTACCTGGTCCCGCGCCGCGCAGGCGCAGTCCGATCCGACCCGTACGCCGCCAGGTGAACGATCGGCCGGCGGCGGGCCGAACTTCGCGCCGCTTCGTGCCGAGGTCGAGGTCCGGGACTGCGAGGTCGACGGCGAGATTCCGGAAGACCTGAACGGAGGCTTCTACGCGACCGGTCCCGACCAGCAGTACCCGTTGAGGCCCGGCAACATCATCTTCGACGGCGAGGGTCACGTCCGGATGTTCCGGATCAAGGACGGCCGCGTCGATTACAAGACCCGCTTCGCGAGGACAGAGCGGTACGTCGCACAGGACAAGGCGCGAAGGCTTCTGTTTCCGATGTATCGCAACCCGTCGCTCGACGATCCGAGCGTGAAGGGGTTGAGCCGCAGCACGGCGAACACGCATGTCCTCAACTTCCAGAACCTGATCCTCGCGCTGAAGGAGGACAGCCCGCCGTGCGCGTTGGATCTGAACACGCTCGAGACGGTCGATCCCGTCTACACGTTCGACGGCGAGCTGCCGCGTGACCGGCCGTTCACCGCTCATCCGAAGATCTGCTCGATCACGGGCAACATCGTCGCGTTCGGCTACGAGGCCGAGGGCTTCGGCAGCGACGTCGTCGCGGTGTTCGAGATCGATCGCCAAGGCAAGAAGGTGTGGGAGGCGAAGATCAAGGTTCCGTACGTGTGCCTGCTGCACGACTTCGCGGTCACCGAGAACCACATTGCCTTCTTCGTGATTCCGCTCGCGATCGATCACGAGCAGATGGCGCGGGGCGGCATCCACTGGTCCTGGGACAAGAACCGGAGGACCTATCTCGGCATCATGCGGCGCTATGGGGACGGTAAGGACATCCGTTGGATCGAAGGACCGGCCCGCAGCGGCACGCACACGATGGGCGCGTTCGAGGACGGCGGCAAACTTTACTTCGATACGGAGATCACCGCGGCGAACCCGTTTCCGTTCGTGCCGAACAGGGATGGATCGCCGCCGGACTATGCCGGCGCGACGAGCTACGTTCACCGGCTGACCGCGAACCTGAACGGCCCGAACGACGGCTACGGCATCGAGAAGATGTATCCGCTGATCGCACCGCTGCCCCGTCAGGACGATCGCTACAACACCGTGCCCTATCGCTACGGGTTCATGGCGTCGCCCGACCCGAACGAGCCCGACCGCACGAAGGCCGGCGCATGCTACGCCCGCGTCGACAACGCGACCCGGACGTTCAAGCTGTGGAACTTCGGCCCGACCGTCGGACTCGGCGAGCCGGTCTTCGCACCGAAGCGCCCGGACTCGCCGGAAGGCGTCGGTTATCTGCTCGGCGTCGTATGGCACCTCGACCAGAACCTGCGCTCGGACCTCGTGATCTTCGATGCCGAGCACATCGACGAAGGGCCGATCGCGACGGTGAGGCTGCCGGTGCAGGCATCGCCTCAGGTGCACGGGTATTGGGTGCGGGAGGATCAGTACCCCGCCTAGCCAGCAAGACCGAGGGCGCACGGTTCTTCGTGCGCCCTTGGCCCTTCGCCAACGAGGTACCATTCACTGACCCAGCCCTCATAGCCTGATCGCACACCACCCCACAGCCCTCTCTCGCAAGATGCCAATCAGCCTCCGACTCAACGGAGCATAAATCGCGAAGGCTCCCTCGAATTTCTGCAGTCGTTTGGGTGCAACCGCGCTCCGTACTACCCCGCCGAACGAGCACCACCCCTCCCGCCGGACGTGACGCACGTCACATATCCCCTTGTTAGCCCAGGCAAAGAATGCACCTTTCTGCATCCTGCCTAAGTGATCATGTAGCATCCGCGATCTTTGCTTCCTGTCACAGAACTCACACTACCGCGTCCTTAGGCTCTCACCACAAAGTGGGCGCTTCCGATCCTCGGTATGAGCACTGAAGCACATCAGAATGAGCTTCCTCTTCCCTTTCCAGACGCGGGCGAGCTGCTGCCGCTATTGCCTGCGCGAATGGTGAACGAATACCAGTACTGCCCGCGACTCGCATACTTGGAATGGGTCCAGAAAGAGTGGTCCGATTCGGCGGATACCGTCGAGGGCCGGTATGTTCACAGGCGCGTTGACAAGCCGAGCGGCCGACTGCCACCGTCGTCCTCACACGAAACGGCCGACGATCCGGGAAGCGATCATGAGATTCTGCATGCGCGCTCGATCACCTTATCCTCTTCCCGACTAGGGCTGATTGCGAAAATCGACTGCCTCGAAGTCGAAGGCAACGTCGTGACCCCTATCGACTACAAGCGAGGGAAGCGCCCCCACGTCGCCCGTGGGGCCTACGATCCAGAACGCGTTCAGCTCTGCGTCCAGGCTATGATTCTCGAGGAGCACGGGTATACGTGTAACGAAGGCATTCTGTACTACACGGCGTCCAAGGAGCGCGTTCGCGTCGTCTTCGACGATGAACTAAGAGCAATGACGCGGGCCGCAGTCGACGGCCTCCGCCTTATTGCCGTAGGCGGCCGAATCCCACCGCCGCTCGAGGATAGCCCGAAGTGCCCGCGGTGCTCGCTCGTTAGTATATGCCTTCCCGACGAGGTGAACTTTCTGAGGCACGGAGAGCCGACGCCTCGCCCCCTTTTCGCCCAGCATGACGAGAGTTTTCCGCTGTACGTCCAGGCGAGAAAGTCCAAGGTGACCAAGAAGGGCGAAACGCTCGAGATCACGATAGACGACGAACCTGCGGCAACGGCAAGGCTTGCTGAAGTCTCACAGGTCGTCCTCCTGGGGAATGTTTATGTCACGACGCCTTGCCTGCATGAGCTAATGCGTCGAGAGATTCCAGTCACGTGGCTTTCTTATGGCGGCTGGTTCCTTGGACATACAGTTGGTTTAGGGCACAAGAACGTCGAGCTGCGGACTGCGCAGTACAAGGCCAGCTTCGATCCGCGAGCGTGCCTTCACGTCGCGAAGCAGATGGTCTATGCGAAGATCATGAACTGTCGAACACTGATCCGGCGCAACTGGCGGGGCGAGGACAGACCGCACACTCTCGTATCGGAACTCAAAATGGATGCGAGCCGAAGCCTTGTTGCATCAGACCTTCAGGAGCTGCTGGGCATCGAGGGTGCCGCGGCCTCGCGCTATTTCAGGTCCTTCGCACACGTTCTGAAGACAGATGGGAACGGCGAAGTGGAATATGCGTTCGACTTTACGCGAAGGAACCGGAGACCTCCTCACGACCCTGTGAACGCTCTTCTCTCTTTCGCTTATAGCCTACTCGCGCGCACGTGGAGCGTGACGCTCAGCGCGGTGGGCTTCGACGTTTACCGAGGTTTCTATCACCAACCGCGATACGGTCGACCCGCACTCGCACTCGACATGATGGAGCCCTTCCGACCGCTGGTTGCTGACTCGGCTGTATTGACGGCCATCAACAATGGGGAGATCAAACCCAACGATTTCGTCGTCGTCGGGAATAGCGTCGGGCTCACGGACGAAGGTCGCAGGAAGTTTATCGCGACGTTTGAACGCCGGCTGAGCCAGGAGATTACCCACCCACTATTCGGATACAAAGTCAGTTATCGGCGACTGTTCGAACTGCAGGCCAGACTTCTTGGACGGCATCTCTTAGGTGAACTAGCCGAGTGTCCGACTTTCATTACGAGGTGACCCATGGATGAGCATCTCTACGTCGTGACATATGACATTAGCGACCCCAAACGCTGGCGGGCCGTCTACGAGCTCATGCATGGCTACGGCGAGTGGCTGCAGCTCTCAGTCTTTCAGTGTCGGCTTTCTCGTCGCCGTCAAGCGGAGATGATTGCAACCCTTGACGAGTTGATACACCACGAGGAAGATCATGTATTGATCATGGATATGGGTCCAGCTGAGGCTGTGACCCCTCGCGTCGTGAGCCTCGGGAAGACAAGTTTCGAGGTGGTGGCCAGGGAGCCGGTGATCGTGTAACTGACCTGCCGCATGGACGCGAGCGCTTCGGTGGTGCTGTAGGTTCCGGGGAGCGCTCGCACCCGTGTAGCTCTTTGAAAATTCGGTAGTATTTATGAAGCGGCCCCATCCGACGCTGGACCAATTGGGCTTGATTGGCCGCCGCAGCCCCGACCGCTCGCAACGGGCGACATTTCTGCCCGGCGCACACGGGGCTGGGATGGAGCGGTGATCCGCAGCGGAATGCTGCGGCCTCATTGAAGCGCTGCGCGCCTGGAGCGTGACGAGCGAGAGCTCCATGTGATCCGCAGCGGAATGCTGCGGCCTCATTGAAGCGTGAGGCACCAGTAGACGTCGCCGACGCCCGACGGCGTGATCCGCAGCGGAATGCTGCGGCCTCATTGAAGCCCGAACGGCCTCAACGTCCGG
>CAZKNH010000124.1:0-12101 GCA_964553875.1 uncultured Gammaproteobacteria bacterium | reverse complement strand
CGAGGCGAGACGTATGACGGAACCGAAAGCATTCAAGGATGGATCGCGGCCGGCCGTCTCGAGCCGGATGATCGCGCGCACGACTCCGGAGATTTTCAAGCGGCATCCGAGCAATCCGATCCTGACGGTCGACGATCTCGAATACCGCGCGAACAGCGTTTTCAATCCGGCGGCCGCGATCGTGAACGGCGAGACGGTCCTGCTGCTGCGCGTCGAGGACCGGCGCGGGTTCTCGCACTTCACGGCGGCACGAAGCGCCGACGGCATCACCGGGTGGCGGATCGACCCGACGCCGACCCTCGAGCCGTCGCCCGAAACGCACCCGGAAGAGATCTGGGGCATCGAGGACCCGCGGATCACGTATCTCGAGGAGCAGAACCGCTGGGTCATCGCGTACACCGCGTTCTCGCGCGGCGGGCCGCTCGTGTCGCTCGCGGCGACGTCCGATTTCGTGAATTTCGAGCGGCTCGGCCCCGTGATGACGCCCGAGGACAAGGACGCGGCGCTCTTCCCCGAGCGCATCCAGGGACGCTGGGCGTTGATCCATCGGCCGGTGCCGGCGGGTGCGCTATCGCTCGGCGCGCACATCTGGATTTCGTTCTCGCCCGATCTGAAGCACTGGGGCGATCACGAGATCCTGCTCCGCGCGCGCCAAGGCGGATGGTGGGACGCGAACAAGATCGGCCTGTCGCCGCCGCCGCTCAAGACCGACGAAGGGTGGCTGATCCTCTATCACGGCGTGCGCAGCACGGCCGCGGGCTGCCTCTATCGGCTCGGCGTCGCGCTCCTCGATCTCGAGGATCCGCGGCGCGTGATCAGGCGCTCGAACGAATGGGTGTTCGCACCGCGCGAGAGCTACGAGCGCGCGGGCGACGTGTCGGACGTCGTGTTCCCGTGCGGGTGGACGCTCGTCGACGGCGAGATCCGCATGTACTACGGCTGCGCCGACACGTCCGTCGGGCTGGCGACCGCGAGTCTCGACGATCTGCTGTACTGGCTGAAGACGCACGACTCGCCGTCGCCCGAGTGACGCGCGCCGAGGCGCGCGTCCGCGGGCCTCGGCTCACGCAGCCCCGCCGTTCGAGCGCGACGCTTCCGGCTCGCTTTCGGAAACCGGGATCTCGAGCGTCATCGGCTGCCCGTGCCGCATGATGTTGAGCTCGATCGTCTCGCCTTCCTCGAACGAGCCGAGGATCTTCATCGCGTGCTCCGGCGAGTTCGGCGCGCGTCCGTTGATGTCGAGGATGACGTCGCCGTCCTCGAGCTTCAGTGACGCGTCGTCCGGTGCGCGCACGACGAGGAGCCCGCGCTCGGTTCCGAAGTAAGCGCCGAGCGTCGGCGTCAGCGGCACGAGCTCCATCGACGACCAGCGGTCCGAGCCCGGCCGCAGCAGCCTCGTGAAGACCTGCACGCGCGGTGCCTCGAACGCGAACAGGCGTCCGCGGCGATCACTGGTCTCGACGTCGATCGAGCGGGTCTCGCCGCGTCTCACGACCTCGAGCGAGACGGTCTCGCCGGGCTCGACGTCGCGGAGGTGGTCGATCAGGATCCGCGAGGCGCCGCGGCCGTTCGCGTCGAGCGCGCGACCGTCGATCGAGACGATGACGTCGCCGATCTCCACGCCCGCCTCGTCGGCAGGACCGCCCGGGCTCACGGCCGTGACGCGCGCCCCGCGGCGGTCGTCCTCGACGACGACGCCGAGCATCGCGCGCTGATCGGCGCCGAGCCACTGCACCTGGAAGTCTTCGACGATCGGCGCGACCGCCCGCGCGGAGAGCCGTGCGACGTCGCGCGCAGCCTCCTCGAGCCTGCGCCGCGCGGCGTCGAGCTCGCGCCGCGCGCGTTCGAGCTCGCCGCGCGACTCGTCGAGCGCTCCCTGTCTCTCGCGCTCGCCTGCGGAACGGATCACGTAACCGCGCGAAGCCGCGCGTTCGCGCTCGCGCGCCGCTTCCTCGACGGCGGCCTCGAGGTTGCGCTGCGCCTCCTCGAGCGCGCGCTCCGCCTCCTCGAGCTCGCTACTCGCGCCGTTCGCCGGCGGGAGCGTCGGGGCAGGCGGAAGCGGCGGAAGAGGCGGCAGCTCCTCCGGCTGCTGAGCGAGCGCCGGCAAGCTCGCAGCGAGAATGCCGGCGGCCGAGACCCACGAGATGCAGCGCGCTCGGTCACGAAGATGTCTCATCACGTCAGTCCTCCATCGCAAGAGAGCATCAATAGGTGATCCGCTGCGCCTGCTGCGCGTAGCGCACGTGCAGAAGCGCATTCATCACGTCGATGCGCTCGCGCCATAGCGCCTCGCGGTAGCGCAGGTCGACGCCGCGCGCCTCGGCGAAGTTGAGCTGCTCGTCGACGAAACCGATGTAATCCTCGAGGTCGGCGATCGTGCGTGCGGTGCCTGCGTTCATCAGCCGCGGCATGTCGTCGAGCTCGGCCAGCATCAGCTCGAGACGCGCGGACTCGGCGACGAGCCGCGCGTAGCGCTCGCGCGGGTCGACGTTGTCCGCGCCGCGATCGGGCTCGGCGATGCGCGCGAGCGGTGACGTATCGCGCGCGGCGTCGGCCGGTGTCGCGGCCGTTTCGATTCGATCGCTCGCGCGCCACGGCGCGACGAAGCCGAGCACTGCGACCGCGACGATCACCGCCGCGGCCGCGGCGAGCCGGTAGTGCAAGCCGGTCCGCGTTGCCCGCTGCCGTGCTGAGACCTCCTGAGCGATCCTTTCCCAGACGCCGGGCGGCGGCTCGAGCATGGGCAAGCGTCGCAAGTCTTCCGCGACGCGGTCGAGCCGCGCGATCTCGCGCGTGACTTCGGGGTCGGCGGCGAGGCGTTCGCGCAGCGCGGCGTCGATCGGCCCGCCGTCGCGCAGGGTCAGCAGGTCTTCAGTACGGGCTCGCATAGCTCGACTTCGGTTCTCGTCACGTCGTCGTTCAACAGCTCTCGCAGCCGGTCGTGCGCGCGGGCGAGCTGTGACTTCGAAAAGCTCGCCGTGCGTCCCATCAGCCGGCCGATCTCCTGGTGCGTGTAGCCCTCGACGTCGTGGAGCAGCACGACGGCGCGCGCGGTCGGCGGTAACGCGGCGAGCGCGCGCTCGAGCAGCACGCCGTCCGCGGCATCGCTGCCGGCCGGCGCGCGCGGCTCGGCGTCGAGCGGCACCTGTCGCGACTCCCAGCACGAGCGCAAGTGCATCAGGCACTTGTTCACTGCGATCCGTCTCACCCAGACGCCGAACTCGCCGTCGCCGCGCCACGTGTGGAGCTTCCGGATCACCTCGACGAACGTCTCCTGCAGCACGTCCTCGGCGTGGGTCTTGGACGCGAGCATCCGGTAAGCGAGCGTGTAGACCATCGGCGCGAAGGTCTCGTAGAGCCGCGCGTGCGCATGCATGTCGCCGCGCCGGGCGCGCTCGAGCCACTCGGGTTCGGCTGTCGGGAATCGGCCGCTCATCGTCGAGCCTATAGATGCGCGCGCGGGGCAAAGGGTCGCACGCCTATAATCCGCCTTGGGGAGGCGCGTTGCGAGGTCGAACGAATGGCGGTGCTGCATTACCTCTACGATCCGCTCTGCGGCTGGTGCTACGGGGCGGAGCCGCTCGTGCGGGCCGCACGCGGCGTTGACGGGCTCGAAGTGCGCTTGCACGCCGGAGGGCTCTGGCCGCTGCCGACGAGCCTGCCGGACGAGATGCGCCGCTACATCCGCGAGGCGGATGGGCGCGTTGCCGCGCTGAGCGGCCAGCCTTACGGCCCCGCGTATCTCGACGGCTTGCTGCTCGACCCCGAGCTCGTGCTGCATTCGCCGCCTGCGATCGCCGCGGTGCTCGCCGTGGAGGCGCTCGAGCCCGGCCGCGCGTTCGACATGGTCTGCGGCATCCAGCACGCGCACTACGAGGACGGCCGGCACGTCGTCCGTCACGAGGTGCTCTGCGACATCGCAGAGCGTCTCGGCTTCGATCGCGATGCGTTCGCGGCCGCGGCCGCGAACGCACCGGTCGACGAGCACATCGCCGAGACGCGCCGGCTGATGAGCGCCGTCGGGGCGCGGGGCTTTCCGACGTTCGTGCTCGACGCCGCAGGGCAGCGCTTCACGGTGCCGCATCACCGGTTCGCGTCGTCGCCGCAGGCCTTCGCAGCCTGGCTCCGTGACGAGATCGATCGGCTTTCGGGGTTACCGCTGAGGTCCTGACGCGCGATGATGCGGCGTCCTGCGCCACTCGAGCTCGATTTCACGGGCCACGTGCCGGACGCGTCCGGCGGCGATGCGGGCGCGCGCGTCGAGACGCTCGCGCCCGGTGCCGTCGTGCTGCGCGGCTTCGCGCTCGAGCATGCCGACGAGATCGGCCGCGCGGTCGCCGATATCGCCGCGGTCGCGCCGTTCAGGCGGATGACGACGCCGGGGAATCGGCGGATGTCGGTCGAGATGACGAATTGCGGGCCGCTCGGGTGGGTGTCGGATCACCGCGGCTATCGGTACTCGCCGGTCGATCCCGAGTCGGGCCGTCGATGGCCGCCGATGCCGCACGTGATCGCTGCGCTCGCGGCGCGCGCCGCGGACGAGGCCGGATTTCCCGGCTTCGAGCCGGATGCGTGCCTCGTTAATCGTTACGCGCCGGGCACGAAGCTGTCGCTCCACCAGGACAAGGACGAGCGGGATTTCTCGGCGCCGATCGTGTCGGTGTCGCTCGGGGTGCCGGCCACTTTCCTGCTCGGCGGGCTCACGCGCAAGGACGCGCCGGTGCGTATCCGCGTCGAGCACGGCGACGTCGTCGTCTGGGGCGGGCCCGCGCGTCTCCGTTATCACGGCGTCGCGCCGCTCGCGGAGGCGGAGCACCCGTTCGCCGGGTCTTACCGCATCAACCTGACGCTGCGCCGCGCGGCGTAGGGCGCAGAAATCGTGTCAGACACCGAAAAAGGTGTCCGACACGACTTTCGAAGGGCTCTGACCCCGATTTCAGTCGATCGAGGCGGGGGCGATGCGCAGCAGAGCGCCGTCATCCTCGTCGGTGATCACGTACAGCAGGCCGTCCGGACCTTCGCGGACGTCGCGGACGCGCTGTCGAAGGTCCGTGAGCAGCGATTCCCTGCGAAGCTCCTCGAGCCGCTCGTTCAGCACGACGCGCTCGAGCCCGCCGGTGCGCGGGATCTCGCCGCGCCGTGCGCTGCCGACGAACAGATTGCCGGACCACGCGGGTATGCCGCGGCCGCTGTAGAACGTGAGCCCGGTCGGCGCGATCGACGGCACCCACAGCACGAGCGGCATCTCGATGCCTTCGACGATCGGCAGCGACGAGATCGGCGTGCCGTCGTAGTTGCGGCCGAAGCTGTACGTCGGCCAGCCGTAGTTGCGCCCGGGCAGGATCAGGTTGACCTCGTCGCCGCCGTTCGGCCCGTGCTCGGCCGCGAGCACGGCGCCGGTCTCGGGATGCACCGTCAGGCCGAGCTGATCGCGATGTCCCAGCGAATAGACCTCGGGGCGCGCGTCGGCCCGCCCGACGAACGGATTGTCCGGGTGCGGGCGCCCGTTCTCGTCGAGCCGCAGCACCTTGCCGTAGGGGCTCGCGAGTTGCTGCGCCTCGTCGCCGAACGGCGCGCCAGTCGTCACGTAGAGTGATCCGTCCGGTGCGAACGCGAGCCGCGATCCGCTGCCGCCGGCCCGCTCGCCGGCCGAATAGATCTCCTCGAGTCCGTCGAGGCGCTCGCCGTCGTAGCGGCCGCGGAGGATCTTCAACGTGACGAGCGCGGGGCCGCCGGGACCTGACCCCGCGGGCGACGGCGCAGCCTCGTTGTATGTCAGGTAGACGAGACGGTTGCGCTCGAAGTCCGGGTGGAGGGCGACCTCGTGCAGGCCCGCGCCCCGGACCGACGACGGAGGCGGCGCACCGGCGACGGGCTCGGCGACGAGCCCGGCCTCCGCGCCGGTCGCCCCTCGGACGAGCCTGAGCGCGCCGCCGCGCTCGCTGATCAGCGCGTCGCCGTTCGGCAGGAACGCGAGCGAGAACGGATGGGCGAGGCCGCGAACGACGACGTCGACCCGAATGCCGTGCTGCTCGGCGGTATCGAACAGGTACGATTCCGCATCGAGCACGACCGGCGCGACGCCGATGTCGGACGGCTGTGCGACGACGGCAGGCGCCGCGACGGCGAGCGCGGCGGCGAGCGTGACGGACGTTGCCGCGCGCGACGCGGCGCCGAATGCGCGTGAAGTCATGGTTCCCCCGGAAGCGTGGACCGTCCGCATTTACCGGCGCCGCAGGCGGCGTGTCAAGCCGACGCGCCGGGACGCAAAGGCCGGCTTCGGAGACCATATCGTCTACGATGAGCATGGAAACGCCGTCGGATCCCGTGCGCCCCGGAAGGGCGCTGCGCGATATGGGCGTCCCGCGAAGCGTGCGCGCCGAATGGGCGCTGCGTCTTTGCGGTCACGCTCACCGTCGTCGGCACGACGCATATCACGCGTGCGGCTACTCGCGGGCGGGTGACGGCGCTTGCACGGAAAGCGAACGATGACCGCACTATCGATACTCGATCTCGCTTTCGTCCCCGAGGGCGGGACGGTGCGCGACGCGCTGCATAACAGCCTCGACCTCGCGCAGCACGCGGAAGGCTGGGGTTACACGAGGTTCTGGCTCGCCGAGCACCACAACATGCCGGGCATCGCGAGCTCTGCGACGGCGATCGTGATCGGCTACATCGCGGGCGGCACGCGCTCGATCCGCGTCGGCGCGGGCGGCATCATGCTGCCGAATCACGCGCCGTTGATCGTCGCGGAGCAGTTCGGCACGCTCGAGTCGCTGTATCCGGGGCGGATCGACCTCGGCCTCGGCCGCGCTCCGGGCACGGACATGCTGACGCTGCGTGCGCTGCGGCGCGATCCGATGAGCGCGGAGACCTTTCCTCAGGATGTGCTCGAGCTCAGGGCATTGCTCGGTCCGGAACGTCCGGACAGGCCGATCCAGGCCGTGCCCGGCACGGGCACCCGCGTGCCGCTCTGGATCCTGGGCTCGAGCCTCTTCGGCGCGCAGCTCGCGGCCGAGCTCGGGCTGCCTTACGCGTTCGCGTCGCACTTCGCGCCGGAAGCGCTTCATGACGCGCTCGAGATATACCGGTCCCGCTTCAAGCCGTCCGATCAGCTCGACCGTCCGTACGCGATGGTCGGCGCGAACGTCGTCGCGGCGGACGACGATCGGACGGCGGCGCGGCTCTTCACGTCGGCGCAGCAGAGCTTCGCGAATCTGCTGCGCGGCACGCGCGGGAAGCTGCCGCCGCCGATCGACGACATCGAAGCTTACTGGTCGCCGGCCGAGAAGGCTCAGGCGTCGAGGATGCTTGCGTGCTCGTTCGTCGGCTCGCGTAACGCCGTGCGCGACGGGCTTGCGCGGTTCATCGAAGGGACGGGCGCGGACGAGGTGATCGTCGTGGCCGCGATCCACGATCATCGTGCAAGGCTTCGCTCTTATGAGATTCTCGCGGAGCTGCGCGAGGAGCTGCCGAAAGGGAGCGCGGGATGACGGAAGCGAGACTCAAGCCCAATCCGCCGATTCTCTACGGCACGGCGTGGAAAGAGGAGCGCACGCAGCCGCTCGTCGAGCGCGCGATCGAGCTCGGTTTCCGCGGCATCGATACCGCGGCGCAGCCGAAGCATTACGACGAGGCGGCGGTCGGCCGTGCGATCGCAGCGGTGATCGCGCGCGGCCTCGTCGCACGCGAATCGCTCTTCGTGCAGACGAAATTCACGCCGTATCCGGGACAGGATCCCCGCCGCGTGCCGTACGACCCGAAGGCGCCGCTCGCGGAGCAGGTCGCGCAATCGTTCGCGCGCTCGCTCGAGAACCTCGCGACGGACTACGTCGATTCGCTCGTCCTGCACTCGCCGATGCGCGATGCCGAGTCGCTCGCCGAGGTCTGGACCGCGATGGAAGCGATCGCCGAGGAGGGCCGCGCGCGCCTGCTCGGCATCAGCAACTGCTACAGCCTCGCGTACCTCGAGCACTTGTGGTCGACGGCGAAGGTGAAGCCCGGCGTCGTGCAGAACCGCTTCTACGCGGCCACCGGCTACGATGTCGACATCCGCGGCTTCTGCGCCGAGCACGGTATGGTCTACCAGAGCTTCTGGACATTGACCGCGAACGCGGAGCTGCTTGCGTCGCCCGAGCTGCTCGGCCCCGCCGAGCGCCACGGACGGACGCCTGCGCAGATCCTGTTTCGTTACCTGACGCACGAGGGCGTCGTGCCGTTGACGGGGACGCAGAGCGAGGAGCACATGCGCGAGGATCTCGCGATCTTCGAGTTCGAGCTCGATACCGACGAGCGGGACGCGATCGCGGTGCGTCTCGGCGAGCGGTGAGGAGGCCGATTCGGCATGCCCTTCACGGGAAACCACGCCCCCGGCTCTCCGCACGCCGTCATCGACGAGGTGTACCGGCAAGAGTCGCGGCGCGTGCTCGCGACGCTGATCCGACTCCTCGGCGACTTCGACCTCGCGGAGGAGGCGCTGCACGAGGCGTTTCGCGCGGCCGTCGAGCAGTGGCCGACCGAAGGCGTGCCGGAGAACCCGCGCGCGTGGCTCGTCTCGGCCGGACGGTTCAAGGCCATCGACTCGATCCGGCGCCGGCAGCGTTTCGATGCGTCGGAGGCCGACATCGCCGAAACGCTGCACGGCGGCACCGAGGAAGCGTTCGCGCCGGACCTCGACCGCGAAGGACCGGAGGACGACCGTTTGCGTCTGATCTTCACGTGCTGCCACCCGGCGCTTCCGCAGGAAGCGCAGATCGCGCTGACGCTCCGCGAGGTCTGCGACCTCACGACCGAGGAGATCGCGCATGCGTTCCTCACTTCGCCCGCGACGCTCGCACAGCGGATCGTGCGCGCGAAGAACAAGATCAAGACCGAGCGGATCCCGTACGAGGTCCCGTCGGGCGACGCGCTGAACGAGCGCCTCGACAGCGTGCTGCGCGTCGTCTATCTCGTGTTCAACGAAGGCTACCTTGCGTCGACCGGCAGCTCGCTGACGCG
Source organism: uncultured Gammaproteobacteria bacterium (assembly GCA_964553875.1). GTDB lineage: Bacteria > Pseudomonadota > Gammaproteobacteria > Steroidobacterales > Rariloculaceae > ZC4RG20. Next base: position 3,104 of record CAZKNH010000124.1, on the reverse strand, counting down.
CACGGATCTGTCTCAGGAAGCGATCCGGCTCGGCAGGCTCCTCGTCGAGCTTCTGCCCGAGCCCGAGGCGATCGGTCTGCTCGCGCTGATGTTGCTGCAGGAGTCGCGCCGGGCCGCGCGCACGTCCCCGTCGGGAGAGCTGGTCCTGCTCGATGACCAGGATCGCTCGCTGTGGGACCGCGAGATGATCGCCGAGGGCCTCGCGCTCGTCGATCGTGCGTTTGCGTCCCGGCGATTCGGTCCGTACACGCTGCAGGCGGCGATCGCCGCGGTGCACGCGCGGGCGCCCTCGGCCGACGAGACGGACTGGGCCGAGATCGTCGCGCTCTACGATCTCCTCGGCCGCGTCGAGCCGTCGCCCGTGGTGGAGCTGAACCGGGCGGTCGCGATCGCGATGCGCGACGGTCCCGAGGCCGGGCTCGTGCTCGTCGACGGGCTGCTCGAGCGCGGCGAGCTCGACCGATATCAGTTCGTGCATGCGGTGAAGGCGGATCTGTGCCGGCGGCTCGGGCGATACGATGAAGCGCGGCGCGCGTACGCCCGCGCGCTCGAGCTGACGCGCGTCGAGCCGGAGCGCCGCTTCATCGAGCGGCGTCTCGCGGAGCTTGGAGGAGGCTGACTCACAGGCGGGCGGCCGGCGTCGAGCCGCGTCCAGCGGTTGCGGGACATTGTGAGCACTCTTCGAAGCCAGCCCGGCTGCTGGACGATCCGAGCGCTCCTCGAAAAAAAACGGCCCGCGCGGCTGTGCGCGCGGGCCAGGGGAGTGCGAGCCGAGCGGGAGACGCGCGGATCGCGATGCGACGTCAGCCGAGAGCGACCGACTCGCCGGCCGGTGCCGTGATCGGCCGGCCGCCGGTCGAGGACGGCGGCGCGACGCCGTTCGACTCTCGCGCCGAGCGGAACTCGGGGTAGGCCTCGAGGCCGCACTCGCCGAGGTCGACGCCCTCGTACTCTTCCTGCTCGGACACGCGGATCCCGATCGTCAGCTTGATGATCAGCCAGCAGACGAACGATGCCGCGAAGACCCAGCCGAAGATCACGACCATGCCGAGGAGCTGGGCGCCGAACGATGCATCCGAGTTCGACAGCGGCACCGCGAGCAGACCCCAGATGCCGACGACGCCGTGCACGGAGATCGCACCGACGGGATCGTCGATCTTGAACACGCGGTCGAGCGTCACGATCGAGCCGACGACGATCAGACCGCCGATCGCGCCGATCACGGTCGCGAGCACCGGTGCCGGCGTCAGCGGCTCGGCGGTGATCGCAACGAGGCCCGCGAGCGCGCCGTTCAGCGCCATCGTGAGGTCCGCCTTGCCGAACCAGAGCCGTGCGAGCACGAGCGCGGCGACGAGTCCGCCCGCGGCCGCCATGTTCGTGTTGACGAACACTGCAGCGACCGCGTTCGCTTCGCCGACGTTCGAGATCTTGAGCTCGGAGCCGCCGTTGAAGCCGAACCAGCCGAGCCACAGGATCATCGTGCCGAGGGCCGCGAGCGGAAGGTTGGCGCCCGGGATCGCGCGCACCTCGCCGTTCGGGCCGTACTTGCCGCGCCGGGGACCAAGGAGCATCACGCCGGCGAGAGCCGCGGTCGCGCCCGCCATGTGCACGACGCCCGAGCCCGCGAAGTCGAGGAAGCCGGCCTCGTCGAGGAAGCCGCCGCCCCACTTCCAGTAGCCCTGCACGGGGTAGATGAAGCCCGTCATCAGCACCGCGAACAGGAAGAACGACCAGAGCTTCATGCGCTCCGCGACGGCGCCCGATACGATCGACATGGCCGTCGCGACGAACACGACCTGGAAGAAGAAGTCGGCCATGCTCGAGTAGTACGGCGCATCGTCGCCGCCCGCAACGACGTCGGCGACGGCGTTGTCGCCGGCCGTCAGCATGCTGATGCCGGGGATCACGCCGTTGCCGTCGCCGTACATGATGCCGTAGCCGCAGAGCATGTACATGATGCTCGCGATCGAGTAGAGCCCGACGTTCTTCGTCAGGATCTCGGCCGTGTTCTTGGCGCGCACGAGCCCGGACTCGAGCATCGAGAAGCCGGCGGCCATCCACATCACGAACGCGCCGCATATGAGGAAGTAGAACGTGTCGAGCGCGTACGACAATTCCAATACGCTTTCCATTTGCCGAAAACCTCCGCTGGGGGCTGATGAAATTGCTGGGCTGGCGGTTAAAGTCAGACCGCGCCCTCTTTTGCAGCCTCCGTGCCATCTCGTTTTTGATCGGGAGATCAAAGAGTTGTATGTTTCCGGCGGAGTGCCGGCAGTGCGCCGTGCACCATCGTGCGGCATCCGCGCGGGACGCCGTGCACCTCGATGGGGCCGCATATTGATCCCCGCGGGTGTGCGGGGCAGCATGCACCGAACAAGAACAGGAGCGTCGTGATGCTGAAGCGCCTCTCGGCTGTCGCCGCCGCGTTCGCGGCAGGCATGACCCTCGCGACCCATGCGCAGGACGTCGTCGTGTTCGACGACGTCAACGTCGTGCCGATGGATGAAGAGCGCGTCCTCGAGGCGCGCACGGTGATCGTGCGCGACGGCCGCATCGAGTCGATCGTCGAATCAGGCGAAGCGGAGATCCCCGCGGATGCGCTCGTGATCGACGCCGGTGGCCGCTACCTCGTCCCGGGGCTCGCGGAGATGCACGCGCACGTGCCGCCGACGAGCGATCGGCGCTATCTCGAGGAGGTGCTCTTTCTCTATGTCGCGAACGGCGTCACGACCGCTCGCGGCATGCTCGGCGAGCCGGGGCATCTCGAGCTCAGGGAACGCATCGCTCGGCACGAAGTGCTCGGGCCGCGCCTTTACACGTCGGGCCCGTCGTTGAGCGGGCAAAGCGTCGAGAGCCCGGAGCAGGCCGCGCGCATCGTCCGCGAGCAGGCAGCCACGGGTTACGACTTCGTGAAGCTCCATCCCGGCTTGACGCGCGCCGAGTTCGACGCGGCCGTCGACGCGGCACGGGAAGCCGGGATCGAGCTCGCCGGCCACGTGTCGGACGACGTCGGTGTCGCACGCGCGCTCGAGGCCCGGCAGGCGACGATCGATCACCTCGACGGCTACGTGCAATACCTCGTGCCCGAGCAAGAGCGCGGCGCG
>CAZKNH010000123.1:0-12174 GCA_964553875.1 uncultured Gammaproteobacteria bacterium | reverse complement strand
CAACGGCGCGACGTCGGATCTGCCCTGACCGGGGATGGCCGCGGCGCGTCGACCGGCGTGAGGTCGAGGTCGCTGCCCAGGAGGTGCGGATCGTTGTGCGGGAACAGCACGGACTGACCGGCCTCCACGTCGAGCTCCGCGCCGCCCGGCATCCGTACCCGCATCCGTCCTTCGAGCACGAAGTGGTATGCGACGAGATAGGCGTGCGGGCCGAGATAGGGCGCGCACGAGCTCGGCGCGATCCTGACGCGCAAGCACCACGGATCGGTGAACTCGGCGTTCAGGAACACGCCGCCGGTCAGGCGCATGACTCGGAGGACGTCGGAGAGCGCATCCATCGCGAAAGACGGTGTCTCGGTCAAGCGCGGCGGCGTCTCGGTCATGGCCGCTACCCGCCGCGGCGGGAACAATCTTATCGAAGGTTGCAATCTCGGGCCGAGCACGGTCCGGGGCCGGAAAGGAAATGCGTGAGGAGACGAGTCATGAGGAAGCTGGCTATCGTCGTCCGGGACGACGGTTTCGACAAGATGCTGACGCCGCTCACGTTTGCTTATACGCAAGCCGCGCAGGGCGTCGAGGTCGACATGCTCTTCGTTCTTTGGGCGGTGCGTGCGCTCACGGAAGACGGGGCAGCGGCGCTTACGATCGAGGGACGTCATGCCGCGGACGCCGAGTGGCTGCGGCGGCGGCTCGAGGAGGAAGGCGGCCCCACGACGATCGGCGAGTTCATGAGTCAGCTCGCGGAGACCGGAAAGGTTCGGCTATTCGGTTGCAAGTACGCGGCCGCGACGTTCGGCGTCGCAGAGGAAGACCTGATCCCCGAAGCCGCGGGGATCATCGATCCCGGCGTGTTCCTGAGCGAGAAGGCGGCGCGCGCGGATCACTGTCAGTACTTCTGACGGCGTCCGCGTCGCGTCAGTCCGCCGGGCTCGCGCGCCGCGAAAGCCGCGCTAACGGTCCGCATGTAGCTCCCGGGAGCCGCTGCCCGGCGGCTCGATCGCGGCGAGCCAGGCGCGCGTGTCGCGGCCCGCGCCGCTCTCGAGCCACGCGAACACGACGCTGTGCCACAGCACCCGCTGCACGTAATCGCGCGTCTCGTTGTACGGGATGTTCTCGATCCAGACGTCGGCGTCGAGCGGACGCTCGGGCAGCCAGCGCCGTGCTGCGTTCGGGCCCGCGTTGTACCCGGCGAGCGCGAGCGGCAGCTGCTCCGCGAACTCGTCGAGCAGTGAACGGAGCTCCGCGGCGGCGAGCGTGAGGTTGATCTCGGGCACGAGCAAGTCCGCGCGGCTCGGCTCCGGCGCCCCAAGTCGGCGCGCGATCCGTTTCGCCGTGTCCGGCATCAGCTGCGCGAGCCCGAGCGCGCCCGCGGCCGATGTCGCATCGGCGCGGTAGAGGCTCTCCTGGCGCACGATCGCGTAGAGGAGCGTGGGCTCGATGCCGGCGAGGTCGGCCGCGTCCGCGACCGCGTCGTCGTACGGCCGGGGATAGAGCAGCCGGTAGTCGGCGAAGATCCGATGCGACGTTGCGGTCGCGACCGCCATGTCGTACCAGCCCCAGCTCATCGCGAGATGGATGCTTTGCGGTCCGTCGTCCGGGTCAAGCGCCGCCGTGCCATAACGCCATTCGGCCGCGGCCTCGCCCGGCATCCGCACGAGCAGGAGCTCGCGCGCACGGACGAACGGATCGAACGACGCGAGCCGCGCGATCCGTGCCGGGTCGGCGGGAACGGTCGACGGCGTCGGCGTCATCGGCACGCCGAGACGCGCCGCGGCCATCGCCGCGTAGTAATTGTCGGTGCCGAGGACGCTCCGATAGAGCTCGCGTGCGCGCTCGTGCTCGCCGCTCTTTTCCGCGACGCGTGCGGCCCAGTAGCGCCACCGGGTTTCCCCGCGTTGCGCGGACGACATTGCGGCGATCGCGTCGCCGGCGCGCGCGAAGTCGCCGGACCAGAGCGCGGCCCGCGCGAGCCAGCCGAGCGCGTAGTCGTCGAGATGCTCGGGCATGACCTCGGCGAAGAGCTCGAGGGACTCGGACCGACGATCCCATGCGAGCCCGAGCGCGAGAGCGAGCGCCGCGCGGCTCTTCTCGTCCCCGTCGAGATCGAACGCCCGGACGAACGCGGGGAAGCGCTCGAGCGCATCGGCCGGACGATTGCGCGCGAGACGACGCCAGCCGTCGACGAGTGCGCCCGCCGGAAGCGGCGTCGCCGGCGACGCGATCAGCGCGTCGAGCGTGTCGCGCGGGCGCTCGATCAGATCGGCCCACTTGAGCCATGGCGCCGCGCGCTCGGCCGGGAGACGCCTTGCGATCACGCGCGCGAACTCCGCGTTGCCGTTCTCGAGCAGGAGGCGAACGCGCTGCTCGATCAGGTCGGCCGTCATGAGGCCCTCGCCGCGCAGCCACTCGAAGACGGGCTCGCAGTCGAGCGGCAGCCGGCGGCCGGTGAGCCACACGTCGACGATCTCGGGCGCGATGTCTTCGATGTCGTCGAGCGCGATGCGCGCCTGCAGCGTCAGGCAGCGCAGCGCCGGGTCATCGGCGCCGCGATCGGCCTCGGCGAGAAACGCGTCCCAGAGCTTGCGGCGCGCGAAGCTGTCGAGCCGCGCGCGGCGCACGGCACGCGTGACCGGCGCGTCGCCGTGCTTCTCGAGAAAGGCGCGGGATGCGTCGTCCGCGGCGGTGTTCGGTCCCGCGGCGGCCTCGAGCGCGCGCACGAGGCGGGCGGCTTCGAGATACGGGTAGAGCGGATACGCGCGAAGACGGTCGCTGTCCGTCGAAGCGCCGCCGTTCGCACCGGCGCGCACGGCGCGAAGCGCCCGGACGAACTCCGCGCGCGCCTCCGCGAGCGGGGCCGCCGATAACGCGTCTGCGACCCGTGCCGCTTCGCCGGCCGCCGTGCGTCGCTCGGTCCGACCGTCGGTGTCGCGCTCGTCGGCGAGAAGCGGCTCGACGGCGAGCGAGAAGGCGAGGACGGATACGGCGGCGAGCGCGAACCTGGCGCTCCGCTTGGCTCGTTCCAGCAGTGTGCCGCGATCCTGCATACGTTCCCCCCGTCGACCGGCGCGTTCTTGTCAGCGCGTGTGCTGCGTCCTGAAGGGCGCGCCGCGCCGTGGCTTGCGGCGGCCCTCAGGCGTGCGGCCGGTGCCCTTCGGCTGAAACTTCGGCACGAGATGCTGCTTGCCGTTGCCGATCAGGTCTTCGCGGCCCATTCGGATCAATGCTTCGCGCAGCATCGGCCAGTTGTTCGGATCATGGTAGCGGAGAAAAGCCTTGTGCAGGCGGCGGACCTTGAGGCCCTTCGGCACATGCACGTCCTCTCCGTCGCGCGTGACGCGCGTGAGCGGGTTCTTGCCGGAATGCCACATCGCGGTCGCGGTCGCCATCGGGCTCGGCAGGAACGCCTGCACCTGATCCGCACGGAAGCCGTTTTTCTTGAGCCACAGCGCGAGCTCGAGCATGTCCTCGTCGGTCGTGCCCGGATGCGCGGCGATGAAGTACGGGATCAGGTACTGCTCCTTGCCGGCCGCCTTCGAATACCGGTCGAAGAGCTTCTTGAACCGGTAGTACGTGCCGATCCCAGGCTTCATCATCTTCGACAGCGGACCTTCGGAGATCGCCTCCGGCGCGATCTTGAGGTATCCGCCGACGTGGTGCTCGACGAGCTCCTTCACGTACTCCGGCGATTCGACGGCGAGGTCGTAGCGGACGCCCGACGCGATCAGCACCTTCTTCACCCCCGGCACCGCCCGAGCGCGGCGATAGAGCCGGATCAGCGGGGCGTGGTTCGTATCGAGATTCGGGCAGATGCCGGGATATACGCACGACGGACGGCGGCACGCCGCCTCGATCTCGCGGCTCTTGCACGCGAGCCGGTACATGTTCGCGGTCGGTCCGCCGAGATCGGAGATCACGCCGGTGAAGCCCGGCACGGTGTCGCGGATCGTCTCGATCTCCCGGATGATCGAGTCCTCGCTCCGGCTCTGGATGATCCGGCCTTCGTGCTCGGTGATCGAGCAGAACGTGCAGCCGCCGAAGCAGCCGCGCTGGATCGTGACCGAGAAGCGGATCATCTCGTAGGCAGGGATGCGCGCGTCGCCGTACGCGGGGTGCGGGCGGCGCGTGTACGGCAGCTCGTAGATGCGGTCCATCTCGGCCGTCGTCAGCGGGATCGGCGGCACGTTGAGCCAGAGCTCCTGGTCGCCGTGGCGCTGCACGAGCGGGCGCGCGTTGCCCGGGTTCGTCTCGCTGTGCAGGACACGTGACGCGTGCGCGTATAGCACTGAATCGTTGCGGACGGCCTCGTAATCCGGCAGCCGGATGTAGCTCCTGTCGCGGTCGACGCGCGGCACGCGGCGCGCGAAGCGCACGACGTGCACGCCGGGCGGCGTCGGCCTTTTCGGCGCGCCGGGCGACATCGCGTACGGATCCGGATGCGGATCGACGTCGCCCGGTGTGTCGATGTCGGTCGAATCGATCTCGATCCAGCCGGCCTCCGCGCGCGTGCCGACGAACGCCGTGCCGCGCACGTCGCGGATCTCGTCCGGGCGTTGTCCGGCCGCGAGCCGGTGCGCGATCTCGACGACCTGCCGTTCACCGTTGCCGAACACGAGCAGGTCCGCTTTTGCGTCGAACAGGATCGAGCGGCGCACCTTCTCCTGCCAGTAGTCGAAGTGTGCGATTCGCCGCAGGCTCGCCTCGATGCCGCCGATCACGATCGGCACGTCGGGATAGGCTTCGCGCGCACGCTGCGAGTAGACGATCACGGACCGGTCCGGGCGCTTGCCGCCGACGCCGCCCGGCGTGTACGCGTCGTCGCTGCGCAGACGCCGGTCCGCGGTGTAGCGGTTGACCATCGAATCCATGTTGCCGGCCGTGATGCCGAAGAAGAGGCGAGGGCGGCCGAGCCGCATGAAATCCGTCTTCGATCGCCAGTCGGGCTGCGCGATGATGCCGACGCGAAAACCCTGGGCCTCGAGCACTCGGCCGATGATCGCCATGCCGAAGCTCGGGTGATCGACGTATGCGTCACCCGTGACGATGATCACGTCGCACTCGTCCCAGCCGAGCGCGTCCATCTCCTCGCGCGACATCGGCAGCACCGGCGCCGGCGTCAGACGCGCCGCCCAGTACTTGCGATACGAGAAGAGATTCGGTGCGGACAGAGGGGTGATCGCGGCCATCGGTAGCCCGGCGAAGGGAATGCCGTCAGTGTAGTGGGCCGGCGCGGCCGATTCCACGCCGCTCGCGTTCAGTCGCCGTTCACCGCGCTCAGTCGCCGTTCAGCATGACTTCGCTCTAATCGTGGCCGACGGGTGATGCACCGGGAGGCCGACATGAGCGCGAAGCGCCTCGAGTTTCTCTATGTTGTCGCGTGTCTCGCGGCGTGGCCGCTCGCCGCCGCGGGAGAGACCTCCGGCGAGCACGTCGTGCGCGCCGCGTCGGGCTACGTTGCCGAGCGCGAGCCGGACACGCTTCGCGAGATCGGCACATTCACGGAGCGCCGGATCGCACCCGCGGAGCGGATCGTACGCGCGAAGAGCGCGCCGAAGGACGGCACGTCGTTCACCGCGTCGGCGTTCTTTTCCGATCACTGGATCTACGACGCGGGGATCGAGATGTTCTTCGACGCCGACGATGACGGCTACTACCGTTATCTGCGCGTGACGTTCGACGTCGACAGCTTCTTCGCGCACGCATGGGTGTACGCCGCGCTCTACCTGAGCCCCGACGGCGTCGTATGGGAGCTGCTCCACGAGACCGACGACTTCCGCGTCGACGGCGAGACGCCCGACGATGCGTACGAGGTCGAGGTCGAGCTCGTGTCGGGTTATCCGCCCGGAGACTACGATCTGCTGATCGAGCTTTACGACGCGGACACGGGCGTCTTCCAGGACGAGCTGGGACCCGCCCAGACGTCGGCGTTCGCGCTGCTGCCGCTCGAAGACCGCGAGCACGACACACCGCCGCCGGTCGTGATCGTGCACGAGCACGGCGGCGGAGGCGCGACGACGCTCTTGACGCTGCTCCTCGTCGGCGCCGGCGCCGCGCTCCGACGGCTTGCCGCTCAGCGCGTCGGCGCCTGACGCCGGACCGGCGCCTCGGGCTCCGCGGAGTCGGTGAGCTTCTTGTGCTCCGCGGCGAGGAACTCGCCGAGCGTCTCGAACTCGTCGCGGCGCGGGCTGCCGCGCCGCCACACGAGGCCGATGCTGCGATAGTTGTTGTCGCCGAGGGGGTAGGTCGCGACCTGGGTGTTCTGCAGCAGCGCGGAGCCTTCCGCCATCTCGGGCAGGAACGTGACGCCGAGGTCGGCGTCGACCATCTCGATCAGCGTCAGCAGGCTCGACGCCGAGAACGCGCTCATCTTCTCGGTATCACGGATGCGGCACGCGTCGACGGCGTGCTCGCGCAGACAGTGTCCCTCGCGGAGCAGCAGCACGCTGCCGTCGCGCAGCCGGTCGGGGCGGTAGTGCTCCGGATCGACCAACGCGCTGCCCTTGCGTGCCGCGAGGCGGAAGCGGTCCTTGAACAGCACCATCCGCTCTACGCCCGGAAGGTCGTACGGAAGCGCGAGCAGCACGAGATCGAGCTCGCCTTCCATCAGCTTCTCGTACAGCTTCTGCGTGACGTCCTCGTGCAGGAAGAGCTTCAGGCCGGGAAACGCCTCGCGCAGCGCCGGCAGCACGCGCGGCAGAAGGAACGGCGCGATCGTCGGGATCACGCCGAGGTGGAGCGGCCCCTCGAGCGGCCGGTCCTCGCGCCGCGCGGCCTCGGCGAGCGCGGTGAGCTCCCGCAGGCAGCGCTTCGCACGCGCCGCGACCTCGCGGCCGGTCGCGGTGATCGTGACCTTGCGGTTCGTGCGGTCGACCAGGTTCGCGCCGAGCAGCGTCTCGAGCTCGCGTATCGCGACGCTGAACGCCGACTGGGACACGTGGCAGGCTGCCGCCGCGCGTCCGAAATGGCGGTGCTCGGCGAGAGCGACGAAATAGCGCAGCTGCTTGACCGTCGGCAGACGGGACGTTGCCTCCATGTCGACCAAATCGAACGTGCTCGTCGTTTGCAATAGATTTCATTGGGCCACGGACGCCGGCCCGAGTTCCGACACTAGCAAACGCGGGGCGAGAACGAGAATGGTAACGGCCCGCGGGATGTGCGTATTTGCGGGCGTCGCGGGGCTCGGTCAGACCCCGATCTTCGCGAGCGCGTCCGTGACCTCGCTCAGCACCCGGGCGAAGCGCGGGTGCTCGGCCTCGAAGCGGACGGTTGCGCCTTCGACCCGCTCGCGGACCGTATGCGGCTCGTCGTGTCGGCCTTCGAGCGTCCTGGCGATGTCGTCGGCAACCGCCTCGAGCATCTTGCGGGTTTCGTCGTCGAGCTCCGGGGCGGCGGCAAGCTCGGCGTGCAGGCGCTCGAGGTGTCGCTTGAGCTCTTCTCTCGCCATGGTCGCTCCCTGAAAAGCCGCTCGCCCTGCGGTCTTTGCGCTTATCCTACTACACGGTCCGGTTCGGCGAACGGCCATGAAGGACGCGCAGCGTGGCGCCGGCCGGCGCAGGCCGCCGGTGTTGCTCGTGATCGGATTCCTGCTCGCGTTCGTCGCGACGGTGCTGACCGTCGTGCTGACGGGCCTCTTCGTCCGCGCGCCGCTCGAGCGTTCGACCACGGAGCCGCCGCGGAGCGCGCCGATTGACGAGGCGGCGCCGGGTCAGTAGGAGCGCGCGAGCGTCACGGCGCTCCGGCTCTGCGGATCGGCGCTCGCGGGCTGACCGTCGAGGGAGCGCACCCAGACGCTCGCATCGTCGCGGCACGACGCATCCGCGAGCGTGCAAGCGACCCACCAGTACTCCGAGTTCGGCGCGCGGTGCAGCACGAGCCGATCGGTGAACGTGAGCGCGGTGACGCCCCCGTCGACGAACGTGGATTCGCCGACGCGCGCATCGTTCTCCGGAACGAGCAGCGTGCTCGCGCGTTCCGTCGTCGTGCACTCCCACCGCCCGCGGTACTGGCGCGTGCCGGAGACGCAGGCCGCGACCACGAGCGGCACGTCGCACGCGTTGATCAGCACGATCTCGACGCGGTCGTCGTACGTGAACTTCGCCTGCTCGCGAATGCACGCGTTGCGAGGCCCCGTGCCGAAAGCGGCCGAGGCGGCCGCCGTCGCGCTGCGCTCGAGCGTCGTCGCCGCGGGCACGCGGAACTCGATGCGCTCGGTGACGGTCTGCGGCGCGCGCCCGGGCTCCGCCGGATAACGCCAGCGCAGCACCGCGCTGCGCGCGGCTTCGTCGAACACGCCCGCCGGGACGGACGACACGATCGAGACCCGCTCGACGGTGCCCCGCTCGCCGACCGTCACGTCGAGCTCGACGTAGCCCTGGATGCCCTGCTCGACGGCCCTCTCCGGGTACTCGGGCTGCACCTGGATCATCGGCCGGAGCGGCGGGCGTTCGGATTGCGCGAGCACCGGCACCGCGGCGAGCGCGCCGAGGACGCAAACGAGAGACGACAGTCGACGGCTCATTGTGCGAGTCTTCCCGGCTTCCGAACCTCGAACGACTCTAGCTCAACTTCCCGCTTGCGTCAGTTTTTCGAGACAAAACGAAGGATTATGTCGAAACGAAACGTGTCCGAGCCGGCTACTGGTCGAACGCGAAGCGGATGCGCGTATAGGCCCGCTGCTCGATGACCTCTCCGAGGAACACGCGCGGCTCGAACCGCCACTGCTCGACCGCCTCGACGGCCTCGCGCCGGAAAAAGCTGCTGTGCGATGCGTCGATCACGACGATGTCGTGCGTGGTGCCGTCGCGGCGCACCGTGAACTCGACGTCGACCCATCCCTCGAGAGCACGCTCGAGCGCACGGGCCGGGAACTGGGGCGGCACGTAGTGCGCGATGGCGAGCGCGGAAACCGGCACGCGCCGCGCCGATTCCGCATCGATCAGCCGGCGGCGCAACCGATCGCGCGCGTCCGCGACCGCGGCGTCGTTCACGCCGAGCCGGCTCGCTTCGTCGAGCCAGGTCTCGGCGGCGGCCGCGTCGAGCTCGAGGATCGCCGCGTTCGCCCGCGTCAGGAGCTCGGACGAGAACCGATTCAGGGCTTCGCGCGTCAGCTCGTGGTCGGCGTCGAGCGTGATCATCATGTCGAGGAAGTACCGTGCGCTCGAGCCGATCGGCGTCAGCAGCCGGTTCGCCGCGAGCGCTTCGCCGAAGCGCGCATACGGCGCGCGTATCGGGTCGACGGCCGGCTCCTCGCGTGCCGGCTCCGCAGGCGCGGCCGGCGCAGGCGCCTGCGGCGCCGCGGCGCGGGCCCGCTCGGTCTCGTCCGTGTCGCGCTCCGCTCGAAGCTCGCGCGGCTCGGGCGTCGGCGCCGGGGCAGGGCGCAGCGCGTCGATCCGGAACGCGAGGTCGTTCGCGCCCGGATGCGCGGGGATCGCGGTCCGTACTCGCTGGATCGTCGCGAGCGCGTCGTCGAATCGGCCCTGGTCGACCGCGACGCTCGCGCGTTTCAGCAGGTCGTCGGCGATCTTCTCGAGCCCGCGGCGCGCGGCTTCGTTGTCCGGGTCCTGCTCGAGCGCGCGCCGGTAGAGCGTCCATGCGCTGTACTCTTCGGGCTCGACGAGCATGCCGGCCTCGTACGCGAGCTCCGCCATCCTGAGCGGATTGTGCTCGAGCGAGGTCTCGAGGTTGGTGCGCGCGGTCTGGCTGCCTGCAGGCGCCGGAGCGAGCGCCAGCGTGTCGGACGCGTCGGCCTCCGCCGACATCGAGGCAGCCGGGGGCCGGACGTCGAAGCCGTCGTCGGCCCACGGCCGCGACAGCAAGAGCCACGTGATGCCGAGGCCGGCGATGATCGCGGCGCCGAGCCACAGCAAGGCATCGGACTGCTGCTGCGGTGCATGACTCGTCTTCGCGCCCTGCTCGCTCATGCGAGACCCCATAGCCGTCTGACGCTGCGGAGCTTGCTGATCACGCTGTCCATGACGCCGCCGGCGTCGTCAGTCTCCTCGACCTCGTGGCGTCTCACGAGCGCGGGATTCGCGAGCAGCCTGCGGTGATGCTGCAGCGCAGCCTGGAGGCTCACGGCGCAGCGGCCGGGCGACAGCGGTTTACGCAGGAATCGAAAGATCTGTCCGTGGTTGATCAGCCACACCATGTCGAGCACATCACGGTGGGGCGACACGACGATCGTGACGAGCTCGGGGAGATGCTGCTTCAGGCGCGCCGTCATCGTCTGGATCGTCTGCTTGTCGCTCGAGATATCCGTGATCAGCACGCCGGGCCGGTACTCGGTCAGGATCTTCACGACCTGCACGACATTCGATGCGCGGAAGACCGGGACGCGGGCGCGTACGGCGCGCTGCACCGTCTCGATCATCTCCTCGTCGGACGAGAAAACGAGCACGCCGAGACCGTTCGCGAGCACCTTCGAGGGCGCCGCGGGGCGCGGCGCGTTCGCGGCCGCACGTGACGTCGCCGCGATCCGCGGCGCATCCGGAAGCACCGTCGTCGCCGTGAACTCGCGCTCGGCGGGCGTTTCCGCGTCGGCCGAGCGTGACGCCGGCGCTTCGATGACCCTGTCCCCCTCGAGGATGATCTCGAGGGCCTCGGCGTCGTCGAGCTCCCTTTCTTCCGGCGGCGGAACCGCCGGGGTCGAGCGGGCGAGCTTCGCGGCGAGCACGACCGTGTCGCGCAGCTGCTTCGGCGGGCACGGCTTCGTCAGGAAGCGAAACACTTCGCCGTCGTTGATCGAGCCCTCGACGGCGTCGAGATCGGCATAGCCCGTCAGCAGGATTCGGACGGTGCGCGGCGAGAGCTTGCGCACCTTCGTCAGGACCTCGACTCCGGTCATCTGCGGCATCCGGTGGTCGGCCACGATGACGTCGATGTCCTGATCCTTCACGATGTCGAGCGCCTGCGCGCCGTGCGAGGCCAGAAACAGGTCGAACTCGCGCCGGAACATGATCCGCATCGAGTTCAGCACGCGCTGCTCGTCGTCGACGAAGAGCAGGCGCGGCCGCGACGAGAAGCTTTGTTCGTGCATCTCCGCCATCAGACCGCCTCGGCCAGTTGGTCGAATTCCTCCGCCGTCGCCACGTCGGTCAGCTCGGGCGGCGCTTCATGTTTCGAGGATCCCGCCTTCGACGGCTGCTTGATCGGCAGCACGACCGTGAAAACGGAGCCTCGCCCGACCTCCGACTCGATCTGCAGCCGTCCGTTGTGGCTGCGGACGATCTCGTCGACGATCGACAGGCCGAGGCCGGTTCCGGTGCCGACCTCCTTCGTCGTGAAGAACGGATCGCGGATCTTGTCGATGATCTCGGGCGGAATACCGCAGCCCGTGTCCGCGATGCTGATCGCGATGTGGTCCGCGCCTACGCGCTTCGTCGTGATGATGATCTCGCCCTTGTCCTCGATCGCCTGCGCCGCGTTCGTCAGAAGGTTCAGGAATACCTGGTTGATCTGCGACGGCGAGCACTCGATCTCGGGAACGTCGCCGTAGAACTTGCGCACCTCGGCCTTGTGCTTGATGACGTTCCTCGCGATCGTCAGCGTCTTGTCGAGCCCCGAGTTCACGTCGAAGCTCGCGATCGGCGCGCGGTCGAGACGGCTGAAGTCCTTGAGGCTCTGCGCCATATCGGTCAGGTCCTCGAGGCCTTCGATGCTGTCCCGCGTGAGGTCCTCGGCCTCCTGGAGGAGGGACTCGAGATCCTCCTGGTGCAGCATCTTCTTCACGTCCTTCAGGGCCGAGATGAACTTCGCCTGGAACTCGTTGCGATCCGAGAATTGCTCCGCCCTGATCGAGAAGGCGGCGCTGCAGCGCGCGACGAACTTCTGCAGGATCTGAATCCGCTCCTGGATCAGCACCGCATTGTTCGCGAGGTAGAGGAGCGGCGTGTTGATCTCGTGGCTGATGCCGGCGACGAGCTGGCCGAGCGACGACATCTTCTCGGCCTGCACGAGCTGGACCTGCGATTCCTTCAGGCTCTTCAGCGTGTCCGCGAGCTTCTTCGTGCGCTCGGCAACCCGCTGCTCGAGGGACTCGTTGAGCTGCGCGAGCTCGGCGTTCGAGCGGTTCAGCGCGCGGTAGCTCGACTGCAGGCGGAACGCGGCGAAACCGACGACGAGGAACAGCGCCGCCGAGTAGATGCCGAGCATCAGGCGGGCTTCCTCGACGGTCGCGAC
>CAZKNH010000122.1:8055-12376 GCA_964553875.1 uncultured Gammaproteobacteria bacterium | reverse complement strand
ACGTAGATCGTGCCGCCGTTCGGCAGGAACTTGATCGCGTTCGAGATCAGGTTCTGCAGCACGAGCCGAAGCTTCCCCTCGTCGGCGCGCACACGCACGGCGCCGATGTTGAGCTGGAGCTTGATCTTCTGGTTCGAAATCAAGAGCCGATGCTGGCTCAGCACGCTGAACACGAGCGGCTTCAGGTCGAACTCGACGATCTCGAGCGACGCGGTCTTCGTCTGCCAGGCGCTGAAATTCAGCAGATTCTCGATCAGCTGCTGGAGCTTGATGCCGTTCTCGCGGAGGATCGTGGTCACTTCCTGCTGCTGCGTGTCGAGCGATCCGACGGATCCGTCGAGCAGGAGCTCCGTGCCCTCGCGGATGTTCGCGAGCGGCGTCTTGAGCTCATGCGACATGTGGCGCAGGAATCGGTTCTTCTCCTCGGTCGATTCCTTGAGCCGATGCCGCAACCATTCGAGCTGCCGGCCGAGCGCCTCGATGTCGCGCGGACCGTGCACGCTGATCGGGTTGTTGAAGTTGCCGGCGCCGAGCTCGCGGATCGCGCGGTCGACCTGCCGCATCGGCCGACCGACGAGGACGAGGAAGAACATGATCAGCACGACCGTGCCCGGCACGAGCAGCGCGGACTGCCAGAGGAGCGCCCGCTGCGCCTTGCGCGTCGACTGCTGCAGCGCCGCGAGCTGCGCGTTGCGCGCGATCCGCAGACCGTCGCGGATCTCGGCGGCGGCGGTGCGCATCGCCTGGAAGTTGTAGTCGATGATCTGCGACGTGTCGGCTTCGGAGAGGTCGTCGGCGAGGAGCGCGTGGTGGAGCGTCCTTGCGAGGCGGGGCAGGAGCTTCAGCTGCGCCGCGACCTCCGGCGCTTGCTGCAGCGCGGAGAGTTTCGCGATGCTTTGCTCGAGCGCGACGATCTCGTCCTCGTAAAACTGCAGCGTGTCCTGGGCCTGCTGGCTCATCGACTCGTCGCGCCAGAGCAGGTTGTACTGCCGGGCGTATCGCTCGAGGTTGTTGACGACGTTCGAGAGGCGTTGCGACTCGGAGGAGCTCGTTCCGCTCTCGTCCGCGACCGACTCGCTCTCGCGGGCGAGGCGGTCGAGCTGCAGCGCGGCATTGCCGATTGCGACGAGCAACGGCAGCGTGACGAGCGCTAGGCCCACGAGCGTCAGCCCGAGCAGCGTTCGTGGTCGCCCGAATTTCACGTTCGTCGTTCCGTCACGTGCGCCCAGGTTACGTATTCAGTCCGCCCAGATGCCGGCGGCGAGCTTGCGCTCCCAGTTGAGCGAGCTCGAGACGATCTTCTCGAGGTCGTCGAAACGGGGAGTCCAGCCGAGCGTCGAGCGGATCTTGTCCGCTACGGCGACGAGCACCGGCGGGTCGCCGGGGCGGCGCGGCGCCTCGCGCTTCTCGAGCGGCCGTCCCGCGACGCGCTCGACCATCGCGAGCACCTCGCGGACGCTGTAGCCGCGTCCGTAGCCGCAGTTCAAAACGACCGACTCGCCGCCGTCGCGCAGGTAGTCGAGCGCCTTCAAATGCGCGTCGGCGAGATCCTCGACGTGGATGTAGTCGCGGATCCCGGTGCCGTCGGGCGTAGGATAATCGGTCCCGAAGATCGACACATACGGCCGCTTTCCGACGACGGTCTCGCATGCGACCTTCGTCAGCAGCGTCGCCTTCGGCGTCGATTGCCCGATCCTGCCTTCCGGATCGGAGCCGGCGACGTTGAAGTATCTGAGCGCGACGTAGCGCATCGGCGACGCGGCCGCGACGTCGCGCAGCATCCATTCGGTCATCAGCTTCGACGTGCCGTACGGATTGATCGGCGCCGTCGGCGACTCCTCGGACGCGTGTCCGTTCGGCGGAATCCCATAGACCGCCGCGGTCGACGAGAAGACGAAGTGCCGCACGCCCGCGCGCTCTGCATGCTCGATCAACGTGCGGCTCGCGCACGTGTTGTTGCGGTAGTACTTGAGCGGATCGGCGACGGATTCGGGCACGATCGTATGCGCCGCGAAGTGCATGACCGTGTCGATCTCGTAGCGCGAGAAGATGTCCGCCAGGCAGTTCGCGTCTCCGGTGTTGCCGACGACGAGCTCGCCGTAGAGCACCGCCTGTCGGAACCCCGTCGAAAGGTCGTCCAGGACGACGATCCGCTCGCCGGCCTCGCCGAGCTGACGTACGACGTGCGAGCCGATGTAGCCCGCCCCTCCGGTTACCAGGATCGTCTTCTCGGCCATTCTGTGCCTTGTGCTGTTGAATGACATAATCCGTCGGGTCGAGGCGAGTCTAACAGTTCTCGCGCCGCCCCAACGGTAAAGAGTCGCAGTCTGCCGACAGGTTGTGCCGGGCCGCGCGGACGAGTATGCACCCGGTCCAGCCCGCGAAGATCAGCCCGATTTCTCGGTTTTCGCCGGCAGTGCTGGCGTCTCCCCCTGAGTCCGTGGCATCCCCGAAGCGGTGCCCGTACCTTCGAACGCCTTGCCCGGGTATGTTAGCCGACGGATACCCCCGAAGAGGTGACCTTCATGGAGCGGTTCGGATGATGACCCGGCCGTCGACGGCGTGCTATGCCGTTCTCGCGAGCGTCGCCCTGACGGCTCCGCTTCTCGCCGGATGCGGCGGAGGCGGCGGGAGCACCGCAGCAAGCACGTTGCCGCCTCCCGTCGTCGTCAGCGGCACGATCACGTTCGACCGCGTACCTGTCTCCGGGAGCGCGCTCGATTATACGAGCATCGAGGCTGCGCCTGCTCGCGGCGTCACCGTGCAGGCACTTGCGGACGGTCGCGTGCTCGCGTCGGGCCCGACGGACGGGACGGGACGGTACACGCTGACCGTTCCGGCCGACACGCCCGCCGTCACGATCCGCGCGCTCGCCGAGATGCGCCGCGAAGGGACACCGGGCTGGTCGTACCGCGTCGTCGACAACACTGCCAACGATGCGCTGTTCGTGCTCGAGGGACCGCCCCTCGACATCGGGCAGACCGACCGGACGCTGAATCTGCACGCGCCGTCCGGCTGGGACGGCGCGGCGTACACCGCGCCCCGTTCTGCCGCGCCGTTCGCGATCCTCGACGTCATCCGGGACGTTACGGACTTCGTGGTCGCGAGCGTTCCCGATACGGTCTTCCCGCCGCTCGTCGTGCACTGGAGCCCGAACAACGTGCCGAGCCGCGGCTCGGACGGGAGGCCGAACTTCTCGAGCGGCGAAATCGGCTCGAGCCTGTACGTGCACGGCCTCGGCATCTACCTGCTCGGCGCGGCCGACAGTGATACCGACGAGTACGATCGTCATGTGATCGCGCACGAGTGGGCCCATTACCTCGAGCAGGCGTTCGGCCGCTCCGACAACATCGGCGGGCCGCATACGCGCGGGGATCAGCTCGACCCGCGCACGGCGTTCAGCGAAGGCTTCGCGAACGCGTTCGCGGCGATGGCCCTCGGCGACACCCGTTACGTCGACGTGCTCGGCCCGGGGCAGGCAGCAGGCTTCGCGTTCGACGTCGAAGGCCCGTACACGCCGTTTGCGACGCACCCGAATCCCTTTCCCGGCTGGTTCAGCGAGGAGTCGATCCAGGAGGTCGTGTACGACCTGTTCGACGCGGCGCAGGACCGAATCGAGGACACGCTCGCGCTCGGGTTCGCGCCGTTTTTCGCCGTGCTCTCGGAGGACTTCGTGAACCAGGACGCGTTCGAGCGGCCGCTGACGAGCATCTTCGCGTTCGCGGACGCGCTCCGGAGACGCCTTCCGGACCGGCGCGCCGAGATCGATGCGCTGCTCGCGGCGAACTCGATCGGCCCGTTCGACGACGCGTACGCGACCGGCGAAGCGAACGCCGGCTGGCCGCTCGATCCGGCGTCGGTCGAGCCCGAAGACATCCTCCCGGTCTACAAGCAAGTGGACCTCGGCGGACGCACGACCGTTTGCAGCACCGACGCGTACACGTATCCGGGCGAGACCGGTTACTACAACAAGCTCGGATCCCGCGCGTTCGTGCGGTTCGACGCGCCCGAAGCCGGCGTCTACGCGGTTACGGCGACGACGACCGCGGTGCCTCCGGGGAAGACGGCCGATCCCGATATCGTGCTGCATGCCCAGGGCCGGTTGTATTTGTCCGAGGAGCCGCCGGACCCCGCGGCCTGCACGGCGCAAACGCCGGACGGGTGTGTCGAAAGCTTCGAGCATTTCCTCGGTCCCGGCGCCTACGTGCTGGAGGTGTACGAATGGACGAACACGCAACCGGTGGACGGCGAGTACCCGCCGATCGGGCGCACGTGCTTCGACGTGACGGTGGTGCGGCGATGAGCGGGCTCGGCGCGCCCC
>CAZKNH010000122.1:0-7955 GCA_964553875.1 uncultured Gammaproteobacteria bacterium | reverse complement strand
TAAACGAGAGTTGAGTCACGGCATGGCGAAGCCGCCGATTCCTATAGTGACCCGGCCATAACTTTCCATGCCGGTGCTCGCCGGCGAGCCGGACGGCACCGGGAAAGGCGTCGTCCGATCTCCCGTGGGCGTTCGCCGGAGCCGAATGCGTCGATGCCGAACGAAGCTCTGAAGCGCCGCATCGCCGAGGCGCTCGCTGACACACGTCCGCGGGACGCGCTGGTCGGCGTGCTGCGCGATGTTCCAAGCGCCGAGCGGAGCCCGTGCGGCGGCCGCGAGCGGCCGCTCGAGGCTCGCGACGGCGCGCCCGCGCTCGGCGACGCGGAGGTTTCGGCACTGCTCGATGCCGGCACCGCCGGCGGTGACCACTACGGCGCCGATATCGCATCGCTGCAGGCGGTCCTCGACCACGTCAAGGACGCGATCGTCATCGTCGACGCCGAGGGACACGTGCTCTCGGCGAACTCCGCGGCCGCGCGGCTCTTCGCGGTCGCCGACGACGAGCTGCGAGGCATGCCGATCGCGGTGTTCCTGCCGGCGCTCGAGCCGGCCGGCGCGGCGCTCGCGGCGCTCGCGACGCGTTCCGACGACACGCTCGTCGACCTCGCGCCGAGCTCGCTCGACGCGAGGCGCGCGAACGGCGGCGAGTTCACGGCCGAGGTCACCGTCAGCGCCGGGACCGAGCGCGGTCGGCACTTCTACGTGCTCTGCATGCGTGACGTCACGGAGCGCCTCCAGCAGGAACACGCACTTCGCGACAGCGAGGCGCGCTACCGCGCCCTCGTCGAGAATGCACCGGAGGCGATCGTCGTGTTCGACGTCGACGAGAACCGCTTCGTCGACGCGAACGAGAACGCCGCGAAGCTCTTCAAGTTCACTCGGGAAGAGCTGCTCGCGATCGGACCGAAAGAGATCAGTCCGCGTTGCCAGGCGGACGGCCTGCCGTCGTTCGGGCTCGTGCGCGGTTACATCGAGAGGGCGCTGAAGGGTGCGAGCCCGGTGTTCGAGTGGCTGCACTGCGACGCCGACGGAAAGGAGATTCCGTGCGAGGTGCGCCTGATCCGGCTGCCCTCGTCGACGCGCCGGCTGATCCGCGCGAGCATCATCGACATCACACCGCGCCGGCGCGCGGATACGCTCGCGCACGGCGAGCGGCGCGTGCTCGAGCTGATCGCGGCGAACGCGCCGCTCGAGAGGACGTTGCAGGCCGTCGTCCGCCTCGTCGAGCAGCTGTATCCGGAGCTTTGCGCCGCGGTCATGCTGCTCGATCCGGACGGCTCGCGCATCACGCTCGCCGCCTCGGCGGGCCTCCCGGCCGCGCTCAAGACGGCGCTCGCGGATTTGCCGGTCGGCACCGACGCCGGAGCGTGCGGTGCGGCCGCGTCGCTCGGCCGCCAGGTCGTCGTCCGCGACTTCGAGCTCGAGACGATGCCCGGGGAGCTCAAGGCCGCGTTCGTCGGCGCGGGAATCGCCGCGTCGTACTCGACGCCGATCGTCACGGCCGGCGACCGGATTCACGGCACGCTCGACGTCTACTCGAAGGTGCCGCGCGGCCCGAAGACCGAGGAGCTCGATTTGATCGCGCGGCTCACGCAGCTCGCGGGCATCGCGATCCGCCGCAAGCAGGACGAGACGGCGCTCAGAGAGAGCGAGGCCCGCTATCGAGGGCTCTTCGATAACGTCGTCGACGGCGTCTATCAGGCGACGATCGACGGCGAGCTGATCTCGGCGAACCCGGCGCTGATGCGCATGCTGGGCCTCGACGCCGACGCGCCGCTCGGCGCGCTCCGGCTCACCGACTTCTATGCAGATCCGCGGGATCGGGAGCGGCTGCTCGCCGTGCTCAGAGCGGACGGCAGCGTGCGCGACTTCGAGTACCGGCTGAAGCGCGGCGACGGCAGCACGATCATCGTCGTCGAGAACTCGAGGCTCGTTCGCGATGCGGACGGGCATCCGCTTTACCTCGAGGGCACGATCACCGACATCACCGAGCGGAAGGCCGCCGAGAGGGCGCTGTTCCGCGAGAAGGAGCGGGCGCAGGTCACGCTGCAGTCGATCGGCGACGCAGTGCTGACGACCGACGCGTACGGCCGCGTCGAGTATCTGAACCCGGCCGCGGAGCAGCTCACCGGATGGGAGCGGCGCGAGGTGCAGGGCAAGCGGGTCGAGGAGGTCATCGAGCTCGTCGAGGAAGAGACGGGCAAGCGCGTCGAGCCGCCCGTCGTGCGCTGTCTCGCCGAAGGCCGGACGATCACGCTGTCCGCGGACGTCGTGCTGAAGCACCGCGACGGCACGTCGATCGCGATCCAGCAGTCCGCGGCGCCGATCCAGGATCGGGGCGGCCGCGTGATCGGCGCCGTGATGGTCTTCCACGACGCGAGCCGTGAGCGGCAGCTGCAGCGCAAGCTCGCCTACCACGCGAGCCACGACTCGCTGACGGGGCTGATCAACCGGCGAGAGTTCGAGGAGCGGCTGTCCGCCGCCGTCCGTGCGGCCCGGGAGCGCAACGCGCCTCCTGCCGCGCTCCTCTATATGGATCTCGACCAGTTCAAGGTCGTGAACGACACGTGCGGGCATGCCGCCGGCGACCTGCTGCTGCGTCAGCTCGCCGAGGTGCTCAGGTCGCACGTCCGCGCAGGCGACGTGATCGCGAGGCTCGGCGGCGACGAGTTCGCGGTGCTCCTCGCGGACTGCCCGTTGCAGTGCGCGGTCGAGATCGCGGAGGGCCTGCGCGAAGCGATCGCCAACTTCCGCTTCGTGTGGCGCGACGGCGCGCTCCAGGTCGGCGTCAGCATCGGCGTCGTGCCGATCGACGCGAGCGCGGAGAACGTCGGCAGCGTGATGAGCGCGGCGGACGTCGCGTGCTACGTCGCGAAGGATCACGGCCGCAACCGGATTCACGTCTACGAGGAAGGCGACGCGCCGAAGCGTCACCAGGAGATGCAGTGGGTCGCGCGGATCACGCGTGCACGCGAGGAGGAGCGGCTCGAGCTCTTCTATCAGCCGATCGTGCCGATCGGCGACAAAGGTGCCGTCACACAGTACGAGCTGCTGCTTCGGATGCGCGACGAGCACGGCGAGCTCGTGCCTCCGGATTCGTTCATCCCGGCCGCGGAGCGCTACAACCTGATGCCGAGCCTCGACCGCTGGGTAATCACGCAGGTGCTCGGCTCGCTCGTGTATCGCGAGCATCGTCGCTGCGCGCCGTACATGCTCGCGGTAAACCTGTCCGGAACGACGCTGAACGACTCTCGCTTCCTCGACTTCCTGCTCGCCGAGCTCGCGGCGGACGGCGTTCCGCCCGGCGCGCTGTGCTTCGAGATCACGGAGACCGCGGCCATCGCGAACCTCGCGAACGTCGTCTCGTTCATGCGCGCGCTGAAGGAACGGGGATGCCGCTTCTCGCTCGATGACTTCGGCACGGGCCTGTCGTCGCTCACGTACCTGAAGCACCTGCCGGTCGACTACGTGAAGATCGACGGGCAATTCATCCGTAACGTCGCGCAGGACCCGACGGACGAAAGCATGGTGGACGCGATCGCGCGCATGGCGCGCGCGCTCAACATCCAGACGATCGCCGAGCGCGTCGAGGGGCGGGACGTGCTGCAGCGTCTCGCCGAGATCGGCATCTCCTACGCGCAGGGGTACTACATCGCAGTCCCGCAGCCGGTCAGCCAGCTGCCGATCGGCCCGTATGCGCCGCCGTTGGCAGTCGTCGAGGGCGGGCGGCTTTAACCGTAAGACGGTTGGTTGGGCTTTGCGGAACTGCGCTACGCTATCCGCATGTCCGCCCTGCACGCATCGCTGATCGCCCCCGACGAGCCGCCCGCGTACGTCACCGTCGCCTCCGGCAAGGCACGCGACGGCCGCGAGGTCGTGTTCGTCTGCGACCACGCGTCGAACCGCGTGCCCACGGCCCTCGATCGCCTCGGCCTCGACGAGCGGCATCTGCTCGATCACATCGCGTGGGACATCGGCGCCGCGTCCGTCGCGCTGAAGCTCGCCGAGTGGCTCGGCGGCCGCGGCGTGCTCGGCGGCTACTCGCGCCTCGTCGTCGACCTGAACCGGAACCTCGCGGACGGCAGCGCCTTCACGCCGCTTTCCGACGGCGTGCTCGTGCCCGGCAACATCGGCCTCGACGACGCGGCGAAGGCCGCGCGCGCGGCGGCGTTCTACTGGCCGTATCACGACGCCGTCGATCGCATGCTCGACGAGGCGACGACGGACGACGCGCGTCCCGTGATGATCGCCGTGCACAGCTTCACGCCGCGGCTGCACGGCATCGAGCGTCCTTGGCACGTCGGCGTGCTCTGGGACAAGGACCCGCGGCTGCCGATCCGACTCCTCGCGGCGCTGCGCCGTCATCGGGACATCGTCGCCGGCGACAACGAGCCGTATTCCGGCCGTCATCCGGCGGACTTCACGATCGACTATCACGCGGAGCCGCGCGGCATCGCGCACGTGAGCATCGAGATCCGTCAGGACATGATCCGTGACGAGGACGGGCAGACGCGCTGGGCGGAGCGCCTCGCCGACGTGCTCGACGACGTCCTGAAGGATCCGGCGCTCTACCGGCCCGCGCGCGCGACCGCTTTCGGCACGGACGAGACGGGCGCCGGCCGCCACGTGCTGCCTCGGCCGCCGCACATGCCGATCGGAAGGAGCGCGGGAGGCGGCGAGCGGCTGGTCGCGTACGCCGAAACGAGCCCACGGTGATGAAGGAACCTTCGTTCACGGTCGGCGTCGAGGAAGAGTATCTGCTCGTCGACCGCAAGACGCGCGGCCTCGTCGAGAAGATGCCCGCGCCGATGCTCGAGCAATGCGCGGCACGGATCGAAGGACAGCAGGTGAAGCCCGAGTTCATGCGCTCGCAGATCGAGATCGGCACACGCATCTGCCGCACCATTGCCGAGGTGCGGGACTCGCTCGCGGTGCTGCGCGGCGCCGTGGTCGAAGTCGCCGACGAGCACGGGCTCGCACCGCTTGCCGTGTCGACGCATCCGTTCGCCGTCTGGATGAGCCAGAAGCACACCGAGCGCGCGCGCTATCACGCGCTCTTCGAGGAGATGCAGGCCGCGGCGCGGCGGCTCCTGATCTGCGGCATGCACGTCCACGTCGGCATCGAGGACGAGGAGCTGCGCGTCGACCTGATGAACCAGTTCAGCTATTTCCTGCCGCACCTGCTCGCGCTGTCGTGCTCGTCGCCGTTCTGGGAGGGCATCGACACCGGGCTCAAGTCCTTCCGCCTCACGGTTTTCGACGCGCTGCCGAGAACGGGCGTGCCGGAGCGCTTCTCGAGCTACGCCGAGTACCAGCGGCTCGTGCGCGTGATGACGGAGGCGGGGCTGATCGAGGACGCGTCGAAGATCTGGTGGGACCTCAGGCCGAGCGCGCGCTACCCGACGCTCGAGACGCGCGTGATGGACGTCTGCACCGATCTCGACGACGCGGTCTGCCTGGCCGCGCTCGTCGTGTCGCTGCTCCGGATGCTGTGGCGTCTGCGCTGCGGCAACAAACGCTGGCGTACCTACTCGCCGTTCCTGATCCGCGAGAACCGCTGGCGCGCGATGCGCTACAGCTTCGATCAGGGACTGATCGATCTCGGCCGCGGCAAGGTCATCCCGTTCCCGCAGCTCCTCGAGGAGCTGCTCGAGCTGATCCGCGAGGACGCGGCCGCGCTCGGCTGCACGGACGAGGTCGAGCATGCGCGGACGATCCTCGCGCGCGGCACGAGCGCGCACCGGCAGGTCGACGTGCGGAACAAGGCGCTCGCCGACGGCGCGACCGAGGCGGAAGCATTCGTCGCCGTCGTCGATCATCTGATCGAGGAGACGCGCCGCGGCGCGCGGCACAAGCGTGACCCGGCGGGCACGATGCCTGCGGCGAGCTGACGAGATGGCAATGGATCGCGAAACGGGCAGCGTGCTGCGGTGGCCCGAGGCCGACCGCGAGCCGACGAGGGCGGGGGACGTTACGGCCGGCAGCGGTCCCGGCACGAGCGCGCGATCCGGTCCCGGGCCGAGCAGCGTGCTCGACCGGAGGCTCAACGTCGCGCCGATGATGGAACGGACGGACCGCCATTGCCGCTACTTCCTTCGTCTCGTCGCGCCGCAGACGCTCCTCTATACGGAGATGGTCACGGCCGCCGCGCTCATGCACGGCGACAGGGCGCGCCTCCTTGCGTTCGATCCGGCCGAGCATCCGGTCGCGCTCCAGCTCGGCGGCAGCGAGCCCGACGAGCTCGCTGCGGCGGCCCGCTACGGCGCCGCGGCGGGCTACGACGAGATCAACTTGAACGTCGGCTGTCCGAGCGATCGCGTTCAGGCCGGGTGCTTCGGCGCCGCGCTGATGCTCGAGCCCGAGCGCGTCGCCGCGTGCGTTGCCGCGATGCGCGACGCGGTCGACGTGCCGGTGACGGTCAAGACGCGGCTCGGCGTCGATCATCACGACAGCTATGAGTTCTTGCGCGATTTCGTCGGCACGATCGCGGAAGCGGGGTGCAGGACGGTCATCGTCCACGCGCGAAAGGCGTGGCTCAAGGGCTTGAGCCCGAAGCAGAACCGCGAAATCCCGCCGCTCGATTACGCGCGCGTGCACCGGCTGAAGCGTGATTTCCCGGAGCTCGACGTGATTCTGAACGGGGGGCTCAAGGACGAGGCGACGACGCTCGCCGAGCTCGGCCGCGTGGACGGCGTGATGCTCGGTCGCGCCGCGTACGACGACCCGATGCTGCTCGCGCGGCTCGATGCCGCGATCTTCGGGCACGAGCCGGTCTCGGTGAACGAAGCGCTCGAGCGTTTCTTCGAGTATGCCGAGCGCGAGATCGGCAAAGGCACGCGGCTTCGTGCGATGACGCGACACTTGATGGGCGTGTTTGCCGGGCGACCCGGCGGCCGCGCGTGGCGTCGCGCGCTCGGTGAATGGCCGAGGGCGGACGACGATCGCGCGACCCTCGCGAAGCTCCGTGCGCTCGCGCAGAGCTTGGTGCGAGACCGTTTGTCAAGGGTGTTCTGAGAAGTGAACGCTTCGGATCGCGCACCGGTCGACGGTGCGCGCATGAAGGACGTACGCTTCCCGGTACAATACGCCCCTTGTTCCGAAGTCGAAGAGGATTCACCCGACGATGTCCACCGCGAAGCGAAAGCCCGTCCTCACAATGGCGCAGCAGGCCGACATACACGAGCTTTACGAGGAAGCCGTGCAGGCCGTGGACGGCGAAGTCGAGTACCTCGTCGATACGTTCAAGGCGCTCAGAGGGCGCGAGCCTATCAGCTTCCGCGAGGACTTCTGCGGCACGGCGAGCGCCGCGTGCGAATGGGTGCGGACGAGCAAGAAGCGCACCGCGATCGGGGTCGACATCGACGAGGATACGCTCGAGTGGGGGCGCGCGAATCGCGTCGGGCGGCTCCCGGAGAAGGATCGGCCGCGCGTGAAGCTGCTGCACGCGGACGTGCGCACGGTCGAGACCGACCCGGTCGACATCGTCGGTGCGTTCAACTTCAGCTACTACTGCTTCAAGACGCGCAAGGAGCTCGGGGGCTACTTCCGCCGCGTGCGTGATGCGCTGAACGACGACGGGCTGTTCGTCCTGGACGTCTTCGGCGGCTCGGAGGCGTTCACGGTCCAGAAGGAAAAGACCAAGTACGACGACTTCACGTACATCTGGGACCAGGCCGAGTTCGACCCGATCACGCACCGGATGGTCTGCCACATCCACTTCAAGTTCCCCGACGGATCGAAGCTGAAGAACGCTTTCACCTACGAATGGCGGATGTGGACGATGCCCGAGATCCGCGAGCTCCTCGACGAGGCCGGTTACTCGAAGGTCCGCGTCTATTGGGAGGGCGAGGACGAGGACGGCGAGGGGAACGGCGAGTTCTACGAGACGGAGACCGGCGAGCCGGACCCGGCCTGGATCGCGTACGTCGTCGCCGAGAAGTAGCCGGCGACGGTTC
>CAZKNH010000121.1:0-12512 GCA_964553875.1 uncultured Gammaproteobacteria bacterium | reverse complement strand
TCGACCGGGCAGATGTCGATGCACGCGTCGCACTCGATGCAGAGCTCGGCCGTGAACACCGTCTGCAGGTCGCAGTTCAAGCACCGCTCGACCTCCGTCGCGACCTGCTCCGCGGTGAAGCCGAGCTCGACCTCGATGTCGAGCTTGCGGAAGCGCTGCTTCAGGTCGACGTGCGGCATCAGCCGGCGCTCGGACGGGTCGTAGTTGTTGCTGTAGCTCCACTCGTGGATGCCCATCTTCGCGCTCGACAACGTGACGCCGCGCGGCAGCCGGTCGCGAAGCGGACGGTTCTGGCAATGGAGGTGGATCGAGATCGCGGCCTGGTGGCCGTGCTCGACGGCCCAGATGATGTTCTTCGGGCCGAACGCCGCGTCGCCGCCGAAGAAGACGCCGGGGAGGGTCGACTCGAACGTGACCGGATCGACGACCGGAACGTCCCACTTGTCGAACTCGATGCCGAGATCGCGCTCGATCCACGGGAACGCGTTCTCCTGGCCGATCGCGAGCACGACGTCGTCGCACGGCAGGAACACCTCGCGGAGCACGCGGCTGCCGACGATCTCCCCGCGCTCGTCGAGGTCGTACTCGTATTCGTCGAACCGCATGCCGACGAGCTTGCCGTCCTCGACGACGAACGCCTTCGGCGAGTGGTTGACGACGATCTCGACGCGCTCCTCCTCGGCGTCCTCGAGCTCCCACTCGGAAGCCTTGAAGAACTGGCGAGGCTTGCGCGCGATGACCTTCACGTCCTTCGCGCCGAGGCGCAGAGCGCTGCGGCAGCAGTCCATCGCGGTATTGCCGACGCCGATGATCAGCACCCGCTCGCCGATCGAGTCGACGTGCCCGAACGCGATCGACTCGAGCCACTCGATGCCGATGTGGATGCGGTCCGTATCGCGGCGCCCCGGAAGATCGAGATCCTTGCCCTTCGGCGCCCCGCTGCCGACGAAGATCGCGTCGTAGCCGTCGGCGAGCAGCGCACGCATGCTCTTCACCGGCGTCGACAGGCGCAGATCCACCCCCATGTCGAGGATGTAGCCGATCTCCTCGTCGAGCACCTCCGCCGGGAGCCGGAACGCGGGAATGTTCGAGCGCATCAACCCGCCGGGCTTGTCGAGCGCCTCGAACATCACGCACTCGTAGCCGAGCGGCAGCAGGTCGTTCGCGACCGTGAGGGACGCCGAGCCCGCGCCGACGAGCGCGATGCGCTTGCCGTTCTTCGCGCGCGGCGCCTTCGGCAGGCGGCCCGTGATGTCGCCGCGGCGATCCGCGGCGGAACGCTTCAGTCGGCAGATCGCGACGGGCTTCTGCTCGACCCGCCCCCTTCTGCACGCGGGCTCACAGGGCCGATCGCATACGCGGCCGAGAATGCCCGGAAAAACGTTCGAGCGCCGGTTGAGGAGATACGCGTCGTCGTACCGGCCGAGGGAGATCAGTCTGATGTACTCGGGAACGTCGGTGTGCGCGGGGCACGCCCATTGGCAGTCCACCACCCGGTGGAAATATTCGGTCCCTTTTGTATCCGTCGGTTCCATTCAAAGCGGCCTCATCGAAGCCGGCCGTGCACGTCGGGCGGCGGTCGAACACAAGGGAAAACAAGCGTTCGGCGCGGTCGATAGAGCATACGATATCGGACGTCGGCCTTACGCTTCGGCTTGAACCTATCCGAAGACTCGCGGGACTCAGTACCCGGTGGGAGCCGCGCGACGCGCCCTGAGGCACGCGACGGCAAGGGTGCTCGCGACGCGGGGTCGGCGCTCGAGGACCACGGCCGAGATGCGGCCGCGAATGCTACGTCTGCGCAACAACGCGGAGTCCAGATCGAATCGTTCGTCGATTTTCTTGGGACTTGGCGAGCCATTATAGACGTGGGCCCGGACGCCACAAGATGTCGGCCGAAGGCGCCGCGACGACGTCACGGCGCAACCCTTCGCGGCAGGCAGCGGATCGACGGGAAACTCGCGCGTCGCGGGCCGGTCTGAGTCGGAAGTTCCTTCGGCCCCGTGATCGACAATTTGGATAGAATGCGTTCGATGACCTCGCGCACGCCTCGGCCCCGCCTCGGAACTCGCTCGCTCTGCACGCTGCCGCTCGTGCTCGGCGCGTTCTGGGCGACCCAGGGGATTGCTCAGACGCCCGGCGACCTCACCGACGACTTCGAAGAGCTCCCCGGCCTGCTCGACGGCCCCGAGCCGGACGACGGCGAACGGCCGGACGAGGCCCCGGCGCCGGTCACGCGCCTCGAGACGCTGCTCGAGGTGAACAGGCTCTCGGACGCGGGACGTCCCGAGGACGCGGTGCCGTTCCTGGAGCAGCTCATTCGCCTGACCGAAGAAGAATTCGGTTCGCAGAGTATCGAGGCCGCGGAAGCCTACGAGCTCGCCGCGCGCATTCATCGCGAGGCCCGGAACCATCAGCGCGCCGAGGAGTACTACCTGCGTGCGATCGATCTCGTGCGCGCGCTGAACGGCACTTACACCGAGCTCGCGATCCGGCCGCTCCTCGGCCTCGGCGACAACTACCACGAGTCCGGGCAGTACCTGAACGCGATCACCGCGTACAACGAGGCGCGGACCGTGAGCCGACGCGCCCACGGGCTGCTGAACCCGGGCCAGGTGCCGATCCTCGACCGCCTGACCGAATCGTTCGAGGCGCTCGACCAGTACGTCGAAGCCGACGAGCAGCAGCTCACGATCCTCAATATCGCCGAACGCAGCTACCCCGAGGCTTCGCCCGAGCATCTCGAAGCGATCTACCGCTACGCGCTTTGGCTGCGGGACAGCGGCCGGTATCACGACGAGCGCATGCGCTACGCGCAGGCGATGCGGCTCATTCGCAACACGCACGGCAAGAACAGTCTGCTTCTCGTGCGGCCGCTGCGCGAAACCGCGAACAGCTATCGCAAGCAGCGTCTGCCCGATAACCAGGGCATCAGCGCGCTGCGCTCGGCGCTCGAGCTCCTCGACGAGCACGGCGCGGCGGATCCGCTGCTTCGGGCGGAGGTGCTGCGCGACGTCGGCGACTGGGACGTCGCGTTCAGCAAGATCGAGCCCGATCTGAGCGTTTATGTGTCGGCATGGCGGCTCCTCGGCGAGCTCGAGAACGGCGACGAGCTGCGCCGCCAATGGTTCGAGGAGCTCAACAGCGTGTTCGACGAGCCGATCAGCCAGCGCGGCCTGAGCCGCGCCCCGGACGCGCGTTCGGGCCACGTGATCGTCGCATTCGACGTGGATCGGCACGGGCGCACGTCCGACGTTCGCGTCGTCGAGTCCGAGCCCCCCGGCTTCAAGGACGAAGCGGTCGTCCGCGCGATCCGGCAATGGCGCTTCCGTCCCCGTATCGAGGAGGGTGTCATCGTCGCGCGGGACGACGTCGCGTTGCGGGTCAACTTCCGGTACCTGCCCGATGACCAGGCGGAACCGGCGGAGTAACCGCTCACCGCTCGTACTCGCCGCATCGCTCTCGATCTCGGCGTGGCCGGCCGCCGCGCAGACGGAACGGACGGAAGCCCCGCCGAACCTCCCCGATCTGCTCGAGCCGGTACCGCGCGCGGAGCCGGACACGGACGGCGCAGGGTCCGACCCGCTACGCCGTGCACGGGACGCGCAGCTCGCGGCCGGCGACGCCTTGGGTGCGCGGGACCCTGCGGAGCAGCTCGTCGCCCGCCCGGACGCGCCGAGCGACCCGCGCTACGCGGACGACCTCGTCCGTCTCGGCATGGTCCATACGCTGCTCGGCGAGTTCGACGCGGCCGAGCGCCGCTACTTCGACGCCGCCGACGTGATCCGCCGAACCGAGGGCGAGTTCGCGCTCGACCTCATCGACGTCTACCGCGCCCTCGGCCGCAGCTACATCCTGGAGCGGCGTTACGTCGAGGCGATCACGGCGCTCGAGCAGGCGCAGCACATCAGCCAGCGGAACCTCGGCCTCTTCAACGAGAGCCAAACCGGCCTCATCGACGATCTGACGACCGCGTACCTCGGGCTCGGCGACGCCGAGACGGCGGGACGTCTGCAGCGCGAACGACTCGACAACGCCGTCCGCCGCTTCGGCGAGAGCGATCCGCGCGTCGTGCCGTACCGGTACGGGCTCGCGCGCTACTACGAGCAGTCGCGCCTGCGCGGAGCCGCCCGGGCGCAATACGAGGCGGCCCTCGCCGCGCTCGAGCCGCTCGGCGACGAGGCCGCTCTGCTCGAACCGCTGCGCCGGCTGCTGCGCATAGACGTGCTCCTGCGCGACCGCGACACCGCGCGGACGAGAATCGCGGAGATACTCGAGCGCCAGCGGGACCTCCCCGCGCTCGATCGCGCGCTCTCGGTGATCGCGCTCGGCGACTTCGCGCTCGCGCGCGACAACGACCTTGGAGCAGCCGTCGCGCACTACGGCGAAGCCTGGGTGCTTCTCGCCGACGCGCCGGACGAGCGCGAACGGCTGCTCGGCCGCCCCGAGATGCTCGATTTCATCGCACCGCTGACCGCGGTCGATCGCCGCACGAGCACGCGGCCGTACGCATGGGGAACGATCGTGCTCCGCTTCGACGTCGGCGCGGACGGCCGGGCGCGCGGCGTGACGGTCGTGTCGGCCGAGCCCGCAGGCCTCGTCGACGCCGCGTACGTTCGCAGGATCCGCGAAGCGCACTTCCGCCCCCGCATCGTCGACGGGCAGCCTGCACCGACCGAGGACGTTCGCTACACGCACTATTTTCGCTACTACGTCGCGGACTGAGCGGCGCGCGAAGCGACGCACCCGAGCGCGCTTCGGTCGCTTCGAGCTGTTCGACCCGGGCGAAAGCCGGTAAGCTCGGGCTCGGACCCTGGCGAACGACCGACGATGACCGAAAAACGCATTCTGTCCGTAATCGATCCGACGACCGACGAGCAACCCGCGATGGAGCGCGCCGCGCGTCTCGCGAAGGCGCTCGGCGCAACGCTCGAGCTCTTCATCTGCGACTACGACCAGTACCTCGCCGGCGGGCGTCTGTTCGATTCGAAGGGCCTCGAGAAGGCGCGCCAGAGTCTGCTACGGAACCACCGTGCCCGGCTCGAGAAGCGGGCGGAGCCGCTCCGTGCCGACGGCATCGCGGTCGAGGTCGACGCCCGCTGGGGCAAGCCGCTCGACCGCGGCATCGTGGAAAAGGTGCTCGACTCGCAGCCGATGCTCGTCGTGAAGGACACGCACTACCATCCGGCCTTCAAGCGCTCGCTCTTGTCGAACACGGACTGGAACCTGATCCGGTCCTGCCCGGCGCCGCTCTTGCTCGTGAAGCCGCGAGAGGTCGCCGCGACGCCGACCGTGCTCGCCGCGGTCGATCCGCTGCACGAGCACGACAAGCCCGCCGATCTGGATCGCGCGATCCTGTCGTTCGCGAAGGAGCTGACCCAGGTGCTCGGCGGCTCGCTGCACGTGCTGCACTCGTTCGACATCGGGCCGACGCTCGCGGCGATATCCGGCACACCGGTCTCGACGGTCGCGATACCGGTCGAGGAGGTCACCGCCGCGGCGCGCGAGGAGCATGGAAAGGCGTTGTCGGCGCTCGTCGCTGATTTCGGCATCCCTCCGGAGAACGTGCACCTCGAGCAGGGGGTGCCGCACGACGTGCTCGTCGAGCAGGCGACCGCCCGGAACGCGGATTTCGTCGTGATGGGCGCCGTGTCGCGAAGCGGCCTGAAACGCATCTTCATCGGCAGCACGGCCGAGCGCACGCTCGACCGCCTGCCGTGCGATCTGATCATCATCAAACCGCCGGGCTTTCAGCCGCCCGAGCGTGAATGACGCCGGCCGCGCCGCAAACGACCGTCGAATGCAAGTTTTTGTGAAGCCCGCCGGTCGGGCGGCGGGCCAGGTCTTCTCGTTCTTGCGAGAATGTGGCAAGTTCCCAGGACCGGGGCGGTTCGTGGATGAGCGCCAATCGCGTACTGATCATTGACGACGATACCCGTTTGACCGAGATGCTCGCCGAGTATCTCGCGCCGGAAGGGCTGTCGGTGACGTCGTTCCCCAACGGCTCGACCGGGCTGCGCGAGGCGCAGACGGGTGAGTACGACTTGATCGTGCTCGACGTGATGCTGCCGGGCCTGTCCGGCTTCGAGGTCCTGCGCCAGCTCAGGGAGTCGGGATCCGAGACGCCCGTGCTGATGCTGACCGCACGCGGCGACGACGTGGACCGCATCGTCGGTCTCGAGATGGGCGCCGACGACTACCTGCCGAAGCCGTTCAACCCACGGGAACTGCTCGCGCGCATCAAGGCGATCCTGCGCAGAACGGCCGAAGCGGAGCACGAGGAGGTCGTCGAGCTCACGGTCGGACCGCTCCGAGCGAACATGCAGCGCCGCGAGGTATTGATGAACGGCGAGCCGTTGAAGCTGACGAACGCCGAGTTCGTGATCCTTGCGACGCTGATGCGCGCAGCGGGCGACGTCGTTTCGCGCGAGACGCTGACGCGGACGGCGCTCGGCCGACGGCTGCTCCCCGACGACCGCAGCCTCGACACCCACATCAGCAACCTGCGCAAGAAGCTCGGCCAGGACGGGGAGACCGGCGGCGTGCAGATCCGCAGCGTCCGCGGCAGCGGCTATGTGCTGGTGCCGCCGCCGACCACGGCGGATAAATGAGACTGTTTTGGAAAATTTTCGCGGCGTTCGGCCTCGCGATGGCCGCGACGATCGCGGCCGTCGTCTATGCGAGCTTCCGTCTCGGCGATCGGGCGTTCGACCAGCTCAACTTCGAGGGCCGCGAGCGCATCGTTCAGGAGGTCGCGGCGGCGCTCGAGGCCGGCGGCGAATGGCGTCTGAGGCTCTGGCTGCTCCGTAACCCCCGCCCGGCGCCCGGCATGGCGCTCCTCGTGATCGACGAAGCCGGCAACGAGCTGCTCGGCAGGCAGCCGCCGCCGCAGGTCGCGAAGCTCCTCCGGACCGAGCCCTTCAGCGAATCGCAACGCCCGTCGAACGTCCGGCCGCAGCAGCTTACGACCGAGCTCATCGGACCGGACGGCCGCGAGTACCGGCTGATCTTCGCGCTCGCGCCCGTCGTCACGTTCGGCGGCGTGCTCGCATGGCCCGGGACCCAGCTCCTCGTCGTCGTGACCGCGCTGGTCGCGACCGTGCTGACTTCGGCCGTGCTCGCGCGCTATCTGTCCGCTCCGATCGCCCGCATGCAGAAGGCGACCCGCGCGCTCGCCGCCGGCAACCTCGATACGCGCGTCGGGCCGTCGGTGCGGCGGCGCGACGAGGTGGGCCGGCTCGCGAAAGATTTCGACGCGATGGCCGAGCGGCTGCAGATGCTCGTCATGGACAAGGAGGCGCTGCTCCGGGACGTGTCGCACGAGTTCCGCTCGCCGCTCGCGCGGATCAGCGTCGCGCTCGCGCTCGCGCAGCGGCGTGCGGGCGAAGACGCCGCTCCGGATCTCGCGCGCATCGAGCGGGAGGTCGAGCGGCTCAACGAGCTCGTGGGCCAGGTCATGACCCTCACCCGCCTGCGCACGCAGGACGAGCCGAAACGCGTGCCGGTGCTCTTGACGTCGGTCGTCGAGGAGGTCGTCGCGGACACGCGCTTCGAGCACGCGGACGCGGACATCCGCTTCACGCCGGCGCAGGTGCCCGCGGTGCTCGGCGACCCGTCCGGATTGAAGAGCGCGATCGAGAACGTCGTCCGCAACGCCGTCGCGCACGGCGGCGTCGGCAAGCCCGTCGAGGTCACGCTGAGCGGGACCACGAAGGAGGTGCGGATCGTCGTGCGCGACCACGGCCCGGGCGTTCCGGCCGAGGACGTCGAGAGAATTTTCGAGCCGTTCTTCCGTGTCGATCCGAGTCGCGA
This sequence comes from uncultured Gammaproteobacteria bacterium, assembly GCA_964553875.1. Taxonomy (GTDB): domain Bacteria; phylum Pseudomonadota; class Gammaproteobacteria; order Steroidobacterales; family Rariloculaceae; genus ZC4RG20. The sequence goes on along the minus strand of CAZKNH010000121.1, from coordinate 4,700 downwards.
TCACGCGGGCGGTCAGGGCATCGGACTTGCGATCACGGCGCGGGTCATGGAGCTGCACGGCGGCAGCGCGACTGCGCGGAACTGCCCGGACGGCGGCCTCGAGGTCGAGCTCGTCGTGCCGGTCACCCCCCCCGAGGGGCCGAAAAAGACGTAACGGCTCAGATCGCCTGGTCGCCGGTCTCGCCGGTCCGGATGCGATACACCTGCTCGAGCGCCGTCACGAAGATCTTGCCGTCCCCGACCTTCCCGGTCTTCGCCGATTCGATGATCGCTTCGATGACGCGCTCGACGAGCTCGTCCGCGACCGCGACCTCGACCTTGACCTTCGGCAGAAAGTCGACGACGTACTCGGCGCCCCTATAGAGCTCGGTGTGGCCGCGCTGGCGCCCGAAGCCCTTCACTTCCGTGACGGTCATCCCCTGCACGCCGACCTCGGCCAATGCGTTGCGGACATCGTCGAGGCGAAACGGCTTGATGACGGCGGTAATGAGCTTCATTGGACGCCTCGCGTTGATTCTTCTAGGGATTTCGGCCTTGAACTGCGCCCTGACGGCGAGCTAATGTGTGTTCTCGAGCGCGATATTGTAGCGGAGTCACGGCACGGCGGGCATGGGACCCGCCGATAGCCCGCGGCGCGGCGGCGCGAGCTGCCCCGCTCCCGAACAGCAGCGAGGCTGACCATGTCGAAGAACCGCATCAAACCGTCCGAGATCACACCGGAAGAGGTCTTCCTGAACAGGCGTCAGATTGTCGCGGGCGCAGTCGCGATGGGCCTTTTGCCGGGTTTCGCGCACGAGTCGCTCGCGGCTACGATGCCCGCCCAAGGCGACAGGTTCGACAACGTCACGAAGTGGCCGAAGTCGCTCGACGAGCAGCCGAACACGTGGGAGGTCATCACGACCTACAACAACTTCTACGAGTTCGGCACCGGTAAGGGCGATCCCTCGCGCTACGCGCACACGATGAAGACCGATCCATGGTCGGTCGAGGTCACCGGCGAAGCGAACAAGCGCGGCCGCTATACGCTCGAGGACATCCTCAAGCCGCACGCGCTCGAGGAGCGGATCTATCGCTTCCGCTGCGTCGAGGCGTGGTCGATGGTCGTGCCGTGGGTCGGCTTCCCGCTCGGCGACCTGTTGAAGCGCTTCGAGCCGACGTCCCGCGCGAAGTACGTGCAGTTCTTCACGCTGGCCGATCCGAAGCAGATGCCCGGCCTTCGCTACCCGGTGCTCCAGTGGCCGTATCGCGAGGGGCTCACGATCGAGGAAGCGATGCACCCGTTGACGCTCCTCACGGTCGGTGTCTACGGCAGAGTGCTGCCGAACCAGAACGGCGCCCCGCTGCGGCTGATCGTGCCGTGGAAGTACGGCTTCAAGAGCATCAAGTCGATCGTCCGCATCCACTTCACGGAGCGCCAGCCCGAGACGTCGTGGAACATGGCGGCGCCGCACGAGTACGGGTTCTACTCGAACGTGAACCCGAACGTCCCCCATCCGAGATGGAGCCAGGCCCACGAGCGCGTGCTCGGCGGCACGGGTCTGCGCGCGCTCATCTCGGAGCGGAAGCCGACGCTGATGTTCAACGGCTATGCCGAGGAAGTCGCGTCGCTCTACACCGGGCTCGACCTGGTGAAGAACTACTGACGGACGGTGGGCGCCGGCCGCGAGCAGCACAGGCTGGCGCCGTGACCGCCCGCACGTCTTCGATGCCGCCGTCCAAAGGATCAGAAGAGGCCGTGCCCCGCGCCGGCGCGTCCCCGTCGTTCCGGCTGCTGCCGCGCGACCGGATCGCGGTCGCGAAAATCTTCGTTGCCGCGGTTTGCCTCTACCCGTTCGCCATCGTCGTCGCGAAGATCGCCTCACTGATCCCGTTCGGCGCGAACCCGGTCGAGGAAGTGCTCCACTCGATGGGGAAGACGGGCCTGCAGCTCCTTTGGGTCACGCTCGCGATCACGCCGCTGCGCAAGCTCACGAAGCTCAATGCGCTAATGCGGCTGCGGCGCATGCTCGGGCTGTTCGCGTTCTTCTACCTGTCGATGCATCTGCTCGTGTACGCGGTGCTCGATCGGGGGCTCGATTTCGACGAGCTGATCGTCGACCTCACGCAGCGGCCGTACATCATCGTCGGAATGCTCTGCTTCGTGCTGCTCGTTCCGCTCGCGGTCACGTCGACGCGAGGCTGGCAGCGGCGGCTCGGGCGGAGATGGACGACGCTGCACCGCCTGATCTACCCGGCGGCGATCCTCGGCGTCCTCCACTACTGGTGGCTCGTCAAGGCGGACATTCGCGAGCCGCTGCTCTACGCCGTGCTGCTCGGCGTGCTGCTCGGCTACCGGCTCGTCGATGCGCGCGTTCGCGCGGCGCGCCGCCGGCGAAGCGCATCCGGTCTCGCGGCCGCACGCGGCGAGCCGCTCGTTCGTGGCGCCGCCGGCTCGAGCTCGGCCCGTTGAATATCCCTAGTAAAGCCTGTAGCCCGCATAGCGGCGGCGAATGAACGCGTCGAGGGCCCACCAGCCGGCCCCGGACCCGCCGACGAACGTCAGCGCGAGCGCGGCGAGCACCCACGGCAGCGGCAAGCTGGCGCGATACCGCGCGACGCGGTCGGCGTAGTCGGCGTTCTCGGCCTCGAGGCGTGTGACCTTCTCCTCGAGCGCGTGCATCGATGCCGCGTGCTCCGCGTCGCGGTTCCGCAAGCGCTCGGCCTCGGCGGTCGCCCGCTTCTCCGCGGCACGAGCGTGCTCGAGCTCCGTTCTGAGCGCTTCGAGCTGCGCCTCGAGCTCGGCGACGCGGAAACGGGCCGGTGTCTCGGTGACGATGTACGCCGCCTTGACCCAGCCCTCGTCGCCGCCGTCGGTGCGAACCCGGGCGTAATGCGTCTTGCGCTCGAGGACCTCGAGCCGCGTGCCGCTCGGCAGGTTCGCGAAGGGTCGGTCGCTCGTGTCGGAGGCCTGGTGCAGTCCGAGCTGCAAGAGGTCCGTCACGTAGGCGGTCTCGGCCGCCGCGGCTGCGGTCCAGGCCAGCGTGATCAGCACAATCGAGAGTCGTCCCCTCATCCGCCGCTCGATCCTGAAAGGAGGCGACGGATTATAGGGACCGCCGTCCGGCCGCACCGTGAACTCGGCCACGCCCGGCCGAGCCGCCCCGGTGCGTCAGCCGCCCGTCTGGTAGCGGGGCATCTTCTCCTCGGAGTGGACGACCTTCAACGGCTCGGCGCGGTCCGCGTTCCGCACGACGTCGGCGTAGAGCTCGACGATCGTCTCGGCATGGGCGGTCGCCTCGGCGAACGACATCTTGCGTACGCTGACCTGGAGACGGCCCTCCCGGCCGATCGGCTCTGCGCGGTGCAGCGCGGCGTGCAGCGCGGCGAACCGCTCGCGCAACGGCTCCGGAATGTCGGGGATCAGAAGGTCGTCGAGGTGGCGCCCGAACGCGAGCACGAGGCGGCGCTTGACCGGGCCGTCGGCGACGAGCTCGCGGACCGCCGATTCGAATCGTTTAGTGAGATGTTGCATCGACCACGCCTTCGGAGCGCCGGCGCTCCGCCGAATCGAGATGGATGAGTCGGTCGAAAGAGAACGCGCTGAACGGCAGCGGTGAGCGCCGTCGTGCGGCCCCGGTGTGATCGAAGGCCGCGCCCCCATTCGCCGGCGACGTATAGCAGATTATGGAAACGCCCGGCAAGCGCCGCGGTCACGCCGCCGAGCTCGGCTGGTTCTCGATCCCGTTCGGGCGCGAAATGCCGAACTTGCGCATCCGGTCCGCGAACGTGCTCGGCTTGATACCGAGCAGCTTCGCCGCGCCGTTCGGGCCGGATACACGCCAGTTCGTCAGCTTGAGCGCGGTCAGCATGTTGTTGCGCTCGAGCTCGCGGATCTGCGCTTCGGTCAGGACCTCCGCGGCCTCGTCGCGCTGGCTGACGGCGGCCGCGGCCTGCGGCGCGGTCAGGATGTCGGCCATCGCGAGATCGAGGCGCAGGACCTTGCCGCGCGACAGGATCACGGCCCGCTCGATCACGTTCTTGAGCTCCCGGATGTTGCCGGGCCAATCGTAGCGCTGCAGCAGCATGGCCTGCTGGCGCGACAGCTGCAACGGCGGCCGGCCGAAATCCTGGCACGTCTTCTCGAGGAAGTGATGCGCGAGCTGCACGACGTCGTCGCCGCGCTCGCGAAGCGGCGGCACATCGATCGGGAAGACGCTCAGCCGATAGTACAGGTCCTCGCGGAAACGGCCGGCGGCGACCTCCTGCTCGAGGTCGCGGTTCGTCGCGGCGATCACGCGCACGTCGACCGTGTGGGTGCGATCGTCGCCGACGCGCTCGTACTCGTTCTCCTGCAGCACGCGGAGCAGCTTGCTCTGCAGGTCGAGCGGAATCTCGCCGACCTCGTCGAGGAAGATCGTGCCGCCGTCGGCGAGCTGGAAGCGGCCGACGCGGTCACGGTGGGCGCCGGTGAACGCGCCCTTCACGTGCCCGAAGAACTCGCTCTCGAAGAGCTCGTGCGGAATCGACGCGCAGTTGACCTTGACCAGCGGCCCGTTCGCCCGCGGGCTCCTGGCATGGATCACGTGCGCGACGAGCTCCTTGCCGACACCGGATTCGCCCTGGATCAGCACGCTGGCGTTCGTCTGCGCGACGGCCTCGAGGCGCGCGAGCATCTTCTTCAGCGCCGGGCTCTCGCCGATGATCCGGCCGAAGTTCATCGA
>CAZKNH010000120.1:0-12581 GCA_964553875.1 uncultured Gammaproteobacteria bacterium | reverse complement strand
CGCCGCCTCCACCACCTGCCTTCTTGTCCCCACCGAACGCGCGTATACACGCGCTTTGGTCCGTGACACGTCACGAGCCGCCGTCGCGATAATGAGTCGCGATCCAGCGCCGATACTCCGCGGTGCGCACCGCCTCGACCCAGCCCGGATGATCGAGGTACCAGCGCACGGTCTTACGCAGACCCGACTCGAACGTCTCTCGCGGTCGCCATCCGAGCTCGTCGCGTATCCGCGAGTCGTCGATCCCGTAGCGGCGATCGTGCCCCGGTCTGTCCGCGACGAAACGGATGAGCTCCGCATAGCGCCCCGAAACACGCGGCACCATCTCGTCGAGCAGCGTGCATATCGCTCGCACGACCTCGAGATTCGACCGCTCCTCGTGCGCGGCGACGTGATAGGTCCTTCCGGGCTCACCGGCCTCGAGCAGCATCCGCAGTGCGCGCGCATGGTCCTCGACGTACAGCCAGTCGCGAACGTTCTCTCCTGTGCCGTAGAGAGGCAAAGCCTTTCCTTCCACGGCGTGCAGCACGACGAGCGGAATCAGCTTCTCGGGATATTGGCACGGACCATAGTTGTTGCAGCAAACGGCGATCACGATCGGCAGCTCGAACGTTCGACTCCACGCCCGCACGAGATGGTCTGCCGCGGCCTTGCTTGCGGCATACGGCGAGCTCGGGGCGTACCGCGCGCCTTCCGCGACCGCCGGCTCGTCGGGATCGCGGTCACCGTATACCTCGTCCGTCGACACGTGCAGCAGCCGGAACCGGCTCCGCGCCTCCGAGCCGAGGCGGCTCCAATAGCGGCGCGACGCTTCGAGAACGTTCAACGTACCGTCGACGTTCGTCGCGATGAATACGCTCGGATCCTCGATCGACCGATCGACGTGCGTTTGCGCGGCCAGATGCACGACGGCCGCGGGGCGATGCTCCCCGAACACGCGTTCGAGCTCGTCGCGATCGCACACGTCGACGTGCTCGAAGACGTGACGAGGCGAGTCCCGCGCCATGCCCAACGAGTCGAGGTTCGCGGCATAGGTGAGCGCGTCGACATTCACGATGCGGAAGCTCGTCTCTTGGACGAGCTGGCGGACGACGGCCGAGCCGATGAAGCCTGCTCCGCCGGTCACGATCACGGTCTTCATGCGGAGCCGTCTCATGCGTGAGCGGGAGCGCGTTGCCGCGCTATGCGCGGAACCGCGCGCTCCTCGCGGGCTCATCCGTGATGGACCGCCTGCGGCTCATCCGCCACGTCGAAGCCTCAGTCGCCCGATGTGAAGCACCTGCCCGCTCACCGCACCCGCTCGACCTGAATGAAGCCGTTCAAATCCTCGGCGCTCATCCGGTAGGAATCGCCCCAGTTCGTCGAATAGATCCGAACCTGGTGCCCAGGCCGCAGCGGATAGAACTTCGGCCTCACTTGACGCCAGACCTGTCCGTTCTCGAGCGTGACGATGTACGAGTTCGGCACGGTCTCGCGGACCGACGCGACCGTGCCGAAAAGCTCCTCCCGCTCGCGCCGGCGCTCGCGGGTCTGCCGTCGTAGCCCGAAGTCGCTCGCATCCGCCGACCGGTCGGCTTTGAGCTCGAGCTCACGTTCGGCGATCACGCCGCTCGACGGCGCTACGAAAGCGGGCGCGGCGCTTTCGGCCGGGCGCTCTGCTGCTACCGGAGCGGGCTGCGCCGCCGGTGCATCATCCCGCGCCTCCCCGAGCGCCGCATCCACGCGGCTCTCGTAGCACCGGAACCTTTCGGACGGCGACTCGATCTCGACGCAGTCGGCGACATCGATCAGCAGTGTCCTGCCGTCCTGGGCTTCGCTGACTCCGGCGGCGAAAGCGACGCCGATCGCCGCGACGGCCAGTGCCGCGCGGCCCTCCCTGAGAAACGACCAATGACCGTCGCGCATGCGTCCCCCCTCGTTCTCCTCGCCTTGCCGTGTAATCTCCCACTTCACGGCAACGCGTAAACCATGACCCGGTCGCCCGCGATCACGGCGACATGCTGCTTGCCGCTTGCGGAAAGATAGCTCATCGGGTTCGCGTTTGCGTTCGCTTCGAGCTGCGTGGACCAGAGCTCATCGCCGGTCGCCGCATCGAACGCTCGGAAACGCCGGTCGTTCGTCGCGCCGACGAAGACGAGCCCGCCCGCGGTGACCGAGGGCCCTGCGCTGCCCGAGTTACCGACGAGCTGCTTGCCTTCCGGCAGGTTCTCGTTGAGCCCGAGCACCGCCTGCCAGACGATTTCGCCTTTGTTCGGATCGACCGCGGTGAGCCGAGCCCATGGCGGACGATAGCACGGCGCGGTCGGACCGATCGCGCGTCCTCGCTCGTCGAACTCTCCGCCGATCGGCGCAGCGAAGCTCGCGTAAGGCCCCGGGCCATTGATGCTCGCGCGATCGTACGGCTGATTCGATGCCTGCGTGCCGCGCCCGTAGTTACCTTCGGGATCCCGGTCCTCGACCCATCCGACGAGCGACGTGTCCTGCGCGTTCACGTAGACGAGACCGCTCTCGCGGTCGATCGCGACGCCGCCCCAGTTGACGCCGCCCGTGCCGCCCGGAAGCTGGATCGTCGAGCGCGGCGGCGCATCCGGTGCCTTGTACAGGAACGGCGTGAACGGACCTTCGTTGTAGAAACCGCCGCTTCGCTCCATCAGCTCGCGGCATGCGGCCGCGTGCTCGGGCGTCGTGTCCTCCGGCCGCACTAGATCCGTCTCGGGATCGAAGCTGACGCGCGACAACGGTCCCGGCCGCACCGGGAACGGCTGCGTCGGCGAGTACCACTCGCCGGGCACGTCTCCGGCAGGCACGGGGCGATCCTCGACTTCGATCAGCGGCTCGCCCGTCCTGCGGTCGAGCACGAAGAAGTAGCTGGTCTTGCCGACGTGCGCGATCGCGGGCGTCGTTCGGCCGTCCTCGTGCACGAAGTCGAAGAGCCCGCCGGCCGAAGGCATGTCGGCATCCCAGATGTCGTGACGCACCGTCTGGAAGTGCCACACGTACTCGCCGGTCAACGCGTCGAGCGCGACGAGCGAGTTGCCGAACACGTTCGTGCCCGGGCGATCGCCGCCGTAGTAGTTCGGCGACGGGCTCGAGATCGGCACATAGACGAGCCCGAGCTCGACGTCGACCGGCGCCGAGAACGCCCACATGTTCGTCCCCGAGCGGCCTTCCCAGCTGCCGTTTTCCCACGTCTCGTTGTACGGCTCGCCGGGACGCGGCACGGTCCAGAACTCCCAGAGCTTCTCCCCCGTGCGGATGTCGAACGCGCGGACGTTGCCCGGATCGCCCTGGGGCAGCTCGCCGACGTTCGCGCCGATGATCGCGACGTGGCGGAAGACGACCGGAGCTCCGCCGTAGGGTACGCCGACGTCGACGGCGCCCTCGTCGCCGAACTCGAGGACGCGCTCACCGGTTCTCGCGTCGAGCGCGATCAGCCGCGAGCCGCTCATGAACAGGATGCGCGGGCCGCGTTCGCCGTCGCCGGGCCAGTAGCTCACTCCTCGCGTCGACGCACGCCCGCCGCGCAACGGAACGACCGACGCCGACGGTGCCTCCCGCTCCGGCCCGCGCGGCGCGGAGAGCACGTGCACCCAAACTTCGTCGCCGGTATCGCCGTCGAGCGCGACGACGCGATCGCCGCTCGGCACGTACATCACGCCGCCGACGACGATCGGCACGGCCGTCGACGCACCGTTCAACGGGTAGCTCCACGCTTCCGTCAGCCGCCCGACGTTGTCGCGATTGATCTGATCGAGCGGCGAGTAGCGAGTCGCGGCCGCGTCGCCGTTGATCGTCGCCCAGTCGCCGGGCCCGAACGGCACCGGGCCGATGGCCGGCTCATCGGCCGCGGTCTGCGCGACTGCCGTCTGCGCCGCGATGCCGAGCGCGATGCCCGTCGCGAGCGCGTTCCGCCTGATGGCGGCGATCACGACGGGCAACCGGCCGCGCGCGTGCACGCCGCGGCGTCTGCCCGCTTCCTTCCGTCTCGAGACCGGCATCTTCGTTTCCCCCCTTCGTGACCGAGCTCGAGGCTAGAGCGCCGCTCAGCGGCGATTCGCCTGCCGAGCACGCTCGTAGCGCGACGTCTCGATGTAGTTTCGAATCGCCGTATTGCCCTCGTGGCACGCGTACTCGTAGATCATGTAGTCGGGCTCGAGCCGCCAGTCGTACTCGACGGTCCAGGGCCGCACCATCATCTCCGGATCGTACGTCGTGATCTCGTAATGCAGGCTCTCGTCGCTCGTGCGCGTGAAGCGCTCGACGATGCGCATCGACTCGCTCGTCGGGATGTTGTTGCCCGGAGGAGCACCCGGCGTCACGACGTTCGTCATCGGCGTCAAGCCGTTGAAGTTCGTCGTCTCGACGATCAGCGTGTTGCCTTCGAACCGCCCGCGCGAGTCACCCATCCAGAGCTTGATCGCAGGATCGAGCGGCGGGCGGCCGTCGATCGGCACGATGCGCACCTCGTGGATCATCTCGAGCCGGATCAGCACGTAGCCGGGCGTCTGCCAGATCTCGATGCCGTTGTTGTATTGCATCGGAAACATCGACGCGGGCATGCCGCGCGTGATGCAGCGGTCCCAGCTGTCGAAGTCTTCCGGCGTGTCGAACGGAATGTCCTGCCAGCTGCTGCGCATCGTCGCCGACTTCGCGAGGCCCGCCTCCGTCAGCGCGGGCAGACGGCCGTTCGGCGGATCGACGATCAGTGACGCCTGCCGTTGAGGGATCTGCCCGGCTTCCGCCCAGTGGCCCTGTCCTAGCCGGTTCTCCGAGGTCTCGCGGTCGTAGCGCGTATTGCGCGCCTCGATAGACGCGACCCGCTGCGCGAACTCCTCGTCATTCAGCCAGGCGCGCGTACCGAGCTCGACAGGCCGCTCGAGCGGCGTCAACGTCATGTGGCGGATCGGCCAGCGCCCTTGCAGATCCGGATCGCCCCACGGCGTCACGGGATGCTCCCACGCGCCGCTCTGCGCAACCGCGCCGAGCGGCCACGCCGCGAGCACAGCGCAGAGCGCACCGCAAAACGGCGTCAAACGCGTCCGGCCGACGGCGCTCGCGCCGTGCTCGATTCGCGTTGCTTCCTGCATCTCGTCCTCTCCTCGATCGTTGTCAATCAATCCTGATTCGTCGTCGTGCGCCGCGCGTACGGTTTGGAAGATCACTCGCGAGAACCGGCGACACGGCACATTCAAGGCAACACTCTGCGGTTGCGGATGAACTGCGACACGACCCACTTCTCGCCGCGCCGCGGCGGGCGGCCCGCGTGCAGCGTCGCGAGGTCCGGCGCGCCGTCGTCCGCAACGTTCACGAAATAGAACCCTTCCCCCGCCCGGCCCTTGTGCTCGATACCCAATTTCGGAAACGCCGTCTCGCCGCCTTCGTAGTCGTCGTTCAAATACACGAGAAACGTGATCACTCGCTCGCCCTTCGCCTCGACGACCGCAGCATAGTTCGGGACGCGGGGGTCGACGAAATCGAAGTGTTCCTTGTTCTCTTCCCCCGCATCGTAGTGCAGCACCGCCAACCCTTCGAGGTGCTCGAACGGCATCCCGCACGCCGCGGCCATCTTGTGCTGCAGGCACAAGCCGACGACATCCGTCTCCGTAAGCGGGAAGCTCGCCTGCGTGTTCGTGCGCGTCTCGGCCTCGACGTCCTCGCCTTTGAGCGCATGATATACGCGCGCACGGCGCAATCGGCCGCGCGAGCGCTCGATCAGCCAGCGGCACACCGCAGGCGCGGCGAAATGCTCGAAAGACACGATCCGCGGGGACTCGCAGACGATCTCGGGCCGGCCCGCCTCGAGCCACGAAACGAGATCGATCGATCGTCCGAGCGAACGCCAGAAGCCGTCGCCCGCATCGACGGGCGGCGCATCGTCCCATTCGCCGCGCGCGAGGACCTGGAGCTGCAGCTGCGCCGGGCGCCAGCCGCGGACCGCAGCGTACACGAGCGCATCGATCGCGTGCGCGAAGCTCTGCTCGAGATGGACGCCCGCGGCCGCGAGCACCGCCAGCATGCCGGCAGCGGCGCCGGAGCCGGCGCGGGCCGCCTCGCCGAGGAACCGCACGGCGTCCTGCGGCAAATACGGCGCTCGATCTCCCGTCAGGAGACGCAGCGCGAGCTCGGTCTTCGCAACGACATCCGTGCGTGCGGCCCGGGCGAGCGCATCGATCGCTTCCGCATGGCGTCCGGCGCGGTCGAGGGCCTCTGCTTCGGCGACTGCGGCCGACGCGCGCGCCGCCGCGGTGTCGAGCGCCGCGATCGACGTCGTCACGGCCCGCCCTCCGAGCGCGGCGCACGTTCGCACCGAGCGCCGGGCGCCCGCGACGTGCCGCTCGAGCCGCGGCGACGCGCGCGGGAACCTAGAACGAGCCTAAACACTTAGCGCTAACTATTCAAAAGGACATCGAAAAGCCGATGTACCCCCGACGTCCCAGCACGTCGTAGAACCCGGCGTCCGTGCTGCTGCCGCTCTGGAACTGGTTCGCGTTGGTCACCAGCGGCTGCTTGTCGAACAGGTTATCAATGCCGAAGCGGAGCGACCACTCGTTCGGGAAGCGCCAGCCGCCGGAGAGATCGAAGATGTCATACGAGCCCGGCGACAGCGTCGTCGACGTCGGATTCGTGACGCGGTCCGCCGGCAGACGGTCCGGCAAGTGACGCCAGCGCAGCGCGAGATTCCAACGATCCCGGAAGTAGCTGAGCGTCGTGAATGTGCGGTACTCGTACGACCCGCCCTGCACTCCCGTCAACCCTTGCGGACCTGACGAGCCTTCCCACTCGATCCAGTCCTGCTCCGGATCGAGGCGGGTCTTCATGCTGATCAGGTAGCTCGCAAGAAGGCTCAGGTTCAGGTTGCCGGCCCCGATGGGCGTGCCCCAGTTGAGCTGCAGATCGACGCCCTGCGTATCGATCGCGCTGTCGTTCGAGTACGTGACGTCCGTCGCCTGGCGCAGCCCGGTGACCGGATCGCGCACGAGCAGGCTGCACGCGGGCGTCGTCGGATCGAACGTCGGGTTGACCGCGGGATCGAAGCAGTTGCGATAGACGGCATCGACGGACTGCGCCGCGATCATGTCGTCGATGCGGATGTCGTACCAGTCGACGGTCAACGAAAGGCTGTCCGTGAGCTGCATGACTGCGCCGAACGTGATCGTCTTCGCCGTCTCGTGCTCGAGATTCGGATTGCCCGTCGTGTTCGCGAATACGAAGCCGAGGCCCGTCGGCTGATCGAAATCCGGGTCGTAGAACGCGGCAGCGCCGGTCGGTCCCATGTGGTATTCGCAGATCGCGCGCACGCGCGCTGCATTCGGATTGAGCGCCGGGTTTGCGCTCAACGGACTGACCGGATTCGTTTCCGCGCACAGGTCGCCGATCGCGGAGGCGCCGAGCGTCTGCGTGCGCGACAGGTACAGCTCCGCGATATTCGGCGCGCGGTTCGCGACCTGCCGCCCGCCACGGAGCCTGATGCGGTCCGTGATCGACCAGTCGATCAACCCCTTGTAGGTATCGACGGAGCCCGTCGGATCGTTGTCCGAGTAGCGATAGCCGAGCTCGAGGTTGAGCTCGCGCACGCCCGGCTTGTCGCGCAGCACGGGCAACAAAAGCTCGCCGTAGACGTCGCGCGCGGAGATGTCCCCTTCGGACTTGCTGCCGGGGAAGACGCCCATCACGTGGTCGAAGAAGTTCTCCTGTGACATGTGAGCGTCGGGACGATAGAAGTACTCGTTCTTGCGGTACGACGCGCCGACCGCGAAGCGAGCCTCGCCGGCGGGCACGTCCAGGAGACGACCCTGAAGGTTGAACTCGACGACGTCCTGGGTCATCTGGCCGTTGTTCTGCAGATCAACCGTGATCGACCTGATGCAGTCCTCGGACGGCGTGAACTGCTCCATGATCGGCAGCCCCGTCGTGCACTGCGCGGTGCCCGCGCCGAAGCCGTCGCCCTCCGGATTGCCGACATAGAACGTGCCGCGGCCGTAATTCGGCTGCGTGACCAGGAAGCGGTATCGCCCGACGGAGCCGTAGCCGAGCAGCGTCGTCGCGACCTCCGTCGCGCCGTGCGACACGTATGCCTCCCAGGTCCAGTCATTGTTCGGGAAGCCGCCCTCGAGACCCGCGACGATCTGGTACGACGTCGTGCGGTTCTCGCTGCGGCGGGGGCCTGCATAGGTCAGCACGTGGCCGAGGTCCCAGTCCGCATTCGGATCCGGGCGGCTGTCGAGCAGCGCTGCGAGCTCGGGCGTGACCGGAAACGCCTGCGACTCCGTGCATCCGCCGACCGGCGGACAGTTCAAGCCGTACGTGCCGCCCGGCAGATACGCGCCGAGCGTGTTACCGTTCTCGTCCACCGACGGCGCGTAGATCTCGTTGCCGTACGGGATCTTCACGCCCCAGCTGCCGAGCGCCGGCGAATAGATCAGGAGCGTCTCCGTTTCGCTCTGTGCGAAGTTCGCCTGCATGAACGCCGAGACGTTGTCGGCGATATCGAGATGAGCGCGCCCGAACGCCGAATAGCGATCGAGCGGCAGCGATACCATCCGGCCCTCGAGCAGGTTCTCGACGAGCTGGCCGTTCAAAGCGTTCGTATTCGGGTTGTTCTCGAGGATCTTGCGATAGACCAGACCGTCGACGATGAACGGGCCGTTGTAACGAAAGTTGCCGTCCGCGGACGAACGATAGAGCGTGCCGTCAGCGTTGAGATAGAAGTTGCCGCCGGTTCCGACCTCGCCCGGCGCGACGCCGAAGACATCGGCGACGACGGCGGCATCCGGCGGATTCGTCGTATCGACGGCGTAATAGTTGTCGCTCAAGCGAGTCGCGGTGCCGTTCGCCGTCGGGTTCGCATAGCCGCGCCGGTAGAATCGGCGCGTCGTCTCGTAGGCCTTGCCGCGTGACGCGTGCTCGAAGCCGAGCAGCACGTTCCCGCTGCCCTCGGCGAAGTTCGCGCCGAAGACGCCGGCGAGCCTGAACTCCTCGCCGTCGCCCTCCTGCGTCTCGCCGTAGCGCATGTCGATATCGACGCCCTCGAAGTCCCGTTTCAGGATGAAGTTCACGACGCCCGCCATCGCGTCCGCGCCGTACACGGACGACGCGCCGCCGGTGATCGTCTCGACGCGTGCGATCGCGGCGGACGGAATCATGTTCGTGTCGACGGCGCCCGACGCGTTCACCGGCATCGCACGACGGCCGTCGATCAGCACGAGGTTACGGTTCGCGCCGAGACCGCGCAGACTCACCGTGGATGCGCCGGGCGTCACGGTCGCGGTAGATTGGGTCTCGGTCGTCGTGAACTGCGTGACGGCCGGGACGAACTGGGGCAGCTGATTCAGGATGTGATCGACGCCGATCGACATCGTCTCATCGAACAGCTCCTGGTCGACCGTCATGATCGGGCTGTTCGCCGTGAAATCGCGGCGCACGATTCGTGACCCGGTCACGGTCACTTCCTCGACGGGACCCGCCGACGGCGCAGGCTCCTGCGCCTTGGCGGCACTGCCCGCGCCGAGAATCGTCGCGATCGTCGATGCCAGCAAGCGTTCGCGCATGCGCGCGGTATCGTTCTTATTCACCGAACCCCCCTCCTCTGGTTGCGCAGCTGGATCGCACGTCACCGCCCCTGCAGGCGCGCGTCGAACGATGCGGACCGCCCGTCGAGAGCACGCTCCGCGCACGTTGCAGAGACCGATCAGGTCTCTGCTGTAGCGACATTGTTCAACCGATTGTATTTTGTGTCGACAAATGTGCAACCTCTATCTATCGAGATCGACGGGACGATACGAGACGCCGAGCCCCCTCGACTATGCGGAGAGATCGACCCCACGACGGTCGCTTCGTTGCGACACGCCTCGAGTCGAGTGCGACGACGCGCTCTCCCCGCGGCACCCCATCCGCAACGCTCCATAGGTAGCGCTACCGGCGGAACCGGATCCTCGCTCGCCCGTGTTCCCTACGAGGCAAGCGACGAACTGCAACGGAATCTCCATGACGTTGGTCTTCAACGAGTCGGAATGGGAATGGATAGACCGGCGCGCTCAGCGCATCGCGCTCGAGACCGGCAATCCCCTGCCGTTCGCACGCGCCGCAGCCATCTCCGAGCTGCGCGCGCTGCGACGCCGGCCGAAAGCGGACGTGATCGAGCTGGCCCCGCGCATCGCCGAGAAGAGGAGATACGCGGGCTAGGACGGTCGCTTCGTCATCCGTGACCGGTTCGGTCGGGCGGCTCCACACCCTTCCGTGTGCTGTTCGTGTCTGCTCCTCCGTGGGAGCCGCTCGACCCTCTCTTCCGCTCGAGGCCGGCTCCGCGCGGAGGTGCGGACGTGCTCAATCCCTGCGCATACGCAGCGCGCGGCGCTCTCTGTCAGCGAAGAACTCGAGGAAATCGGCCTCGGGTAGTGGCTCGGCGATCAGGAATCCTTGCGCACGATCGCACCGGTCCTCACGCAGAATCCGCATCACGGCATCACTATCGACACCCTCCGCGACGACGGCGAGGTCGAGCTCGTGCGCCATCGCGATCGTCGCGCGCACGATGCTGCGGTTGCGCTGCTTGCCGGGAAGGCCGGCGATGAAAGACCGATCGATCTTGACCTCGTCGACCGGAAAATCGTTGAGATAAGCGAGCGACGAGAAACCGGTGCCGAAGTCGTCGATCGACAACGCGAGACCGCTGTCGCGCAGCCTCCTCATCATCCACCGCATCGCGTCCGGCGAGCTCGCGAAGCTCGTCTCGGTGAGCTCGAGCTTCAGGTCTTGCGCGCACGTGCCGTGCGTTCGCATCGCGCCGAGGACGCTGTCGAGAATGTCTCCGCCGAGCAGATCCGCGGCGGCGACGTTGACGCTGATCGGGCACGATGTGCCCCGTGCGCGCAGCGCTGCGGCGACGCGCGCCGCCTCGCGGATCATCCGGCGCGTCAGCGAGCGAATCGCGCCTGCCTCCTCGAGCAGCCGGACGAGCTTCGCGGGTGCGACTTCGCCGATCCCCGGCGCGTTCCAGCGAGCGAGGGCCTCGGCGCCGACGATCGCGCCGGTCCGAACGTCGACCTGCGGTTGGAAGAACGCCCGAAGCCCCTCGGCCCGCGTTTCCCGGAACAGGCGCACGAGCCGCACGTCCGCCGTGAGCTCGAGCGATTCGCGCCACTCGACCCACAGCTCCCGCGCAGCCACGGCGTGCCCGAGCGCGGTCTCCGCGCGACGCACCAGCTCGCGCGCATCGCTTCCGTCGACGCCGCACGGGGCACTGCCTGCATAGACGCGGGGCCACGGCGGAATCCCGGTCGCGATCGTATCGTCGATGGATGCGAGCCTGCCGCGGAGCTCCGTTTCGAGCTTCTTCCTGTCGCCGAACGCGAGAAACACGTCCCTTCCGGTGACGCCGTACGCGTCGAGGCCAAGCGACAGGAGGAGCTCCCCGAACCGCCGCGCCATGCCGATGCCGGCCTCGTGGCCGAGGGCACGGATCGTCTCGTCGAGCTCCGCGAGCTTTAGCGCGACGACGCTCCTGTCGCGGACACGGGCTCCGCCCCGGGCCAGGCTGTCGTTCACGCGATCGATGAAATGATGGACCCTCGGGAGCCCGGTATAGACGTCGTGATCGCTGGCCCAGCGGGTACGGTCTTCGGCCGCCCCTCGGCGCTCCGCCTCACCTACGAGCCGCGCATTCTTCGCGGCGATCGTTCGCCGTAACCGCCTGATCCAGAAAGCAGCGGCCGCCAGAACGACGGCGAGCACCAGAAGCGTGATCACGCCTGCCCAATGGCCGCCCAACCAGGCCGAGAAGGGACTGGTGCCGGTCGGCATGGCCGCTCCTTCATTCCATCATCGGATCAGCGAAGATTAGCAGCTCTAATGATGCATGCCGAGACGGTCTCGGGCCGCGGAGCAGCGCTCGCACGAGCCTGCTGCGATCAGGCGGCCGCAGCACGCGCCTTGATGCCTTCCATCAGCTTGGAGAAGGAGTCCGCGAACGCCTTCACGCCTTCGCGTTCGAGCTTCTCCGTGACGTCGACATAATCGACCCCGGCCGACGCGAGTCGTTCGAACAGCGCCTGCGCCTCGTCGACACCCTCCTCGAGACTCGGCCGCACGCGCCCATGATCCTGGAACGCCCGAATCGTCTTCTCCGGCAGGGTGTTCACCGTCTCGGGACCGATGAGCTCCTCGACATAAAGGACGTCGGAGTAGGCCGGGTTCTTCGTCGACGTCGACGCCCAGAGGCATCGCTGCGACGCCGCGCCTTTCGCGGCGAGAGACTCCCAGCGCTCTCCCGCGAAGATCTGCTTGTAGCGCTGGTAGGCGAGCTTCGCGTTCGCGACGGCGAGCTTGCCCTTGAGATCGTCGTGACCACCGATCTCGTCGAGGCGCCGGTCGATCTCGGTATCGACGCGCGACACGAAGAAGCTCGCGACCGATGCGACGGTCGAGGGGTCGCCGCCCGCAGCGACGAGGCGCTCGAGCCCGCGGATGTACGCCTCAGCGACCTCGACGTACCGCTCCAGCGAGAAGATCAGCGTGACGTTGATCGACTTGCCCGCCGCGATCATGTCCTCGATCGCCGGGAGCCCGGGCTTCGTCGCCGGGAT
>CAZKNH010000119.1:0-12781 GCA_964553875.1 uncultured Gammaproteobacteria bacterium | reverse complement strand
GGCCGCGTGGATCTCGCGGACCTCGGCCATCATCGCGTCGTCGACATGGAGCCGCCCCGCCGTGTCGACGATGAGCCAGCGGGAGCCCCGACGCCGCGCCTCGTCGAGGGCGGCCACCGCGATCGAGCGCGGATCGCCTTCGGGGCGGACGTAGCCGGCCCCGATGTCGCGCGCGATCGTCTCGAGCTGCTCGCGCGCGGCGGGACGATACACGTCCGTGCTGACGAGGAGCACTTCGGACGGAGAGCCGTTCGACAGGAATTTCGCGAGCTTGCCGGCCGTCGTCGTCTTGCCCGCGCCCTGAAGCCCCACGAGCAGCAGCACGGCCGGACGGCCCTTGGGCTTGAGCGGCGCCTGGTCCCGCCCGAGCACGATCACGAGCTCGTCATGGACGATCTTGACGAAGGTCTGGCCGGGATTGAGGCTCCGCGCGACCTCGGCGCCGAGGGCGCGCTGGCGGACCCGTTCGACGATCCGCTTGACGACCGGCAATGCGACGTCGGCCTCGAGCAGAGCCATCCGGATCTGCCTGACGGTATCGCGAATGTTGTCCTCGGTGATCCGGCCGCGGCCGGTCACGCGCTGCAATGCGCCGGTCAGGCGCTCGCTCAGAGTCTCGAACATGCTTCAAGCACTGATGAGTGCGAGGGGTGCGCCAGCGTAGCACGGGCGCGCCACGCTGTCCCGGCGTCGCCCGTCCCCGATTGGCCGTTCAAATCCGCGGCGGGAAGCGGGATTGACCTCCTTGACACCCCGTTTCCCGTTCGGTCACTCTAGGACATGGCTAACCTCGTGGAGGTTCACGCTGTTTGAACGACGACGTTCCTCTAGGGCTGCTGGTCGGCCTGCTGCTCGTTCTCCTGATTCTTTCCGCGTTCTTCTCGAGTACCGAAACGGCTCTGATGAGCCTCAACCGCTATCGGCTGAGGCACGAAGCCCGAGCCGGCCAGCGTTCCGCCAGGCTCGCGGAGCGGCTTCTCGAGCGGCCCGACCGCCTGATCGGGCTGATCCTGCTCGGTAACAATGCCGCCAATCTCGCCGCCGCCGCGATCACGACGATGATCGCGCTCAGGATCGGCGGCGAAAGCGCGGTCCTCGCCGGCACGATGATCCTGACGGTGGTCGTGCTGATCTTCGCCGAGGTCGCGCCGAAGACGCTCGCGGCGTTGCATCCCGCGAAAATCGCAATGCCGGCCGCCGTCGTGTACCACCCGCTGCTGAAGCTCGCCTATCCGGCAGTCTGGCTGATCAACCTGCTCGCGAACGGCGTGCTCCGCCTTTTCGGCCTCCGGCCCGAGGCAAACGGCCCATCGGCGTTGAGCGCCGAGGAGCTCAAGACCGTCGTGGCCGAGGCGGGCGTGATGGTGCCCCGGCGTCACCAGCGGATGCTGCTCCGCGTCCTCGATCTCGACGCGATCACCGTCGACGACGTCATGGTGCCGCGGCAGGAGATCGTCGGCATCGACCTCGACCGGGACTGGCAGCAGAACCTCGCGCTGATCCAGTCCGCGCAGCACCAGCTGCTGCCGGTCTACCGAGACGACATCGACAACATCATCGGCGTCGTGCGGGTACGGCAGCTGCTGCCGGATCTCGCGAAAGGCACGCTGACCGAGCAGCGCCTGCTCGAGCACACGCGCGAGGCGTACTTCGTCCCCGAAGGCACGCCGCTCAACAAGCAGCTGTTGAACTTCCAGCAACAGAAGCGCCGCTCCGCGTTCGTCGTCGACGAGTACGGCGACGTGCAGGGGCTCATCACGACCGAGGACATCCTGCGCGAGATCGTCGGCGAGCTCGACTCCGAGCCCGTGCTCTCCGAGGTCGGCGTGACGCAAGAGAGCGACCGCAGCTACCTAGTCGATGCGAGCGCGAACATCCGGCGCCTGAACCGCATCATGAACTGGGATCTGCCGACGGACGGCCCGAAGACGCTGAACGGCCTGATCATCGAGCGGCTCGAGACGATCCCGCCGTCGGGCACGGCGCTCGTCGTCAACGGCTATCCGATCGAGATCCTCGACACGACCGAGCACGGCATCAAGCAGGTCCGCGTGATGACGCCGCACGCGGACGCGGCGCCGCCGCTGCGCGCGGCGCACGGTTGAGCGAGACGCAGGTCAGCGCGAGGTATCGCCGTCGCGTCAACCGTCGAAGAGCGCGTCGAGCGCGTCGACGAGCTTGTCGACGGCGACGACGTCGAGCCCCGAGCGGCGCGGCCGGTTCGCCTTCGGAATGACGACGCGGCGAAAGCCGTGCTTTTCCGCCTCCGCGACGCGCTCCTCGCCGTACGGCACCGGGCGAATCTCGCCCGTGAGACCGATCTCGCCGAACACCGCGAGGCCTTCCGACAGCGGCCGCTCCCTGAAGCTCGACAGCACCGCGAGCACGACCGCGAGGTCGGACGCCGTTTCAGTCACCCTGAGCCCGCCGACGACGTTCGCGTAGACGTCGCAGTCGCCGATGCCGATCCCGCAGTGTCGATGCAGCACCGCGAGCAGGAGCCCCAGGCGCTGCGGATCGAAGCCCTGCGCGAGCCTGCGCGGATGTCCCGACAGGCTCTGGTCGACGAGCGCCTGCACCTCGACGAGTATCGGCCGCGAGCCTTCGCGGCTCACCAGCGTCACGCTGCCCGGCACGGGCTCGGCGCGGCGCGCGAGGAAGATCGCGGAGGGGTTCTTGACCTCCTTGAACCCCTCCTCGCCCATCACGAAGAAGCCGAGCTCGTTCGCCGCCCCGAACCTGTTCTTCACGGTCCGCACGATCCTGAAGCGGCTGCCCGCCTCGCTCTCGAAATAGAGCACCGCGTCGACCATGTGCTCGAGCACGCGCGGGCCGGCAAGCGTGCCCTCCTTCGTCACGTGCCCGACGAGCAGCGTCGCGACTCGACGGGTCTTCGCGAAGCGCACGAGCTGCGCGGTCGCCTCGCGAAGCTGCGTCACCGAGCCCGGCGCCGACTCGAGCGCGTCGCTGTAGAGCGTCTGAATCGAGTCGATCACGAGCACGGCCGGCGGCGCCGCGTCGAGCCGGGCGAGGATCGCCTCGACGCAGGTCTCGGCGATGAGCTGCACCGGCGCGTTGCCGACGCCGAGGCGTCTCGCCCTGAGCGCAATCTGATCGAGCGACTCCTCGCCCGTCACGTAGCAGACGTCGCGGCTCGCCGCGAGGTTCGCGACGGCCTCGAGCAGCAGCGTCGACTTGCCGATGCCGGGGTCGCCGCCGATCAATACGACGGATCCCGGCACGAGGCCGCCGCCGAGGACGCGGTCGAGCTCGCCGAGCCCGCTCTCAAGCCGCTCGACGCTTCCGGCCTCGAGCGTATCGAGCCGTGCGAGCTCGACGCGTCCCGCGTACTGCGCACGCTCGGCACGTGCCGCACGACGATCGGACGGAGCGGACTCGACGAGCGAGTTCCATGCGCCGCAATCGGGGCATTGCCCCTGCCATTTCGGCTGCTGCGCGCCGCACGCTTCGCAGACGTAGACGGACCTGACTTTCGCCATGCGCGCAGCATAGCGGATCGCAACGGGGCCGGGGCCGGATGACGGCCGAACCGCGCGGATTCCACTCCGAGCACGGCCCGAGCGTCGTGAGCAGGGATATCACGTCCGCGACGATTATGTATGATTCTGCTCTCGAACGCGGTGAAGCCGAGGGGCTGCCCGAACGGCCGGAGCGGTGCACGCCTCGCGGGCGCACGTGACGATCGTGCGCGGCTCGCTTTCGCGTGATCTCGCAATCGCCTCGACGGCGAAACGTGAACGGGCACACGGACTTATTCACCCCCTATGTTAACCTTTTCCAGCTGCTGAACCGCCCTACCGGGGACGCTCGATGACAGATTCGATGTTCGTGGTCACGAACACGCCGCATGGACGTTTCGGCTTAGGCCGAGGCGGTTTGTCCCATGCGGTCCGTGCGATCGCCGACGTGGCGCTCGCGAAGATTCCGGCCGACCGTTATCCCGGCGCCGCGACGGCGCGAGCGATGCACGATGCCGCTGCTCGATGCGCCTGAGTTTCCGTTCGCGTAACCGGACGTTCTCGCCGTTCGGCCGATACGCAGACATGAGTCTCCGCGGGAAATTCGCCCACGTCGAGATGACCGACGTCGGCCGCGTGCGTGACCACAACGAGGATGCGATCGCCGCCGCCCCCGACATCGGCCTCTGGGTCCTGGCCGACGGGATGGGCGGATACAACGCCGGGGAAGTCGCGAGCGGCATCGCCGTGAAGACGATCGTCGATCTGGTAACGGAGGCGTGCAAACGCGAGAAGCGCAACGACATCGAGCCGGAGACGGGGCTGATGCGGCAGACGATCGCGCTTCGCGATGCCGTCGCACGCGCGAACAAGATCATCAACCAGACCGCTCAGACGCAGCCGCAGTGCGAAGGCATGGGCACCACGCTCGTGGCCTGCCTCTTCTACGATAATCGCGCATCGGTCGCCCACGTCGGCGACTCGCGCCTGTATCGGCTCCGAGGCACGAAATTCGAGCAGATCACGATGGACCACTCGCTGCTCCAGGAGCTGGTCGATCGCGGGTTCTACTCCCCCGAGGAGGCCCAGCGCTCGACGAACCGCAACTACGTGACGCGGGCGCTGGGTGTCGAGGCGACCGTGGAGGTCGAGGTCCAGGAGGTCGAGGTCGAGCGCGGCGATTACTTTCTGCTCTGCTCCGACGGTCTCCCCGACATGGTCGAGGACGAAGACATACACTTGACGATCAGCACGTTCGAGAACGACGTCGAAACGATCGCCGAGCAGCTCATCAAGCTGACGAACGACAACGGCGGGCGAGACAATGTTTCGGTCGGGCTCGTACACGTGATCGACAGCTTCCCGGCGGACGCAGGCCTGCTGGGGAAGTTTCGCAGCCTATTTCGATGAACCGGGACGACAGCCATGCCACGTTTGATCCTTAGTCTGGATGGCCAAACCTTGGCCGAATACAACATGACCAAGGAGCGTTACACGGTCGGCCGCCTGCCGGACAACGATATCCGCATCGACAACGCGGCCGTCAGCGGCCATCACTCGTTGCTGATCAACATCCTCAACGACTCGTTCCTCGAGGACCTGAACAGCACGAACGGCACGTACGTCAACGGCAAACTGATCAAGAAACACGCTCTCCAGCACGGAGACATCATTACCATCGGGCATCATCAGCTGCGCTACATCGATGACCGCGTCGAGCAGGCCGTCGACGACGAGTTCGAGAAGACCATGGTCATCGAGCCGAGCGGGCAGATGCAGAGGCAGCTCGCGAAGGCCGCACGCGCGACCGAGGAGGCGGCCGCGCGGGTACCGCATTCGCCGCCGGAGACGAGGCCCGCCATGCGTACAGCGAGCCTCTCGTCGACGATCACGCAGGACATCGATCCGTCGTCGGTGCCGCTGCCGCTCGCGAAGCTGCAAGTGCTCTCCGGCTCCTTCGCAGGGCGCGAGCTCACGTTGACGAAGGCGCTGACGACGCTCGGACGCCCCGGCGTTCAGGTCGCGGCGATCACGCGTCGCGCGGAGGGTTACTTCATCGTGCACGTCGAGAGCGGCCGGGAAGGCGATTACCCGCTCGTCAACGGCTCGAAGATCGGCGAGCAGGCCCGCAAGCTCGAGGACAACGACGTGATCCAGCTCGCGGGCGTGAAGATGGGCTTCTTCCTCGAGTGACGCGAACGGGATCTAACGGGCCAACGGGGGCGTCTGCTGTCTAGAACACGCCCTCCCCGTACGCCTCGGCGACGAGGTTCTCGAACTTCGTGAACTCGCCGAGGAACGTCAGATGGAACTCGCCGACGGGGCCGTTGCGCTGCTTCGCGATGATGATGTCCGCGATCCCCTTACGCGGCGTATCCGGATCGTAGACCTCTTCGCGGTAGATGAACACGATGAGGTCGGCGTCCTGCTCGATCGCGCCGCTCTCGCGCAGGTCCGACATCACGGGTTTCTTGTCCGCGCGCTGCTCGACGCTACGGTTCAGCTGAGACAGCGCGATGACCGGCACGTCGAGCTCCTTCGCGAGCGCCTTCAGCGAGCGCGAAATCTCGGAAATCTCGGTGGCACGGTTCTCCGTCGTCCCCGTCACCTGCATCAGCTGCAGGTAGTCGACGACGACGAGACCGAGCCCGTGCTCGCGCTTCAGTCGCCGCGCCCGCGCGCGCACGTCCGTCGGCGTGAGCCCCGCGCTGTCGTCGATGAAGATCGGCGCGTTCGACATCATCGACACGGCCGAGTTGATGCGTGACCAATCCTCGTCGGTCAGCCGGCCCGTGCGCAGATGCGTCTGGCTGACGCGTCCGATCGAGCCGATCATGCGAAAGGCGAGCTGCTCCGCGGACATTTCCATGCTGAACACGGCGACCGGAACGTTCCCGCCGATCGCGGCGTTCTCGGCGATGTTCATCGCGAACGTCGTCTTACCCATCGACGGCCGCCCCGCGATGACGATCAAGTCGCCGCGCTGAAGTCCCGCCGTCATCCGGTCCATATCGCTGAAGCCGGTGGAAATGCCCGTGATGTCGCCCTCGCTGTGGCTCAGCATGTCGAGGCGATCGATCGTCTTCGGCAGGATGTGCTTCAGCGGTACGAAGCCCGAGCCGCGCCGCTGGCCGCGGTCCGCAATCTCGAACACGCGCTGCTCGGCGAGATCGACGAGCTCCTCGACCGTGAGGCCGGAGTCGTCGTGGGCGCTCGCCGCGATGTCGCCGCCGATCTCGATCAGCTGGCGCAGCATCGCCCGTTCGCGGACGATGCGCGCATACGCTCGAATGTTCGCCGCGCTCGGGGTTTCCTCGACGAGCTGCGCGAGATAGTCGAGGCCGCCTGCCGCCTCGAGCTCGCCCTGGCGCGCGAGCAGCTCGCCGACCGTGATCGCATCGGGCGGCTGGTCGCGCTCGACGAGCGTCGCGATCGCGGTGAAGATCAGGCGGTGGTCGGCCCGGTAGAAATCGGACGCCTCGACCGCGTCGGCGATCTGGTCCCACGCGCGCTGATCGAGCATCAGGCCGCCGAGCACGGAGCGCTCGGCCTCGACCGAATGCGGCGGCAGGCGCAGCTTTTCCGACGCGCGACGGCCGAGCCGTGAGAACGACTCAGCCATCGGCGGCAGAGCGAATCCCGGCGACGGTCATCTGCGCGGTGCGCTCACTCCACGACCTGGTCGGCAGACTCGACGGCGACGATGATCTTGACGCTGACGTCGCTGTGCAGGTGCAGCTCGACCTCGTGATCGCCGACCACGCGGATCGGCCCCTCCGGCAGCCGCACCTCGCTGCGCGAAACCTCGACGCCGAGCGCCGAGACCGCCTCGGCGATGTCGACGGTGCCGATCGAGCCGAAAAGCTTCCCCTCGGGCCCCGCCTGCGCCTTGATCCGCACGGCCTGGCCTTCGAGCTTCTTCGCGCGCGCTTTCGCGGCGGCGAGCTCCTCCGCCGCCTTCCTCTCGAGCTCCGCGCGTCGCTCCTCGAACTTCGCGATGTTCTCCGGCGTCGCGACCGTCGCCTTGCCTTTCGGGATCAGGTAATTGCGGGCGTAACCCGGCTTGACCTTCACGAGGTCGCCGATGCCGCCGAGGTTTTCGATCTTCTCGAGCAGAATGACTTGCATCAGGTCGTCTCCAACTACGTTCGCGGGCGCAGCGGCGCACGCAAATCGAACCAATTGTCCAGCAATCCCGCCGCCGCGAGCGCGAGCACGATGTAGCCTCGCAGCGGCGTGAGGAGCATCAGCACGTACACGGGCGCCAGATACCCCGGGTGCCAGCTCCGCGCATGGGCCCACGCGTGCAACACGGAAAGCCCTTGAAAAAGGAAGCCGACGAGCGCCAGCGCGGTCAGATTCTGAACCAGAGGTGCCGGCAGCACCAGCCCGACGGCGACCAGAATCGTCGCAGGTATGCCGATCACGCGGCTCAGGCGCAACGCGCGAAACTCGGCGCCGAAACGAGGTTCACCGACCGCGATGCCGCAGAGCCAGTAGGCGAGAAACAGCGACAACGCAAGCGTCATCGTGACGCCAGCCGCCAGAAGCCCCAGCACGAGCGGCTGAGCCTGCCGGAACGCGTCGAGCTGCGCGCCGGTCAGCTCCTGACCCGACTGGAGCGCCTCGAGGAGCCGATCGAAGACCGGCGCGAAAAGGTCGCTGCCGCCGGGACCGAACAGGTTCAGCACCAGGACACCGACCGTCGCGAGCACGAGGATCGCCTCGAACGCGAGGGCGAGCCGCCCGGCCCAGCGCAGCAGCGCGCCGAGCCCGACGCCGACCACGAAGACGACGACCGCGACCACGCCGTACACGGACATCACGAGCGGGTCGAGCCCGAGCAGCGGCCCCAGGACGGTCCACAGCAATACGAACAGCGCACCGCCGAGCGCGGCGAGCGGCAGTGTCGGGCCGACGCCGGTCCGAACCGTCTCTAGCGCGACGAATGCGATCGACACCATCGGCACGAGCGGCATCGTCGCGCCCGCCACGAGGATCGGCCTCCACCGGCGCGCAAGAAGCCAATCGACGAATGCCTTCATGAGCGTCTCGGCCGGCAAAACGACTGACGGCTACCGCGCCGGGCGGCGGCAGAACGGAGCTGCCCGGACTCGCCGGCCCGGTGCATGCCCAAGCCGGCGTGCAGGCATGCACCGACGCGACGCGGCACACGGCGCCGCCCCATCGGCAGCGCCGCGCGGCAGATCAGTGCTGGTCGGTGTACGGCAGCAGCGCGAGAAAGCGCGCGCGCTTGATCGCGGTCGCGAGCTGTCGCTGGTAGGGCGCCCGCGTCCCGGTGATGCGGCTCGGGACGATCTTGCCGGTTTCCGTGATGTACTGCTTCAGCGTCGCGAGATCCTTGTAGTCGATCTCCTCGACCCCTTCCGCAGTGAAACGGCAGAACTTCTTGCGCCGAAAGTAACGTGCCATGTTTCGTCTCCTCGATCCCGAACGCGCTCAGGCCGACTCTTGCTCGGTCTCCGCCGGCTGCTCGCCGCCCTCCGCGGGGCGCTCGGTGCCGCCGCCGCCCGACGACGTCTCTTCCGACTCGCGGCGCGCGGGCCGGGCGCCTTGCGGCGACTCGCGCGACTTGTCCTCTTCCTGGGCCTTCGCCATCGGCGACGGCTCAGTGATCGCCCTGTCACGCCGGATCACGAGGTGGCGCAGCACGGCGTCGCTGAAACGGAACGCACCGACGAGCTCGTCGAGTGTCGGCTTGTCGCACTCGATGTTGAGCAGCACGTAATGCGCCTTGTGGACCTTCGCGATCGAGTGCGCGAGCTGACGCCGGCCCCAGTCTTCCTGACGGTGGATCTTGCCGCCGGAGCCTTCGATCATCGAGCGATAGCGCTCGAGCATGGCCGGCACCTGCTCGCTCTGGTCCGGGTGGACCAGGAATACGATTTCGTAGTGTCGCATCGGACTCCTCTCGGGTAACAGCCTCCCGTTCGCGGTGAGGCAAGGAGTGGATCCGGCCGGGTCGCGCCGGCCGGGCGCGCCATGCTACGCGACGCGGCCGCGAAGCTCAAGCTGGGCCCGAGCGCCCCGCATTCCCGCGGGGCGGCGCCTGCCGCACGACCTCGTACATCATGATCGCGGCGGCGACGGACACGTTGAGGCTCTCGACATGGCCGTACATCGGGATCGCGCCGAGCGCGTCGCACGCGTCCCGCGTGGACGGCTTGAGGCCCCTGCCCTCGCCGCCGAGGACGAGCGCGATCGGCGGCACGAGCTCGAGATCGAAAATCGGCCGGCCGCTCGCATCGGCGCCGACGACGCGGACCCCGGCGCTGCGGAGCCAGCGGAGCACCTTGCCGAGGCTCGGGACGCTCAGCACGGGCAGCGTCTCCGCCGCGCCGGTCGCGACTTTGCGGGCGGCCGGCGTCAACTTCGCGGCCCGCGACCGCGGCACGACGACCGCGTCGATACCGGCGGCATCCGCGGTCCTCAAGCACGCGCCGAGATTGCGCGGGTCCTCGACGCCGTCGAGCACGAGCACGCGCACGTCGCTGCCGCGGGCGACGACGAGCTCCTCGAAGTCGGTCAGCGAAAACTCGGCCTCCGGCGCGCACTCGACGACGACGCCCTGATGCACGGCGCCGCCGGTGGCCCGATCGAGGTCGCGGCGGCTCACCCGCTCGACGTCGACGCCGCGGGTCTCGAGCTCGGCGACGAGGGCCGCGAGCCGCCCGCCCGCCGCATCGTCGAGCACGAGCGCACGTACGATCGCGTCCGGACGGCGCTCGAGCACCGCACGAACCGCGTGCACGCCGTAGACACGTCGTGCCGTCATCGCCTGTCGCGCCGCGACGCGGCCGCCTGCCGCTCGCCGCTGCCCTCGACGGGCACGAAGTCGATCTTCCGCTCTTCGACGTTCACGCCGGCGAGCCGCACGTCGAGCGTGTCCGTGAGGCGGTAGGTCCGGCCCGTACGCTCGCCGACCAGCCTCGTGCCGGTCGGATCGCGGCGGTAGTAGTCCGGCGGCAGCCACGACACGTGAACGAGCCCGTCGATCTTGAGCTCCGGCACGCGGACGAAGAGCCCGAACGGCACGACGGACGTGACGATGACGCGGAACTCCTCGCCGATCCGCGTGCTCATGTAGAGGCACTTCAACTGTTCCTCGACGTCCCACACCGCTTCGTCGGCGCGGCGCTCGTAGCGTGAGCAGCGCTCGCCGAGCTGCTCCATCTCCGACGGCGAGTACGGGTAGCCCTTCGGCGAGCGCTTCTCGATCGCCCACTTGATCGCACGATGCACGAGCAGATCCGGATAACGACGGATCGGGGACGTGAAATGCGCGTATGCGGCGAGCCCGAGGCCGAAGTGCCCGATGTTGCGCGGCTGGTAGCGCGCCTGTTTCAGCGAGCGCAGCACGACCGTCTCGATGAGCTCCGCCTCGGGCTTGCCGCCGACCTTGTCGATGATGTCGGCGAGATGCTTCGGCGTGAGCTGACCGGGGGGCGGCACCTTGAAACCGAAGCTCCGCAGAAACAGCGTGAGCTCCTCGAGCCGCTCGGCATCGGGTCCCTCGTGCACGCGGTACAGCGACGGCAAGCGGGACTTTCGGATCATCTTCGCCGCCTCGACGTTCGCCGCGATCATGCACTCCTCGATCAGCCGATGGGTTTCGCGCCGCTCGACGGGGTGGATCGCCTCGACCTTGCCGTGCACGTTGAGCTCGATCTTCGTCTCGGGCAGGTCGAAGTCGAGCGAGCCGCGCCTGCGGCGCGCCCTGGCGAAGGCGCGGTAGACGTCGCGCAGGCACATCAGCATCGGGAGGAGCT
Organism: uncultured Gammaproteobacteria bacterium; assembly: GCA_964553875.1. Taxonomy (GTDB): domain Bacteria; phylum Pseudomonadota; class Gammaproteobacteria; order Steroidobacterales; family Rariloculaceae; genus ZC4RG20. The sequence continues at coordinate 1,512 of CAZKNH010000119.1, read as the reverse complement.
TCGCGTGCGGCCCGCGCGCCTTCCCGCTCTCGATGAGCGCCGCGCTGTCGTTGTAGGTCAGGCGAGCCGCCGAGCGCATGACGGCGCTGAAGAACCGGGAGCGCTTCACCTGGCCCTGCGGCGACACGATCATCTCGCACGCGAAGCAGAGCCGGTCGACGTGCGGATTCAACGAGCAGAGGCCATTCGAGAGCTCCTCCGGCAGCATCGGCACGACGCGGTCCGGAAAGTACACGGACGTGCCGCGATGCTGGGCCTCGCGGTCGAGCGCCGTATCGGGCTCGACGTAGTGGCTGACGTCCGCGATCGCGACGAGCAGCCGGAAGCCTTCGGCATGCGGCTCGCAATAGACCGCATCGTCGAAATCCTTCGCGTCCTCGCCGTCGATCGTGACGAGCGGCACCTTACGCAAGTCCTCGCGTCCGCGCTTCGCGCGCGGCGGCACGTGCGGCGGCAGACGACGTGCCGCCTCGAGGACACCGTCGGGCCATTCGTTCGGGATGCCGTGAGCCAGGATCGCGACCTCGGTCTCGATGCCCGGCTGGTCGCCCCGTCCGACGACCTTCGCGACGCGCCCGATCGCGAGGCTCTGCTCGGTCGGATGCTGCACGATCTCCACGTGCACGAGATCGCCCGGCTTCGCGCCCCGCCGTTCGCCGCGGGCAATCAGCACCTCGGTCCGGAACTCGTCGTCCGCGACGACGTAGTCGATGCCTCGTTCCGTGCGGAAGTAGCCGACGAGCGAGGTCTTGCTTCGCTCGAGGATGTGCACGACGCGGCCCTCGCGCCGGCCGGCCCGGTCGCCGCTCACGCGGACCGCGACCCGATCGCCGTCCCACAACGCCCGCATCTGCCGCGCGGGCAGATAGACGTCCGGGCTGCCGTCGTCGGGACGGACGAAGCCGTAGCCGTCGCGGTGCGCGAGGACGACGCCCGTCACGAGGTCGAGGTTGCGGGTCAGCAGGAACCGGCCGGCCCGGTTCCGGATCAGCTGGCCGTCGCGGACCATCGCTTTCAGCCGGTTCTCGAGCGCGCGGCGATGCGGGTCGGTGTCGATGCCGAGGTTCGAGGCCAACGCCTTCAGCGTCAGCGGCCCCTCGGCACGCTCCATCGCCGACAGGATCTCGTCGCGGCTGGGGATCGGATGCTCGTAGCGGCGCTCCCGGTCGGAGCGGGGAGAACGGTCTCGTCGCGCCATCAGGACGTCCGGCGCGCCGGTAAGGCTCGTGGGCTCATGGGGCACGCATCTTATAACGAAACGCGCCCGGAGAACTCAAAACCGTTTGACAGCGTCGAAGGCGGCCAGTACATTCGTGCGCCTTCCAGCCCCTTGCCGAGGTGGCGGAACTGGTAGACGCGCTGGCTTCAGGTGCCAGTGGGGGCGACCCCGTGGAGGTTCAAGTCCTCTCCTCGGCACCACTCACCGGGCCGCAGTGCCCTGCGCTCCCCGCTATCTTTCGACCCCTGCCGGCCGGCGCCCTTCCGGGGCTTGCACGAGCATTTCGTGGAGCG
>CAZKNH010000118.1:0-12826 GCA_964553875.1 uncultured Gammaproteobacteria bacterium | reverse complement strand
CCTGGTTGCCGAGCTCCTTGTAGAACGGCACGTTCGCGTCGCCGTTGATCGTCGAGACGACGGCCGTCTTCTTGCCGGCCGAGCCGAAGCGCTTGATCTCGGCGATGATCGACTGCCAGTCCGAATGACCGAACGGCGTGTAGTTGATCATGATGTCCTTCTCGTCGACGCCCTTCGACTTGAGGTACGCCTCGAGAATGCGATTGGTCGTGCGTGGGTAGACGTAGTCGGTGCCGGCGAGCACCCAGCGCTCGACGCCGAGCTCGTTCATCAGGTAGTCGACCGCGGGGATCGCCTGCTGATTCGGCGCCGCGCCCGTGTAGAACACGTTCTTCGACGACTCCTCGCCCTCGTATTGGACGGGGTAGAACAAGAGGCCGTTGAGCTCCTCGAAGACCGGCAGCACGGACTTGCGCGACACCGACGTCCAGCAGCCGAACACGACCGCGACGCGTTCGACCTCGAGAAGCTCCCGGGCCTTCTCGGCGAAAAGCGGCCAGTCGGACGCGGGATCCACGACGACGGGCTCGAGCTTCTTGCCGAGCACACCGCCCTTCTTGTTCTGCTCGTCGATCAGCATCAGCATCGTGTCCTTCAACGTCGTCTCGCTGATCGCCATCGTGCCGGACAACGAATGAAGGATGCCGACCTTGATCGTGTCCTGCGCCTGGGCCGTGCCGGCAGCGAACGCGAGCGCAACGGCGATAGCGGCGCCAAGCCGCGTGTTTCTTGTCATCGTCATCGTCTTACTCTCCCTATCTCGAAGCCTGCTGCGCTCAGATCTGGATCTGAACGCCGAAAAAGAGCGCGTCCCTGTCCGGGCCTCGGTATCCGGTCAGATTCGCGTTGCCGGTCGTGTAATTGAGGTTCAAACGCGCGTCGTGCCCCTTGAGCACGAAGTTCACGCCGACCTCGGTGAGATCGCTGTCGGGTGCGCCGGTCGGCTCGTTCTTCGTGAAGCGGACGTACGGCTGGTAACGCACGAGCCCCGAGCCCGGCAGGAGATACGCCGCGGTCACGAAGTACGCGTTGCCGTCGAACAGGCAGAAGCAGGACGGATCGGCCGCGGCCGTCGGCGTCAACTCCGCGTCGAACCACTTGTATTCGCTTTCGATGGTGATCGCCGCGCCGCGGCCAAGCGGCTTCTCGAACAGCATGTCGAAGATCGTCGCCGAGAAGTCACCGGGCTCGGCAGCGGTTCCGGTACCGTCCGCCTGAGACTGGAATGACAGCCCGAAAGTCAGAATGTCGCCGCCTTCCCCGAAGTACGTGCTGCTCGTGTAGTAGCCGGGGTTTACCTCCATGTCGAGGAAGTTGAAGGCGATACGCGACGCATAGAGCACCTTGTCGTTTTGATTCGGCCCTCCGTCAACGCCGTCGAAGAGCCCGATCGAGTACTGGAACTTGCCGACCTTTCCCCAGACGGTCACGCCGTCGTCGCGCCCGAGCAGTCCGGCTTGCCCGAGCTGATCCGACGGCAGGAGCGGTACCGTGTACTGGTTCCACGAGAGCCCGTAGAACGGGCCGTTCATCTCGATGCGATCCGCCGGCGTGAGCATGCGGCCGATCCACAGATTGAACGCCGGCGAAAGCTCGATTTGCGCGATCGCGTCGAGAATGTCGATGTCGCCGGCTGCGCCGACCGGATCGTTGGGATCCTGGCCGAACACGCAGCTTTCGCATTCGGTGTTGAAGACGAACCTGACCTTTTCGTGCGCCTGCCCGCTCACGTAGAGCCTCAGGTTCTGCACGTTGAAGCTCGTGTCGTCGTCGCCGCCCGGTGCGCCGTCGTCGACGATCGAGACGCCCGCCCTGATTCCGGCACCGATCGTGATCCATCGGTCTGCGTCGATCTCGATCGTGCCTCCCGCCTGCGCCGCCGGAGCGATGCATACTGCACCGAGCGATGCGACCAGGGGCGCTGCCCTGGTGAGAGACGCTGTCATCTGTTTCTCCTTTCCCTGAAGCAAGCCGCTTTCGCCGAATGCGAACGTTCTTCTGTGACGTTTTCCTTATCTGGAGAGCGGACGATCGTTTCATCGTCAAAACGCTTCGTCCGCTCGACGTCGCGACCCGGAGCAAGGTCCGTGCCACGCGTCTAATTCATTGCGGAGCAAGTACTTTCTCCGGAGATGGAGCAGCGTCGTGCGCAACGCGAGTGCAATGTCGCGCGACGCAAGCTCAGCGATGGTGCGTGCTTGCGTGAGCGATGTTCCCGCACCTCGTTCTGGGCATGCTCTCTAAGGCGAAGATCGGGGGAGGGACCATGCGCATCGCAACTTCGGCTCGCGGCGCGCTCGTCGCGGCCGCATGGTGCGATTGAGCGAGCGAAACCCGGCTCCTGTGCGGTCTTCATCCGCGCGGCTTCACGCCGAGGCGGGAAACGCACCTGGCTCTCGTCGCGGTCGACCTCGACGGCGGTCGAAACCGGCCCACCGGACCCTCGGCGACCGCAGGCTGCCGCCGACGCGCGAGATCCGGTATCGCTCGGCGGACGGCGCGACCGTGCGCGGTTACCTCACGCTGGCGGACAACGCCGCCCGCCCCGCTCCGGCCGTCGTGCTCGCGCTCGGCGATCTCTATCCGCGCGAGTACTGGACGTACGATTTCCTCGCGCAATACCTCGCGGCAAAAGGCTACGCCGTCCTGCGCAGGGACTACCGCGGATCCACGCGCAGCGCGACTACTACGTTCCGGTCGCGCAGTCGATCGAGATGGCGAAACGGCTGGAGCGACGAGGCAAGGAAGTGGCGCTCGTCACGTACGACACCGCCGAGCACGATTTCCGCGCCGAGCGCGACCGCATCGATCTGCTGACGCGCATCGGCGAGTTCCTTGCCGCGCACCTCGAGCCCGGAACCGGCACGTAGGCCGGAGCGAGGGCCCGCCGGCGCGCCGCACGCTCACTGCCGCCCCGGCACGGACGCCTCCGCGCCCGCAGCGGCGGCGGCCGGACGCCCCACCTTGTCGGCGTCCTTGAGGATCACGTTTCGGCCGAAGTACGCGATGCCGCCCGCGATGAGCGAGATCACCGACAGCGTCGCCATCGACAGGCGCAGGCCCTCGGCCTCGCCGTACGCGGTCTGGAAGATGTCGCTCATGCCGCCGACATAGAGCGGCCCTATGCCGAGGCCGACGAGCGACAGGATGAAAAAGAAGAACGCGGTCGCGACCGCACGTCCGCGCAGCGGCGCAAGGCGCTGCACGACCGCGAAGAACGGGCCCATCAGATAGAACTGCGCGAATGCGGCGACGAAGATCGACGCATAGACGACGGCAACCGACGAGGTCCACAGCGCGAACACCATCGCGACGGCGAAGAGCAGCATCGATGCGGCAGGCAGCGTCAGGAAGGCACGCGGATCGCGCTCGGCGGCGCGCCCCGTCAGCGCGCCGCCGACCATCGCGCCGAGACCGCCGCCCAAGCCCATCATCGCGCCGAGCGCGAGCGAGAACTCGGCCGGCGACAGCTCGTGGATGCGCGTCATGAACTGCGGCATCCACAGATTCATGCCGTACCCGCACAACGACGACAGCGCCGCGGACCACGCCATCACGTGGAAGGTCGGGCTCGCCCACAGGATCGAAATGCCCTCGAGCAGCGGAACGTCGTCGACTTTGCGCAGCGCCGCGTCCGCGGGGTCGTCGAGCGCGCCGCGGACCGGCTCGCGGATCGTGGTGAGCACGAGCAGCGCGAGCAGGATACCGGGAGCGCCGAGCGCGACGAACGTCCAGCGCCAGCCGATCGCATCGACGAGCAGCCCGCCGACGTAGATCCCGAGGAAGATCCCGATCGGCACGCCGAGCGAGAAATAACCGATCGCCTTAGGCCGATCGGCCTTGCGGAAGTAATCGCCGATCAGCGAATGCGACGCCGGGCCCGCGCCCGCCTCGCCGATCCCGACGCCGATCCGGAACAGGAAGAGCAGAGCGAAGTTCGCCGCCGTACCGCAGAGCGCCGTCATGCCGCTCCAGATGCCGACGACGCCGGCCAGGATCGTCGTGCGGCGATACCGATCGAGGAGCCTCGCGATCGGAAAACCGAGCGTCGCATAGAACGCCGTGAACGCGATGCCCATCACGAGGCCGATCATCGTGTCGGAGACCTGGAACTCGGCCCGAATGTCGCCCGCGAGCACGGAGATCGCCGTCCGATCCATGAAGTTGATCGTGTTCACGGCGACCAGGATGAACAGCACGTAGTTACGGTAGGCGGTCGACTCTGCGGACGCGGCGTTATACGGCATCGTTCCTCCCCATCGGCGTCCGCCCGATCGACTGACGGATCGGCAGAGCGCTTTCGACAATCCCGGTCCCGTCTGCGCGGGCTCAGAGGGTCGAACGTTATGCGTTTACCGGCGTGGCGTCCAGCACCTGGGACGCCGTCGGCCGCGCATTCCGGGGGATGGCGAACGACTCCGCGTGGTTTAAGCTTCCGTGAGCAAAAGCTTCCTGCACCGAGGGCGCGGCGGGAGGGCGCGCCTCCGGACGGCCCGCGGCGCTTCGGCCGCGGCTGCCCCCGGCATCCGAAGCAACGGAGAACGACGCGATGGCAAAAGAGCATATCCGGCATTGGCAGATCGGCGACGTGCAAGTCACGCGGATCGTCGAGGTCAACGCCCACGAGGACCCGTTCACGATGCTGTCGGTCGAATGCGAGCCGGACATGGGCAAGCATTACCCGTGGCTCGCGCCCCACTTCGTGACGCCGGACGGCCGAATGAAGATCTCGTTCCAGGCGTTCGCGATCAAAACGCCGACGAGGACGATCATCGTCGACACGTGCATCGGCGAAGGACGCGTGCGCGAGTTCGACATCTTCACGAACATGCAGTCGGACTATCTCGAGGATCTCGCCGAGGCGGGCTACGATCCCGAGAAGGTCGACTTCGTGCTCTGCACGCACCTCCACTTCGATCACGTCGGCTGGAACACGTGCTGGCAGAACGGGCGCTGGGTGCCGACGTTCCCGAACGCGCGCTACCTGTTCTCGAAGGAGGAATACGAGTACTGGCAAGGCGTGAGGGCTACGGGCAAAGGGCATCTCGATCACTTCGTCGACGCGATCGACCCGGTCGTCGAGGCGGGGCTCGTCGACCTAATCCCGACGGAGCATCGCGTCTGCGAGGAGGTCAGCCTGTTCCCGACGCCCGGCCACACGCTCGCCCACGTCAGCGTGCTGATCCGCTCGCGGGGCCAGGAAGCGGTGATCACCGGCGACCTGATGCATCACCCGATCCAGCTCGCACGGCCCGACCTGCCGATGAACGCGGACGCGGACAAGGCGCTCGCGATCGAGACGCGCCGCGCGTTCTGCAAGCGTTTCGCGGACACCGGCGTGACCGTGATCGGCAGTCACTTCTGCGATCCGACCGCGGGCCGGATCGTCAGCGACACGACGAACTGGCGAATCGAGCTCGACTGAGCGGCGCTGCGCGTCGAACCGCCGGGGAACGGCCGCATGCGCTCATGCGGCCGACCGCGCGCCCCCGCCGCAGCACGAAGCGGGCAAACAGGACCGTCGCCTCGGCCGTCGGCACGTATTTCGGCGCGCCCGGTCCCGGCCCCCGCTATAATCGGCCCATGAACGCGCAACGGTATCGCCGTCCGCTCTCGGTCGCGAGCGCGCTGCTCGGGCTCATGCTCGGGTCCGTGTCCGTTGCCCAGGCACCAACGAACACGCCGTCGCCCGGGCCGCAGCTCTACCGCGTCGAGATCATCGTCTTCGCGCATCGACAGGGAAACCCCGCCGAGGAAGACTTTGCATACATCGCGCGCCGGGAAGCGATGAGCAGCACGCCCGCCGCCGACCCGATCCGCGTCTTCGATTTCGGACCGTACCTGCCGGACGAGTCATCGGACGACCCGGACGCGGAGCGCGATCCCCGCTCGCGGCTGCTGCTCGGCCAGGGCGTCCTCCGCAGCAGCGAGCGCAGCGAGCGTCCCGATTCGACGAACGGCTCGTCGGACCCGACGGCGATCCCGCCCGGCGCCGGCGATACGAGCGATCCCGCGGTTCCTGACGCCGGCGAGGCCGACGCATCGATCGCGGCGGACGTCGGCGCGGACGAGACCGACGCGATCGCCGATCCTTTCGGCGGTCCCGGCAACGCCGCCGCACCGTTCCGCTTCCGTCTCCTCAACGACAACGAGCTCGAGCTCGTCGACGTGAGGCGGCGCCTCGAGCGCAGCTACACGCCGCTCGTGCACGGCGGCTGGATCCAGGAGGGGTTGCCTGCGCAGCAGGCGCGACCGTTCGACCTCGCCTATCTCGGCGCCAGCACGCCGTCAGGCACGATCCGCCTGCACGTCAGCCGGTTCCTGCACCTGACGCTCGACCTCGATTTCCGTCCGGACGTCATACGTGCGGCGGGACCTGCCGGCGCGGCCGCTGCGAGCGACGGTGCCGCACAACCGGCTAACGCCTTCGCCCGCGCGATGCTATCGGAGCTCGACGTCTCGCGTCGTTATCACCTGAACGCCGAACGGCGCGTCCGTAGCGGCGAGGTGCATCACTTCGACCATCCGTTCTTCGGCGTCATCGCCGTCGTGCGGCCGTACGAGCCGCCGGAGCCTCAGGGATCTCGTGGGGTTCGGCCGGCCGCCTGAGCGGCTTGCGGCCGGCCTGCGGGTTCGCGGCTTCGACCGGACGCGCCGGTCGGAGTCCGTCGCACGATCAGACGGCCGCGTCGGCGATGTGCACGACCGCGGGCTCCGCGTCGTCGCGCACCGTGCTGAATTCGCCCGCGTCACCCTGCCCCGTCTCGAGCTCGAGACGCGCGCGTGAGACGAGCGCATCGGCATCGTCGTCCGGGCGGGGAACACCGCCGCTGATCGCGAACTCGACCTGCACGTAGCGGCCCGACTTCGCGCGCGGGTTGTGGAGCCTCAATCCCCTCACGTTCGCGACGATCCGCTCGGCGAGCCGAGACGCTTCCGCAGCCTCTTGGCCGACGACCGCGGCAACCAGCATGTCGTCACCGTATCGCGCATAAAGATCGCCTGCGCGGCGCAGCACGTTGCCGAGCTGAGCACCGATCATCCGCACGCAGCTGTCGGCCGCCTTCGCGCCGAACGTCTGCCGATAGATGTCGAGCTCGACGATCTTGAACAGCATCAGACACACCGGGCGACGATCCCGGCGAGCGATCGCGATGTCGCGATTCAGGATCGCGGCGAAATGATCGTAGTGCGGCAGGCCCGTCGCCGGGTCGATGCGCGAGATCGCGTCGAGCTTCGGCCGCGTGCGCACGGCGTCGACCGGTGACGCGGCGCTTTCGAGCGATACCGCCGCTTGCCGCTGCGACGCTCTCTGCTGCACGAGGAAGTAGCGGACCTCGCCGTGGGCATCGCGCAGCGCCGAAAAGCCGATCTGCGCCATCCACACCGTGCCGTCCTTGCGCTGATCCGGCAGCTCGACGTCGATCGGCTCGCCGCGCTCGACCGCGGCTTGCAGCTCGTCGATGCTTCGATGCTGACCGCGCTCGCGTCTCAAGACGTGCCAGCTCTTGCCGATCAGCTCGCCGGCACGGTAGCCGGTCAGCGTCTCGAACGCGGGATTCGCGAAGACGATCGGCCGGTCGGGCTCCCGCGCATCGAGAAGCAAAATGCCTTCCGAGCTTCGTGCCACGATCTGCTCGAGGCAATGCCGGTCCGGAAAAATGTCGTTCATGACTCGCGCGGCTTCCATGGCGAATTATGTTCGATGACCGCGGTGGGCGAGTCTATGAAATGAATCACAATGCGGCCCGAGAAACGGCGTCTTGCACGAGAATGTCAAGGACTCGTGCGACGCGCGTCATACCCTCCTTAAGGTGGCGTTCGATCTCCGCATGCACGCTCTCGCCGCGCGGCCCCCGTCCGGCCGCATGGTTCACGCCGAGCGCGAGCACGGCGTAGTCGATGCCGAGCTCGCGCGCGAGCGCAGCCTCGGGCATCGCCGTCATGCCGACCATCGTGCAGCCGTCGCGCGCGAGACGATCGATCTCGGCGACGGTCTCGAGACGCGGCCCCTGCGTCACGCCGTAGACGCCGCGGCGCATCTCGATGCCGAGCTTGCGGCCCGCGGCGAGAAGCTCCCCGGCGAGCGCTTCCGAGAACGGCTCGGCGAACTCGACATGCACGACGCCGCGATCCCCGCCGCCGAACGTCGACTCGCGGCCCCACGTGTAGTCGATGAGCTGCTCGGGCACCGCAAGGTCGCCCGGCCGGAAATCCTCGGCGATCGTCCCGACGACGTTCACGCCGACGAGCCGCCGCACGCCGTGCTGGTAGAGCGCCCACACGTTGGCGCGATAGTTGACTTCGTGCGGCGCGATCGCGTGCGCCTCGCCGTGCCGCGCGATGCACGGGATGCGACGCCCGGCGATCACGGCCGACAGCACCGGGCTCGACGGCGGTCCGTACGGCGTATGCGTCTCTGCTCGAGCAGCGACGTCGATCTCCAGCGCGACGAGCCCGCTGCCGACGATCAAACCGAGCTTGCTCATCGTGCGTCGTTCCGCGGCGCAACGGCGAGAAGCTCGGGCACGCCGCGCCAGTAGCCCCGATAGTCCATGCCGCAGCCGAACACGTAGACGTCGGGCACCTCGGTCCCCGCCCAATCGACGGTCGGACGCTCGACCGGCCGCCGCAGAGTCTTCACGGCGAATACGGCCTTGTAGAGCGCGGCGACGTGCCGATCCCGGAGCGCACGCTCGAGCGCCGCGAGCGTCAGCCCCTCGTCGAGGATGTCGTCGACGACGATGACCGTGCGCCCCTCGAGCCACGGAGGCGGCTCGACGTGCCAGTCGAGCGCGCCGCCCGTGAGCCCGCCCGCGTAGCGCGTCGCGTGCACGTATCCGAACTCGTACGGGAAGTCGAAGCGCTTGCAGAGCTCGACCGCCGTGAACACGCCGCCGTGCATCACGGCGAGCACGACCGGATTCCGCTCCGCGACGGCCTTCGTGATCGCGAGAGCCATTCGGTCGTAGACCGCCGCGACCTCGTCCGCCGCGAGCAGCACGCGCGCGTCGCGCCGGGCGGCCATTGCGTCTTCGAGCCGTGCGTCCATCGTCAGCCGTGCAGCGAGAGCTCGGGACGTTTGCAGAGCGGCTCGAGCAGCTGAACGGCGCGCCGCCATTCGTCCGATGCGTGCAGCGCGTCCCAATCGAGCCGACCGCGGCCGCGCAGCCGCATCAACCGGACCTGCGCGACCGGGTTCACGTACCCTTTCAAGGCATCGAGCACGCGCGGCACCTCGTGCGGGGCGTTGCAGAGCAGCACCATGTCGCAGCCCGCTTCGAGCGCCTGCGCAACGCGCTCGGCCGGCGTGCCGCCGACGGCCGCGCCTGCCATCGACAGATCGTCCGAGACGACCGCGCCGTCGAACGCAAGCTCGCCGCGAAGCTGCGACTCGATCCACCACCGCGACAGGCTCGCGGGCTTCGGATCGAGGCGCGGGAAGCTCACGTGCGCGACCATCACGGACGGGAGCCCCGCCTCGATCAGCCGACGGTACGGCACGAGATCGTCGAGCAGGTCCTCGTACTCGCGGCGATCGACGGCGAGCTCGGTATGCGAATCGGCCCTGACGCCCGCATGCGACGGAAAGTGCTTCGCAGTCGCGGCCATGCCGGCGTCGTTTGCACCCGCGACGAAGCGCCGCGCGAGCTTCGCCGTGACCTCGGCGCTTCGGTGCAGCGCGCGGTCGCCGATCACGTCCGCGAGCTTCAGGTCGAGATCTACGACCGGCGCGAACGACAGATCGACGCCGACGGCGCGAAGCTCCGCGGCCATTACCCAGCCGAACGCGCGCGCCGCCTCGAGCCCCGCGGCCGACTCACGGTCGTAGAGCCGCCCGAGCTCGCGCATCGGCGGGAGCCTGAAGAACGGCTCGTGAAAACGCTGCACGCGGCCGCCCTCCTGATCGACCGCGACGAGCAGCGGCGGCTCGCGGACCGCGTGGATGTCCGCGACGAGGCGCTCGAGCTGCGCGCGGTCGACGAAGTTACGCTTGAACAGGATCACGCCGGCGACGAGCGGCGATTCGAGCCATTCGCGTTCTTCGGCATCGATCCACGTGCCCTTCAAATCGATCATCAGCGGACCCAGAGACACGCGGCTCTCCTCGCACAAGCGTCTCAAGAGATATCGACGACGGTGCCGACCGGCACGCGATCGAACAGCTCGACGATCTCGTCGTTGCGCATCCTGATGCAGCCGATCGAGCCCGGAACGCCCATCGGCTCCGAGTCGGGCGCACCGTGAATGTAGATGTAGCGGCGCATCGTGTCGACGTCGCCGAGACGGTTGCGTCCGACCTCGGTGCCGGACAGCCACAGGATACGCGTCAGCACGAAATCTCGGTCCGGTTGCGCGGCGGCAAGCTCGGGCGACCAGATCTCGCCGGTCGGACGCCGTGCACGGAACACCGCGCCGAGCGGTGCGCCGGCGCCGATCTTCGCGCGCACGATGTGCCGGCCTCGCGGCGTGCGGTAACTGCCGCGCTGCTCGCCGGCGCCGTATTTGGACGTCGACACGCGATAGACGCGCACGGCGCGGTCGTCCTCGAGGAGCGTCAGGCTCTGCGTCGCCAGATCGACCTCGACCCGCACGCTCATGCGTCGCGCTCGGCGGCGTCCCATGCGCTGTACGGACGCGCGACCAGGTTCACGTTGTAGTAGCGCGGCAGATGCGTGACCTCGGCGCCGATCCATGCGGGCCGCGGGAACTCCTGATGCTCGCTCTCGAGCTCGAGCTCCGCGACGACGAGCCCCTCGTTCGCGCCGTGGAACTCGTCGATCTCCCACTCGAAGCCTTCGTGCAGCACGAAGTGCCGCGTCTTCTCGATCAGCGGGCCCTGCGCGGCCGCGAGCAGCGCTTCGGCGTCCTCGAGCGGGATCGGGTACTCGAACTCCTGCCGCACGGCCTCGAGGCCGCCGACCTTGATGTTGAGGTGCGCGACGTCGCCCGTGATCCGCACGCGGACGGACGCGCGGTCGGCGCCCGCGATGTAACCCTGGCTCATCCGCGCGCGGCGCACGGCCTCCGCACGCCACGCGTCGCCGACCACGAGAAACTTTCGCTCGATCTCCTGCGCCATCAGCCTGCCGTCTCGTCGGGTCGCCCGCTCCTCGCGTGCGGTCTACCCCTCTGCCTCGAACATCGCCATCGCTTCGACGTGATGCGTGTGCGGGAACATATCGAGCACACGCGCCGCACGCAATCGATATCCGTGCGCGTCGGCGAGGATTTTCGCATCGCGCGCGAGCGTCGCCGGATGGCAGGAGACGTAGACGATCCGGCGCGGCCGGGCGCGTCCGAGCTGACGCACCGGCGCCTCGGCACCGGTACGCGGCGGGTCGAGCACGACGATATCCCACTCGCGCCGGTAGAACGGCCAGTCGGGCTCGGCGAGATCCGCCGCGACGAAGCGCGCGTTCTCGATGCCGTTCGACCGAGCGTTCCGGACCGCGCGCGCGACGAGCCCCGCGTCGCCCTCCACACCGAGGAGCTCGCCCCCGCGTCGCGCGAACGGCAGCGTGAAGTTGCCGAGCCCGCAGTAGAGATCGAGGATCCGATCGTCCGGTCGGATCTCCGCGAGCTCGACTGCCGCGGCGACCATCTGCGCGTTGACGACGCCGTTGATCTGAATGAAATCGGTCGGCGCGAAGACGAGCGTGACGTCGAAGTCCGGCAGCCGATATCGGAGCGGACGCGGCTCGCCGAGCGGCTCGATCGTCCCGGGACCGCCCGGCTGCAGGTACACGTCGACGCCGTGCTCCGCACCGAACGCCGCGAAGCGGCGGCGCTCCTCCGCGTCCGGCGGATCGAGCACGCGCAGCACGATCGCGGCCGCATCGTCGCCGACGGCGACCTCGATCTGCGGCAGCCGGCGCTTCAGCGGCGACTGCTCGATCAACTCGGCGAGCTTGCCGATCAGCGCGTCGATCGGATGCACGAGCACCGGACAGCGGCTCATGTCCGTGATGTACGGCGCGCCTCGCTCGCGGAAGCCGACGAGCACCCTGCCCTTCGCTTCGACGTATTTCACGCCGAGCCGCGCGCGGCGCCGATAGTGCCATTCGGGGCCTGTGATCGGCGGAAGCCACGTATCGGGCGCGAGGCCCGCGATCCGCGCGAACGCGTCCTCGACGACCTTCTGCTTGAAGCGCACCTGCGCCTCGTACGCGAGATGCTGCAGCGCGCAGCCGCCGCAGCGGCCGAACACCGGACACGGCGGCTCGACGCGGTCGGGCGACGGCTCGACGACGCGCACGAGGTCGGCCTCGGTGTAACGCCGCCGCTTGCGGCGCGGCGCGATCACCGCACGCTCGCCGGGCAGCGTGCCCGGAACGAACACTCGCCGTCCGTCGACGACGGCGACGCCGTCGCCGTCGTGCGTCAAGTCGACGATCGAAACCTCGATTTCCGCACGCTCAATCGCTGCCACGGGAAGATCGCCAAGCCTCGAGGAACGCGGTCAAATGCGGCTTACCGGACTGCTCGAGCTTCGTCTCGAGCCGCTCGATCTCCTGGGCGTAACGCGCCCGGTCGTAGACGCCGCGGACGAGCTGGAAGCGCAGATAGATGAGATACGTGTTCAATGCATCCGTCTCGCAGTAATTGCAGATGCTCGCGAGCTCTCCGCGCCGCCACGCGTCCCACACCCGGTCGCCGCTCATGCCGAGCTTGCCCGGCAGTCCGCAAAGCTGCGCGACGAGCTCGAGCGACGCCCGTGCGCTCGTCTGATAGCCAGACAGCACGTCCATCAGATCGAGATGCCGCCAGTGGAAGCGGTTCACGTAGTTGTTGAAGCGGAACGCGGGATCCGTGTCGCCCGTTT
>CAZKNH010000117.1:0-12872 GCA_964553875.1 uncultured Gammaproteobacteria bacterium | reverse complement strand
GCCTCACGATCATCGCGACGGCGCTGATCGATACCGGCTCGAAGATGGACGACGTGATCTACGAGGAATTCAAGGGCACCGGCAACATGGAGATCCACCTGGATCGCCGCATTGCCGAGAAGCGCGTGTTCCCCGCGATCAACATCAACCGCTCCGGTACGCGTCGCGAGGAGCTCCTCGTTTCGCCGGACGAGCTGCAGAAGATGTGGGTGCTGCGCAAGGTGCTGCACCCGATGGACGAGCTCGCGGCGATCGAATTCCTGCTGAGCAAGCTTCAGGACACGAAGACGAACGCCGAGTTCTTCGAGGCGATGAAGCGCTGAAGCCTCGGTCGGACCCGCGCGCGTTCGAGTGTGCGGGTCCCGGCGGTTCCCCTAGCGCGCCTGCTCCCGCGCAATCGCGCGGTGAGCGATATCCCTGCGGTAGAACGCGCCCTCGAAGCGCACCCGCTCGACGGTGCGGTACGCGCGGTCCCGCGCCTCACGGACCGTGTCGCCCAGCGCGACTGCGCAGAGCACGCGCCCGCCGTCGGTCACGACGGTGTCTCCTTCGAGGCGCGTGCCGGCGTGGAAGATCTTCGCTAACGGATCGTCTCCGTCGAGCCCGGTGATCGGCTTGCCTTTCTCGTACGCGCCCGGGTAGCCCGCGCTCGCGACGACGACGCCGACGGCGGGTCGCGGGTCCCAGTCGATCGGCGCATCGCCGAGCCTGCCGTCGAAAGCGTCGAGGCACAGGCGAACGAGATCGCTTTCGAGCCGGAAGAGGATCGGTTGCGTCTCGGGATCACCGAGCCTGCAATTGAACTCGAGCACGCGCGGGACGCCGTCGTCGCCGATCATGAGCCCCGCGTAGAGAAAGCCCCGGTAACGAATGCCGTCCGCGGCGAGCCCGCGCACGGCCGGACGCATGACGTCACGCATGATGCGCTCGTGCATCGCATCGGTGACGACCGGGGCAGGCGAATAGGCGCCCATGCCGCCGGTGTTCGGACCGCGATCGCCGTCGTCACGTGCCTTGTGATCCTGGGAGCTCGCGAGCGGCACAATCCGGTCGCCGTCGACCATCGCGATGAAGCTCGCTTCCTCGCCGGCAAGATACTCCTCGACGACGACGGTGCGGCCGGCGGAGCCGAATGCGCCCGCTTCGAGCATCGCGGCGAGCGCTTCATCCGCCTCGTCGATGGTCTTCGCGACGACGACGCCCTTGCCGGCCGCGAGGCCGTCCGCCTTCACGACGATCGGCGCTGACTGCCGGCGCAGATACGCGCGCGCGGCCGCGAGGTCGTCGAACGTCTCGTAGCGCGCGGTAGGGATCCCGTGGCGCGCGAGGAACGCCTTCGCGAAAGCCTTCGAACCCTCGAGGCGCGCCGCGGCCGCCGTCGGGCCGAAACAGCGAAGATTCGCCGCGTCGAAGCGGTCGACGATGCCGGCGACGAGCGGCTGCTCGGGGCCGACGATCGTGAGGTCGATCGACTCGCGCCGCGCGAGATCGACGAGCCCTTCCAAGTCCTCCGCGCGCACCGGCACGTTCCGGACCCTCGGCTCTCGCGCGGTCCCCGCGTTGCCGGGCGCGACGAGCACCTCGTCGACGAGCGGCGATTGCGCGGCCTTCCATGCGATCGCGTGCTCGCGCCCGCCGGCGCCGACGACGAGAACCTTCATCGCAAGCTCACCTCAATGTCGGAAATGGCGCATCCGCGTGAACACCATCGCGATGCCGTGCTCGTCCGCGGCCTGGATGACCTCGGCGTCGCGAACGGAGCCGCCCGGCTGAATCACCGCAGAGACGCCGTGCGCGGCGGCGACGTCGAGACCGTCCCGGAACGGGAAGAATGCGTCGGACGCCATCGCGGCGCCCTCGAGCGAGAAGTGCTGTTCGCCGGCCTTCGTGATCCCGATCTGCGCGCTCATCACGCGGCTCGTTTGTCCGCCGCCGATACCGAGCGTCTTGCCGTCGCGCGCGTACACGATCGCGTTCGATTTCACGTACTTCACGACGGTCCACGCGAACAGCATGTCGCGGATTTCCTGCTCGGTCGGCGCGCGCTTCGTGACCGTCTCGAGGTCGCCCGGGCCGATCGTGCCGCGATCCCTCTGCTGCACGAGAATGCCGCCGTCGATCGAGCGGATCTCGACCTCGGGTTCGCCGCCCGCGCGCTCGCCGGTCTCGAGGACGCGCGTGTTCGGCTTGCGCGCGAACACCTGCCGCGCGTCGTCCCCGACGCGCGGCGCGACGACGACGTCGACGTGCTGCTCGACGACGGCGCTCGCCTCGTCGGCACCGATCGGCCGATTGAACGCGATGACGCCGCCGAACGCGGAAACGGGATCGGCCGAGTAAGCGGCGCGGTACGCCTCGAGCGGGTCGGCGCCGATCGCTACGCCGCACGGCGTCGCATGCTTCACGATCACGCATGCCGGCTGCTCGAATGCCGTAGCGCACTGCATCGCCGCGTCGGCATCGAGCAGATTGATGTACGAAAGGGGCTTCCCTTGCAGAAGACGTCCTTGCGCGACGCTGCCGGGGCGCGGTGTCGTGCTGACGTAGAGCGCCGCCCGTTGATGCGGGTTCTCGCCGTACCGCAGCTCCTGCGCTTTGTTCCAGCCGAGCACGAGCCGTGCGGGAAGCACTTCCTGCGCGGTGTCTCGTCCCGCGAGATAGCGGCTGATCGCGGCGTCGTAGCGCGACGTGTGGCCGAACGCTTTCGCGGCGAGACGCCGTCTCTGCTCGGGCGTCGGCCCGCCGGCACGCAGTGATTCGATCACCTGCGGATAGTCGGCCGGATCGACGACGACGGTCACGCGCTCGTGGTTCTTCGCCGCTGCGCGGATCATCGCCGGCCCGCCGACGTCGATGTTCTCGATCGCGTCGGCCGTCGACGCGCCCGGCGTCGCTACGACGCGCTCGAACGGATAGAGATTCACCGCGAGCAGGTCGATCGCCGTGATGCCGTGCTCGACGAGCACCGCATCGTCGATACCGGCGCGCGCGAGCAGGCCGCCGTGAATCTTCGGGTGCAGCGTCTTCACGCGGCCGTCCATGATCTCCGGGAAACCGGTGACCGCGGAGACGTCGGTGACCGGGATGCCCGCGTCGCGCAGCGCG
This sequence comes from uncultured Gammaproteobacteria bacterium, assembly GCA_964553875.1. Lineage (GTDB taxonomy): Bacteria > Pseudomonadota > Gammaproteobacteria > Steroidobacterales > Rariloculaceae > ZC4RG20. The sequence continues at coordinate 9,767 of CAZKNH010000117.1, read as the reverse complement.
CGGGCCGTGCCGCCGGTCGAAATCAGCTCGAACGACAGGTCGAGGAGCGACCGGGCAAATTCGACGATGCCTTGTTTGTCGGAAACACTGAGCAGAGCGCGTCGTTGCGCAGTCATTGCACCATCAATCACCGACGAGATCGTATGTCTTCAGCTTCTTGCGCAACGTGCCGCGATTGATGCCGAGAATCTCCGCCGCGCGGCTCTGATTGCCCTTCGTGTAGCTCATGACGGCTTTCAGCAGCGGCTTCTCGACCTCGCCGATGACGAGCTGATAGAGATCTCCCGGTTTGTGTCCGTTCAGGCTTGCGAAATAGCTCTTCAATGCTTCGTCCGTCAACGCGCTCAAAGGCTTGATGCGGGCGCTGACCTGTGACGTCGGTGTGACCGCCTTCTTCGTCTTTTTCTTCGTGATCTTCTTTTTGCTCGGTGCCTTCACGACGCCCTCCCCATGGAACGTGTTTCTCCCCACGGAAACGCGACCCCTGACCGTCGTATCGAACTTGCCGATTTCCCGCGAAATGGACGCCGTCCCGGATCGGATTCCAGGCACGGTCACTGGCGATGCTGAACCCTGTTTTTCGCCGCAAGAACTACCGACTCAGGGCGCCGAATCATAGCATGGAAAGCGGCGCGCGCAGTCATACCGAAGCGTTCTATCGGTCACGTTCCCGACAGTGATGCGCGGTGAGACGTTGCGTCCGGAGTGCGACACGCATCCTTGCATCGGAAGCGGCGATGTGTTCAGCGAAAGACTTCGTCCGCTGCGCAGCGCAGTGCTCCGCCTTTCGCGTCGACGCACACGTCGAGCTCGAATCCGTAGGCCTGTGGTCCGGGATCTAGGATCGCGAGCTTGGCGAGCGCGATCTGTCCCGCGATCATTGCGCGATCGACAGCGGCTCCGGGCGGCAGATACTGCGCGGGTGTGAAAACGCGGCTGCCGAGCGTGCTTTCCCACCGATCCTTGATTTGCACTTGGACGTGCGGAAGCGGGACGGGGCTCGGGCCTTTGTTGCGAATGCGCGCTGCGATCGTGAGCCGGTTGTCCTCGGTGTCGCCCGGTTGCGTCACCGCGTCCCAGTCCACGACGATCTCGTACTGATCGAGATCCCAATTCGGCGCGATCTCCGCGCCGAGCAGCGCGTACGCGTGCCGAACGGCGGGACCGACGACGGCGAGCACCGCAAGCTCGTTGCGATAGTGATGCACGAGCTGCAGCGCGAGCAGGACGGCGGCCGCGATCGAGCCGATCGCCCACGCCCTGGACGGTGCGCGTCTGGATGCGGCGTCATCGACGATGGCCCACGATGGGGCAGGCGGGCTCTGCGCGTCGCTACGGGTCGGTACCGCGTCCGCCATGCTCGCGAGCCCGTTCTTCTCGAGCAGCGTGCCCGACGGCAATGCCTTGTCCGGCACGCCGCGGCTCGCGCCGGCGGGAGTGTCCGCATCCTCGGGTGCCGCGCTCGCCGCGAGCTCCGCAATCACGCTCGCAAGTGAAATATCACCGATCGCGAGGTCTTTCTCGCCCTTCGCAGCTTTCGCCTTTTGCCCGACCTTCTTCGACGGGCTTCTCGTGCGAGCGGGCACGTCGACGACGGTTGCCGTGCGCGCTGCCGTGTCATCGGCGGAAGGCTTCCTCGCGCCGCTTGCGCCGCTCGGCGGGCGTGCGTCGGCCTCCCACGCGGCGGCACGGCTTGCGGTGCCGTCGGGGGCGGGCGCGATTCGCGGTGTGCCTGACGCGTGCACGCCTCGTGGCGCCGCCTCGGCGTGCGCGGCCTGCGCGGCGCTCGCTACGTCCGCGCTCTGCGGGCCGCTCGTTGCGCTCGTGCTCTGCGGGCCGCTCGTTGGGTTTGCGCTCTGCGCGGGGCTCGTTGCGCTCGAGAGGCGCTCCGCGTTCGCGACGTGAGCCGCGTTCTCCGCATTCCCGAGGTGCGTTGCGTTCTCCGCATTCGCGAGGTGCTCGATGTTCTCCGCGTTCGCGACGTGAGCGGCGCGCTCCCCGTTCGCGAGCGTCGCCGCCCCCGCCGCGACCGCTTCTTCGCGCATCGCGGCGACCTTCCGTCGCGCGCGCCGCCGCAGCTCGTTGTAGGCGTTGAACACCCGGGCGCATCGGCCGCACCGCACCTGTCCGTTCGCCTTGCGCAGGGCGTCGGCAGTGATGCGGAAGGTCGTCTCGCAATCCGGACAGCGCGTGAATAGCATCGCAGTTTCCGGGCATCGAGTCCCGGCGCATTCTATAGTGAAATGCGGCCCGCGGCGGGGAGCGCGTCGCGTTTGCGACGCTCAGTCCGTCGCGCGTTTTCTCACGTCGAGCCGGACCCAGCCGCCGCGCTCCGCGCCTCCTTCGATCTCGAAGCCGGCGGCAGCATAGGCCTGCTCGAGCTCGGCCCGTTGCTCGACGAGCACACCGCTCAGGATCGCGCGCCCGCCGGTCACGAGCCGCTCGTGGAACAGCGCGGACAGCTCGATCAGCGGGCGGACGAGGATGTTCGCGAAGATCACGTCGAAGCGAACCGCGGGCATCTCGTCGGGCGGACCGACCGAGATCCGACCTTCGAGGCCGTTCAGGGCCGCGTTGGCCTTCGCCGCGGCGACGGCCTGCGGGTCGTTGTCGATCGCGAATGCGCGGACGGCACCGAGCTCGAGCGCCGCGAGCGCGAGAATGCCGGATCCGCAGCCGTAGTCGAGCACGACCGTGTACGGCTCGAGCGAGGAGGCGATCCAGTCGACGCAAAGCGACGTCGTCGGATGCTCCCCGGTCCCGAAAGCGAAGCCTCGGTGTAAGCGCACGACCGCTGCGCCGTCGTCGGGCACCGCGTCGTCGGCGGAGACGACCCAGAGCCGGTTCCCGAACTTGAGCGGCGGGAAGCGGGGAGGCTCGGCGGGGGGCGCAAGCGGCTCGATGCGCACGTCGTTTCCGGTCGCATCCCGCAGAATCCCGCGCACGCGGTCGAGGTCGACGTCGTCGCCGAACAGCGCCTTGACCGAGACTTCGGGCCAAAGCGGCGCCTCTCCCGGCAGCGGCTCGAACAGCGGCGTGTCCGTCGCATCCTCCAGCGCGATCGACGCGGCCCCAGCGAGCTCGAGCAGGCCTTCGATCTCTGCGACCCGATCCCGAGGAACGCGCGCGATCAGCTGCTGCCAGGCCACGGCTTCACTTCAGACCGAGACGCTTTTCCAGGTAGTGGATGTCGGTTCCGCCCGCCTTGAATGCCGTGTGCTGAAAGATCTCCTCGTGCAGCGGGATGTTCGTGCGGATTCCGTCCACGACGACCTCGTTCAGCGCGGTCGTCATCCGCGCGATCGCGGAGGCTCGATTCTCGCCGTGCGCGATGATCTTCGCGATCAGCGAGTCGTAGTGGGGCGGGACCGCGTAGCCGCTATAGAGGTGGCTGTCGACGCGAATGCCCGGCCCGCCGGGCGGATGCCACAGCGTCACCGTGCCGGGCGAGGGCATGAAGGTCTTCGGATCCTCCGCGTTGATGCGGCACTCGATCGCGTGACCCCGCCATTCGATGTCTTTCTGCTTGAACGGCAGCGGCTCGCCCGCGGCGATCAGGAGCTGCGCCTTCACGATGTCGATGCCGGTGACCATCTCGGTGACCGGATGCTCGACCTGGACGCGCGTGTTCATCTCTATGAAGTAGAACTCGCCGTCCTGATACAGGAACTCGAACGTGCCGGCGCCGCGATACCCGATTCGCTTGCACGCCTCGACGCAGAGCATGCCCATGCGCTCGCGCTGCTCGGGCGTGATGCCGGGCGCGGGGGCTTCCTCGATCACCTTCTGATGGCGGCGCTGCATCGAGCAGTCCCGCTCGCCGAGGTGCACGGCGTTGCCTTTGCCGTCCGCGAGCACCTGGAACTCGATGTGCCGCGGGTGATCGAGAAACTTCTCCATGTAGACCTGATCGTTGCCGAACGCGGAGCGCGCCTCGTTGCGCGTGATCGATATCGCATTCAGCAACGCGGCCTCGCTGTGCACGACGCGCATGCCGCGTCCGCCGCCGCCGCCCGCGGCCTTGATGATCACGGGGTAGCCGAGCGAGCGCGCGAGGCGCATGTTCTGCTCGGCGTTGTCGCCGAGCGGCCCGTCGGAGCCCGGCACGCACGGCACACCGGCCTCGCGCATCGCGCGGATCGCCGACACCTTGTCGCCCATCAGCCGGATCGTCTCGGGGCGCGGGCCGATGAATACGAAGCCGCTTTCCTCGACGCGTTCCGCGAAGTCCGCGTTCTCGGCGAGGAAGCCGTAGCCCGGGTGAATCGCGACGGAGTCGGTGACCTCGGCCGCGGCGATGATCGCCGGCATGTTCAGGTAGCTTTGCTGCGACGGCGGTGGGCCGATGCAAACCGTCTCGTCGGCGAGGAGCACGTGCTTCAGCGACGTGTCGGCCGTCGAGTGGACGGCGACGGTCTTGATGCCGAGCTCCCGGCACGCGCGGTAGATCCGCAGCGCGATCTCGCCGCGGTTCGCGATCAGGACCTTCTCGAGCACTGGGCCGCTTCCGCTTTGCGTCATGGCGCGTAAGCCGCTATGCGGCGGGCGCCCGCGTCGGCGCGTCGGGACGCGCGTCGCGCGGCGGGCGCCGCGTAGGGCAGGAATGTCACGAGGATCATTGCAGTGAGAGTGCGCTTCAGGCTTCTTCGATCACGAAGAGCGCCTGGCCGAACTCGACCGGATCGCCGTTCTCGACGAGGATGCTGACGACCTTGCCGGCGACCTCGGCTTCGATCTGGTTCATCATTTTCATCGCTTCGATGATGCAGAGCGTATCGCCGACCTGGACCCGAGAGCCGATCTCGACGAACGGCTTCGCGCCGGGGCTCGGTGCCGCGTAGAAGGTGCCGACCATCGGCGAGGTAACCGTGTGGCCCTTCGGCGGCGGCTCGGCGGGCGCCTCGCTCTTCTGCTGCTCGGGCTGCGGCGGCGGCTGCGGCACGTAATAGTGCTGCGGGGGCGCAAAGCTCATCATGCCCGGGCTCGGATAGCGGCTGATCCGCACCGATTCCTCGCCCTCGGAGATCTCGATCTCGGAGATGCCGGATTCCTCGAGCAGCTCGATCAGCTTCTTGACCTTGCGTATATCCACTACGTCTCCTTTCGAGACAGGTACCGATCGGCGGCGGTCAGCGCGAGCTCGTAGCTCACGACGCCGAATCCGGCGATCACGCCCACGGCGATATCGGAGAAGTACGAGGTCCTGCGAAACGGCTCCCGCGCCGCGACGTTCGACAGGTGCAGCTCGATGAACGGGATCCGGACCGCGAGCAGCGCGTCGCGAAGCGCCACGCTCGTGTGCGTGAACGCCGCCGGATTGAACAGGATGAATTCGACCTGCTCGTCGCGCGCCGCGTGAATGCGCCGGATCAGCTCGTGCTCCGCATCGCTCTGGTACGCGTCGAGCGAGTGCCCGGCCGCCTGCGCGAGGCTCTTGAGCCGCGCCTCGATGTCGGCGAGCGTCGTCCGTCCATAGAGCTCCGGCTCCCGCGTGCCGAGCAGGCCGAGATTGGGACCGTTCAATAGCAGCAATCGCGCCATCGGCGTCGTTCCGCCAAATAACGGGCAAGTTTACTCGTTTTCGGCGAATTTGGCGGCGTTTTTTCGCGAGATGGCGCCTACATCACGGCCGCGATGCGGGCGCGGGCCGCGTCGACGGAGATCAGTCCGGCTTCGAGATCGGCCAGCACGGCCGCGAAATGATCGAGTTGCTCCTGATGAAGCTCGCCGGTGCGCACGCCGAGCGTGCGCCCGGCGCCGTCCGTGAAGATCGTGAACGGCAGCGCGTAGAACTCGACGCCGAAGCTTGCAGCGGCGGTGAAAGCCTCGTTACGGCCGACGAGGATCGGATAGTCGATGCCCATCTCGTCGACGAACGGCCGGGCCTCGTCGAGCGTGTTCACGGCGATGCCGACGACGGTCAGGCCGGGATTCGAGTCCTGGAACTCGAGCAGCATCGGAATTTCCTTCCGGCACGGCGCACACCAGGTCGCCCAGAAGTTGATGAGAAGCGGGCGGCCGGACCAGTCTCGGATCGATTGCAGCTCGCCGTCGAGGTTCGCGAGGGAGAACTCGGGCAGCTCGTCGGGTAGCGCGCGCGGTGCCGCCTCCACGACCGGCGGGGCGCTGGTCGGTGCGCGGTCGAGCGTGAACCGGTAAGCGAGGTAGCCGAGCACGGCGGCCGCGCTCAGCACGAGAGTGATCAGGGTCGGTTTCGCAGCTCTGCCCATATGTGCGCCCATCGTGCACCGATTCGCGTCGAATTTGAAGAGGAATCGGCGGAAGAGCCGATTCCAGGGAGCCGGGGCCGGCCGCCGGCTACATCGCGGCGACGCGTGACACGTGGGCCGCGAACTCGTCGGCCGGCACGTACCTCACGAGCTCGAACTCGTCGAGCGGCCGGCCGAGGCGATCGAAAAACGCGATCGTCGGCGCGCCGAAGCTGCCGAAGTGCTGGAGCAACGCCTTGTCGTCGGCGTTGTTCTCGGTGATGTCGATCTTGAGCAGCACGAACGGCTCGAGCGCGGCGACGACCGCCGGGTTCGGGAACGTGTACTTCTCCATTTCCTGGCACGACACGCACCAGTCGGCCGTGAAGTCGACCATGACCGGCCGCCCGGCTGCGCGCGCGGCGGCGAGCGCCTCCTCGAGCTCCTGGATCGTCTCGATCGGCTGAAACGCGAGGCGTGTCTCGGCCGGCCGGGCGGCCGCGCCGCCGAGCGCCGCGCGCGGGATCGGGCGGAGCGGATCCTCGCCGCCGAGCGTCGCACCGATCAGAAGGAGCGCGCCGTACAGGCAGGCGAGCACGCCGATTCCCTTCGCGAGGCGCCTGGTCGGGGTCGGCTCCGGCGGGAGCGGCTCGAACGCACCGAGGAACACGCCGGTCAGGAACACGAGCAGCGCCCACAGCGCGAGCACGAGGCTCCCGGGCAGCACGCGCTCCATCATCCAGATCGCGAGCCCGAGCAGCATCACGCCGAAAGCGGCCTTGACCGTGTTCATCCACGGCCCCGCCTTCGGCAAGAGCTTCCCGGCGGACGTGCCGACGACGAGGAGCGGTGCCCCCATGCCGAGGCTTAGCGCGAAGAGCGCGCCGGCGCCCCGGACGACGTCGCCGCTCTGCCCGATCACCGCGAGCGCGGCGACGAGCGGCGGCGCGACGCACGTCGTCACGATCAGCGCGGACAGCGCGCCCATCACGGCGGTGCCCGCGAACGTGCCGGCCTTCTGGCGATTCGCGAGGTCGGCGATGCGGGTCTGCACGGCCGCCGGCATCTGCAGCGTGAAGACGCCGAACATCGACAGCGCGAGCAGCACGAAGAGCCCCGCGAAGAGCGTCAGGATCCACGGCTTCTGGAACACCGCCTGGACCTGCCCGCCGGCGAGCGCCGCGAGCGCGCCGGCGGCCGTGTACGTGACGGCCATGCCGAGCACATACGACAACGACAGCGCGAACGCGCGGCCCGTCGACACCTGTGCGCCATGCCCCGCGATGATGCCGGACAGGATCGGCACCATCGGCAGCACGCACGGCGTGAACGCGAGGAGAAGCCCGAGACCGAAGAACGTCGCGCCGACGACGAGCCACGAGTCGGACAGGATGATCGCGGCGAGGCGGGCCTGCTCGGAGACCGGCGCGGCGCCCGCGGAGGCGGCCGTCGCGGCCGGCGGCGGAGGCGCCGGGGAGGCGGCGAAAGCGCTTACCGCCGGCAGCACGAGCGCCATCGTCTGCTCGGACGGCGGATAGCAGATGCTGTTCTCGCGGCAGCCCTGGAAGCGCCCCCGGATCTCGACCGGGATCTCGTCCGGGGACGGACGCGCGAACGGGATCGACGTCTCGACGTAGTCGTAGAACACGCGGACGTCGCCGAAGTTGTCGTCGTAGTGCGGGACGCCTTCGGGCCATTCCGCCGCCGCGAGGTCGATGTCGCCGACGGCCTCGACCTCGAGCTTGTCACGGTAGAGGTAATGGCCCGGCTCGATTTGCCAGCCGACGGTCAGCAGGTTCGGTCCGTCGAAACGCGCGTTCATCACGAACGCCTCGTCGACCGGCAGGAGATCCTCGGAAGACGGGATGAACGGCGACGCGCCGCGCGCGGCCGATGCGGGAATGCCTGCGGCCGGCGGCAGCTCGACGCGGCTCGTCCACGTTTGCGGCGGGTAGCAGAGCCCGATGTCCGCACAGCCCCTGAGGTCCATCGCGAGCTCGACGGCGTCGACGTCGGCGGAGCGGGTGTACGGGAGCTCGATCGTGAACGTGCCGCGGTAGATTTCCTGCTCGCCGAAGTACTCGTCGGTATGGATCAGGCCTTGCGGGTAGACCGGGGTCCCGAGGCGCACCCCCGGCGTTTCCGACTGGAACCCGAACTGCTCGCGGTACAGGTAGTAGCCGTCGACCACGTCGAAGCGGATCGAGAGCCGCTCGCCGTCGGCGGTGATCCGATACGGGTAGGCGCGCTCCGGCCGGAGCACTTCCTGCGCACTGGACGTGCCGCTCGAGGCCGGCGCGGCAGGCCGCGGATCGGCCGCGTCCGGGCTGCACGCGACGAGCCACGGCGCGGCGAGCGCGGCAGCGATCAGGATCGAGCCTAGTCTTCGCATATCATTCCGAACCTTTCGCGACCGACTCCGCGAGCCAGTCGAGATACGGGGCGAGCCCGCCGTCGACTCGGACCGCGACGACCTCCGGGAGTTCGTACCCGGAAAGCTCGCGGATCGCAGCTTCGACGTCCTCGTACCGTTCGCCCGTCGTCTTGATCACGAGCAGGTGCTCCTGCTCCCGGACGACGCGGCCCTGCCACCGGTAGGTCGACGTGACCCCGCCGAGCGCGTTCACGCAGGCTGCGAGGCGGCGCTCGACGAGCGCCGACGCGATCCGCTCCGCATCGGCGGCGCTGCCGCAGGTCGTCAGAACGAGCAACGCGGCCCCGGGCGCCACGCCTGACGCCCCGGACGTAGCCGTCGCCTCCGAAACTTTTTCCATCGGCACCTTGTTCGGCGAGCCCCACACCAGGACAATGTCCCGAGTGGATCTCGATCGCCGTCGCGGTCGGATCCGTCGGGTCACTTGAGCATAGCTTTCGCGGCGCCCGCCCGCTATGTACGGGTTCGCCGCCCTTGAATTCTGTCCGACCGAACCTATGATTAGCACTCGTCACGGCCGAGTGCTAACGACCGTATCGGGCCGGCCAAATTCCTTTTCGTTCCAAGTCCTACAAGTCCTGAAGGGAGATACCCCATGAAGCTGCGTCCTTTGCACGATCGAGTCGTCATCAAAAGGACAGAGGAAGAGCGCACGTCGCCGGGCGGGATCGTCATTCCCGACACCGCCGCCGAGAAGCCGATCCGCGGCGAGGTCGTCGCTGTGGGCAAGGGCAAGATCCTCGACAACGGCGAGGTCCGAAAGCTCGAGCTGAAGGAAGGCGACAAGGTCCTGTTCGGCAAGTACGCAGGCACCGAGGTCAAGGTCGACGGGGAGGAGCTCCTCGTCATGCGCGAAGACGACGTGATGGCCGTCATTGAGGGCTGACGCGAAACCTCGCGTCGACTCGCATTCACTCACGCGCGTTTTCGCGCGAACTCAAGGAACGGAGACTGATTCATGGCGACTCCTAAAGAAGTTCGATTTTCCGACGAGGCCCGCCAGCGGATGTTCCGCGGCGTGAACGTCCTCGCGAACGCCGTCAAAGTCACGCTCGGCCCGAAGGGTCGCAACGTCGTGCTCGAGAAGAGCTTCGGCGCCCCGACCGTCACGAAGGACGGTGTGT
>CAZKNH010000116.1:0-12920 GCA_964553875.1 uncultured Gammaproteobacteria bacterium | reverse complement strand
CGCGCGCGACGCCCTTGAACGCCGCCTCGACCATGTGGTGCGTGTTCTCGCCGCGAAGCCGCACGTGCACGTTCGCGCCGAGCGACTCCGCGAGCGAGCGGAAGAAATGCGGCACGAGCTCCGTCGGCAGCTCGCCGACGCGCTCGCGCGGGAACGTCCCTTCGAACACGAGGTACGGCCGGCCGCCGAGGTCGATCGCGATCTCGGCGGACGCCTCGTCCATCGGCAGCAGGAAGCCGTAGCGTCCGATGCCGCGCTTATCGCCGAGCGCGCGCTTGAGCGCCTCGCCGAGCGCGAGCGCGACGTCCTCGACCGTATGGTGCTCGTCGACGTCGAGGTCGCCGCGGCATTCGACCTCGAGCGCGAACCCGCCGTGCTTGCCGATCTGCTCGAGCATGTGATCGAAGAAGCCGATGCCGGTCCGCGCGACCGGCTCCGCCTCGCGGTCGAGATCGACCTCGATGCGGACGTCCGTTTCGCGCGTCTTGCGCTTCACGACCGCGGTCCGCGGCCGGTCGAGCAGCATATGCACGACGTGGGCCCACGTCTCGTCGGGCCCGCCGTTCTTCGCGACGACGTAACCCGCGATGCCGATGTTCGCCGCGAGCTCGAGGTCCTCCGGCCCTTTGCCGACGACGGCGGAGCGCTCCCGGTCGAGAACGTCCGCCGCGAGGAACTCGCGGACGAGCCCGACGCCCGGCGCTCGGCAGCCGCAGCGCTCGTCGGGCGTATGCGGGCAGATCAACGTCGCCGCGAACGAGATGCCCTGCGACGCGAAGAGCGCGCGCAGATAGGCCTCGGCCCGCTCGAACTCCGGACGCCTGAAGCTCTCGCTGCCGAGGCCCGGCTGGTTCGTCACGACGACGAGCTCGTAGCCCGCCTGCTGGAGCCGCACGAGCGCGGGGATCACGCCCGGCATCAGCATCACCTTCTCGGGCGCATCCACGCGGCCGTCCGCCGGCTCCTCGATCAGCGTGCCTTCGCGGCCTACGAACAGCACCTTACGCATCATCGAAGCGCTCCATCCGGCCGATCGCGGCGAGCAGCCGGTCATTGTCCTCGGGGCGACCGATCGTGATCCTCACGCAGTCCGCGAGCGTTTCGTCGGCGAACATGCGGACGAGGATGCCGGCGCGATACGCGGCGGTGCGAAAGCGCTGCCCGTCGCGCGCGCGGACGAGGAGGAAGTTCGCGTCGCTCGGGAAGACCTCGAGCACCTCCGGCACGTCGCGGAGCGCTTGGGCGACGCGCTCGCGTTCGCGTTTCAGAACCGCGACGCGCGCGCTCGAGACGCGCAGCGAGTCTTCCGTCAGCGCGGCGAGCACGTGCTCGATGGAAGGCGTCGGGAACGTGTAGGGCGGCAGCACGTTGCCGAGATAGTCGATGACCTCGCGCGCCGCGATCAGTGCGCCGCAGCGCACGCCCGCGAGCGACACGAACTTCGACAGCGTGCGGAGCAGCACGACGTGCTCGTAGCGCTCGCGGAGATCGAGATAGCTCGTGTCCGCGAACTCGTGATACGCCTCGTCGATCACGACGAGCGCGCGGCCGGCCGCCGCTTCGCAGACGGCCTCGATGTCCGCGCGCGGGATCGACTGGCCAGTCGGATTGTTCGGCGTGCAGAGGAACACGATCTTCACGCCTTCGCCGATCGCGTCGAGCACGGCCGCCGTGTCGAACGTAAAGCGCTCCGCGCCGCGCTTGAGCGGCACGCGGACGATGCCGGCCGCCTGGATCGTCGCGTAGACGCGGTACATGTCGAACGTCGGCGGGCAGATCAGGATGCTGTCCTGCCCGGCGCGGCAGAAGCCGCGAATCAGCACGTCGATCGCTTCGCTGCTGCCGCGCGTGACGAGCATCTCGTCGGGCTTCGCGCCGTAGTGCTGCGCGAGGCGGTCGCGCAGCGCGAACGGCCGCGGCGGCGGGTAGACGTTGAGCCCGCGCTCGGTTTTGTCGCCCGGCGCGCGCCACGGCGACTCGTTCGCGTTGAGGCGAATCATGCCCGGCTCCCATGCGCCGGGCACGTAGGGCGCGAGGGCGCGCAGATCGGGGCGCGCGAGGTCGAGAACGCTCATCGCGCGTCCCTCCCGAGGACGTCGAGCCGCGTCGTGACGGCGCGTGCGTGCGCGTCGAGCCCTTCGAGCTCGGCGAGCGTCTCCGCGATCGGGCCGATGGTGCGGAGGCCGTCGGCCGAGAGCTCCTGCACCGTCATCGAGCGCAGGAAGTCACCGACGCCGAGGCTCGAGCTGCGTCGTGCGTAGCCGTACGTCGGCAGCACGTGATTCGTGCCGCTGCAGTAATCGCCGATCGATTCGGGTGACCACGGGCCAAGGAAGACCGAGCCGGCGGCCTCGACCGCGGCGAGCAGCTCGCGGGGCTGCTCGACCTGCAGGATCAGATGCTCCGGCGCGTACGCGTTCGAGATCGCGACAGCCGTAGCGAGATCGTCGACGACGATGATCGACGAGTGGGCGAGGGCGCCGTCGACGGTCTCGCGGCGCGACAGCTTCGCCTTCTGCGCGTCGACCTCTGCCGCGACGGCAGCCGCGAGCCGCTTGCTCGTCGTGATCAGGATCACCTGCGAGTCCGCACCGTGCTCGGCCTGCGACAAGAGGTCCGACGCGACGAACGCAGGGCTCGCGGTGTCGTCCGCGATCACGAGCACCTCGGAAGGCCCCGCCGGGAAATCGCGCGCGGCGCCTTCGGGATCCGCATCGACGAGCGCTTTCGCGGCCGTGACCCAAGTGTTGCCCGGCCCGAAGATCTTGTAGACCTTCGGCACGCTTTCCGTGCCGTACGCCATCGCGGCGATCGCCTGCGCGCCGCCGATCCGGAACACACGATCGACGCCCGCGACGCGCGCGGCGAAGAGCACGGCCGGATCGACGCGGCCGTCGCGCTGCGGCGGGCTGCACAGGATGCGCGTCTCGCAGCCCGCGAGCCGCGCCGGTATGCCGAGCATCAGCGCGGTCGACGGCAGCGGCGCGGTGCCGGCAGGCACGTAGAGCCCGACGCGCCGAATCGGCCGCGAGAGACGCTCGCAGCGCACGCCCGGCGCGGTGTCGACGACGAGATCGCTCGGCAGCTGCGCGCGATGGAACGTCTCGATGTTGCGCGCCGCTGTGCGGATCGCGTCGCGCTGCGACGCCGTCAGCGAGCGCTCCGCTTCGTCGAACTCGTCGTCGCCGACCTCGAGCGCGCCGATCTCGATCCGATCGATCTCGCGCGTCAGACGGCGCAGCGCCGCATCGCCGTCGCGGCGCACCTCGGCGATGATCTCGGCGACGCGTGCCTTGAGCGCCTCGTCGCCGGCGAGCGCCGGGCGGCGGAGCAGCGCTTGCCGCTCTCCTTCGCCGAGCGCGTTCCATTCGTATTGCTTCATCGGATACCGCCGATTACGAGAGCATCTTCTCGACCGGCAGCACGAGCATCGAGCTCGCTCCGGCCTCCTTCAGCTGCTCGAGCGTTTCCCAGAACACGTTCTCGCGGCAGACGGCGTGGACGGCCACTTTGTCGTCGCGGCCCTCGAGCGGCATGATCGTCGGCGCCTCGCTGCCCGGCAGCAGCGCCGTGATCTCCTTCAGCGCCGAGCGGGGCGCGTGCAGCATGATGTACTTGCTCTCCCGCACCTGCAGCACGCCCTCGATGCGCATCAAAAGCCGCTTCATCCACGCCGCCTTCTCGGGCGAGATCGGCACCGGCGTTCTGATCAGCGCCGCGCGGCTCTCGAGGATCGTCAGCGCTTCGGTCATCTGGTGCGCGCGAAGCGTCGCGCCGCTCGAGACGAGATCGCAGATCAGGTCCGCCTTGCCGAGGCTCGGCGCGATCTCGACGGCGCCCGAGAACTCGACGACCTTCGCTTCGATGCCGTTGCGGCGCAGGTAGTCCCTGACGATCCGCGGATACGTGGTCGCGATGCGCATGCCGCGCAGGGACTCGGGCCCTTCGAACGGCATGCCTTCCGGCACGCCGAAGGAGAGCCGGCACTGCCCGAAGTCGAGCGGGCTGACCAGCTCGAAGAGCTCGGTCTCGCCGCGCTCGAGGAACTCGAGCCGCCGCTCCTCGATGATGTTGAGGCCGACGATGCCGAGGTCGCAGATGTTCTCCTGGACGAGCCCGGGTATGTCGTCGTCGCGAACGAGCAGCACGTCGACCGGCATGTTCTCGCCGTAGCAGATCAGCTGGTCTTTGCCGCGCGAGTAGCGGAAGCCACAGCGCACGAGCAGCTCGAGCGAATGCTCGGTCAGACGCCCGGATTTCTGCACCGCGATCTTGATCCGTGCGTCTTGGCTATTCTGCATGTTCCCGTCTCCGTCGGTTCCGATCCGACTCCGCGGCGAGGCGCTCGAGCGCCGTTCGATAGCCGCCGTTGCCGTTGGTCAAGAAGCGCGCGACGCGCCCGATCGTCGTCACGGACACGCCGGTCAGCTCGTGTATCCTGCGATAGGGCAGCCCTTCCTCCAGATACCCGACGACCCGCCAGCGATCGACGAGCGCCTCGAGCTCCGCGGGCGTGCAGAGGTCGTTGAAAAACTTGCGGCACTCGCTCTCGGTCTCGAGGCTCAGGATCGCGCGAAAAAGACTCGACTCCGCTCGCGCCGCAGCGCGCGGACTCACGTGCCGGTGGTTCTTCATCGACTGCGCCAGTACGGGAGGGGCGTTCCAGTGTAATAACGTGCTGTTACATTAACACAGCTCGCGGACGGCGAGCAACGGCGGCGACGGAGCGAGAGAACAGGGGCGGAAATGATAGCCTTTCGGAGTCCCGGCCCGGAGGTTGCCGTGATCACGCTGCGCACGAGCATCCCCCCGGATGCTCGTCGCGGAAAGCGTTCTGGTGCCGCGAATCGATCCGATGCAGGCGCTCAGGGGCGGATAGACACCGTCGGGCGGGGCGCTCGGCCCAGCTAGCCCAACCGAGCGACGACTGCCGCGCCGAACTCCTGCGTCGAGACCGCGTCTTGCCCTGCGGCGATGTCGCGCGTGCGTACTCCGGCCTCGAGACACGCCGTGACGGCGCGCTCGATCGCCGTGGCAGCATCCTCCTGCCCGAGCGAGTGGCGCAGCAGCATCGCGACGCTCAGGATCGCGCCGCACGGGTTCGCGATGCCGCGCCCCGCGATGTCGGGCGCCGACCCGTGGATCGGCTCGTACAGGCCTCGAGTGCCCTCGCCGAGCGACGCCGACGGCAGAAGGCCCATCGATCCCGCGAGCATCGAGGCCTCGTCGGTCAGGATGTCGCCGAACATGTTCTCGGTGACCATCACGTCGAAATCCGCGGGCCGGCTCAAGAGGTGCATCGCCGCCGCGTCGACGAGCAGGTGCTCGACCTCGAGGTCCGGAAACTCCTCCGCGAAGAGCCGCGTTGCGGTCTCGCGCCACAGCCTCGAAGTGTCGAGCACGTTCGCCTTGTCGACCGACGTGACCTTGCCGCGGCGGCTTCGGGCGAGGCGCCCGGCGACGCGCAGCACGCGCTCGATCTCGTCGACCGTGTACTCGCACGTGTCGAACGCCGACGTCGCCGTCCGCGCGCGCTTGCCGAAGTAGATGCCGCCGGTCAGCTCGCGGACGACCATGATGTCGACGTTCTCGAGCTTCGCGGGCTTGAGCGGCGATGCGTCGGCGAGGCAGCCAAACGTCCGCACCGGACGCAGGTTCGCGAAGAGCCCGAGCGACTTGCGCAGGCCGAGCAGGCCTGCCTCCGGCCGCCGGTCGACCGGGACGTCCGCCCATTTCGGTCCGCCGACGGCGCCGAGCAGCACGGCGTCGGCCGCGCGGCACGCGTCGAGCGTCTCGTCCGGCAACGGCGAGCCGGTCGCGTCGTAGGCGGCGCCGCCGATCAGCGCTTCGTGCACGTCGACGTCGAGACCGACCTTCGCCGCGGCGGCGCGGAGCACGTCGATGGCCGCAGCCGTGACCTCGGGCCCGACGCCGTCGCCGGGCAGCGAGACGATGCGCGCGCTCACGCCTGCACCCTCCGTTCGTATTCCGCGATCGCGTCGCGCTGCTCGAGCAGGAAGCCGAGCTGATCGAGCCCGTTCATCAGGCAGTAGCGCGAGAACCGCTCGATCGGGAACGCGACGCGCCGCCCGTTCGGCAGCTCCACGGTCGTGCTCTCGAGATCGACCGTGACCTCCGCGCCTTCGTTCTCGAGCAGCCAGCGATGCGTGTCGGCGTCGACGGTCACGGGCACGAGGCCATTCTTCAGCGCGTTGTTGCGGAAGATATCCGCGAACTCCGAGCTGATGACGGCGCGGAAGCCGTAGTCGACGAGCGCCCACGGCGCGTGCTCGCGCGACGAGCCGCAGCCGAAGTTGCGGCCGGCGACGAGGATCGTCGCGCCTTGCGCCTCGGGGCGGTTCAGCACGAAATCCGGTTTCGGCGTGCCGTCCGCGTCGTAGCGCCAGTCGGCGAAGAGATTGCGCCCGAGACCTTCCTTCGTCGTCGTCGTGAGGAAGCGGGCAGGGATGATCTGGTCGGTGTCGATGTCCTCGAACGGCAGCACGGCCGTCTTCGAGCGGATCGTTCGGATCGGTTCCATCGTTGCGCTCCTCGCCGCCGTCAGCCGAGCAACTCGCGGGGGTCGGCGATCGCGCCCTTGAGCGCCGCGGCCGCCGCGGTGATCGGGCTCGCGAGGACCGTCCGCGCGCCGGCGCCCTGACGGCCCTCGAAGTTGCGGTTGCTCGTGCTGACCGAGAGCTTCCCGGCGGGCACGGTGTCGCCGTTCATGCCGAGGCACATCGAGCAGCCCGGCTCGCGCCACTCCCCGCCGGCCGCGCGGATGATCTCGTCGAGACCCTCGGCCTCCGCCTCGCGCTTCACCTGGTCGGAGCCCGGCACGACCATGAGCCGGACGCGGTCCGCGATCTTGCGGCCCTTGAGCAGCTCCGCGGCCGCGCGAATGTCGCTCAGCCGGCCGTTCGTGCACGAGCCGATGAAGACGACGTCGACCGGCATGCCGAGGAGCGGCTTGCCCGGCTCGACGCGCATGTAGTCGAGCGCCTTGCGGAACGCCGCGTCGCCGCTCGCCGGCACCGGCTTGTCGACCTCGACGACCATGCCGGGATTCGTGCCGAACGTGATCATCGGCGCGAGGTCCGAGACATCGATCGTCACCTCGCGGTCGAATACCGCGTCGGGATCGCTCGGCAATCGTCGCCAGCGCTCGACGGCCCGATCCCAGGCCGCGCCCTGCGGCGCGAGCGGCCGGCCTATCATGTACTCGAACGTGACGTCGTCCGGCGCGATCATGCCGGCGCGCGCACCGGCCTCGATCGACATGTTGCAGACGGTCATCCGCTCTTCCATCGACAGCGCCGAGACCGCGTCGCCGCGATACTCGATCACGTGACCGGTGCCGCCGCCGACGCCGATCGTGCCGATGACCTTGAGGATCAAATCCTTCGCGGTGACGCCGTTGCGCAGCCGCCCGTTCAGGGTGATCGCGAGCGACTTGGGCTTGCGCTGCAGCAGGCACTGCGTCGCGAGGACGTGCCCGACCTCGGTCGTGCCGATGCCGAAGGCGAGGGCGCCGAACGCGCCGTGGGTGCTCGTGTGCGAGTCGCCGCAGACGATCGTCTTGCCGGGCTGCGTCGCGCCGAGCTCCGGGCCGATCACGTGCACGATGCCGCGCTGCCCGCTGAAGAAACCGCGGAGCTCGATGCCGAACTCCGCGCAGTTCTTCTCGAGCTGCCGAACCTGACGTGCGGCGGCCGGCTCGCTGACGACGTCGAGATCCTTGAGCGACGAGATCGGGACCGTCGGCGTCGAGTGGTCCATCGTCGCGAGAGTCAGATCCGGACGTCGCACTCGGAGCCCTCGCGCGCGGAGCTCGTCGAACGCCTGCGGGCTCGTGACTTCGTGCACGAGGTGAAGATCGATATAGAGGACGGCGGGTGTATCGTCGGTCTCGGGACGCACGATGTGCGCGTCCCAGACCTTCTCGAACAAAGATTTGGGTTGCATGCTCGCTCGCGGTCAAAGGGCCATGAGGCCCGCTTCGATTAGACGGCCAGCGTCCGCTCGATCCGCCCGGACGCGCCCGGATCGATCGGCTCGAGCCAGCCCCAGCGATCCTCGGTCGTGCCGTCGAACAGGCCGAAGAACATTTTCTGCAGCTTCTCCGCGACGGGGCCGCGCTTGCCGTTGCCGATCGGGATCCGGTCGACCGAACGCACGGGCGTGATCTCGGCCGCCGAGCCCGTCAGGAACATCTCGTCCGCGAGGTAGAGCAGCTCTCGCGGGATGTCCTGCTCGACGACCTCGAACCCGGCCGAGCGCGCGAGCTTCGCGACCGTATCGCGGGTAATGCCGGCGAGGATCGACGCCGCGACCGGCGGCGTCAGGATCCGGCCGCCGTGCACGATGAAGACGTTCTCGCCCGCGCCCTCGCTGACGTACCCGGCGGTATTGAGCGCGATGCCCTCGGCGAAGCCGAGCCGCCGCGCCTCGAGCGTGACGAGCGCGCTCGAGAGGTAGTTGCCGCCGGCCTTCGCGAGCGCGGGCACGGTGTTAGGCGCGACGCGCTGCCACGACGAGACGCAGACGTCGACGCCGTTCTCGAGCCCGCCCTCGCCGAGGTACGAGCCCCACTCCCACGCGGCGATCGACACGCGGGCCGGATCCTCGATATTGCCGGCGACGCCCATCTCACCGTATCCGCGGTATGCGATCGGGCGGATGTAGGCGTTTCTCAGGCCGTTCTCGCGGATGACCTGCCTGCAGGCGTCGACGAGCACGTCCTGCTCGTACGGAATCTTCATCCGATACACCTTCGCCGAGTCGAACATGCGGCGGATGTGATCGGTCAGGCGGAAGCCCATCGGCCCGTTCGGCGTGTCGTACACCCGAACGCCCTCGAATACGGAAGACCCGTAATGCAGCGCGTGGCTCAGCACGTGCACCGTCGCCTCTTCCCACGGCACGAGCCGGCCGTCGTGCCAGATGTATTTGCTCGTCTTGAGGGGCATCTCGTCAGATCTCCGTATTGATCGCGACCGGGCGGGGCCTTGGGTCCGTCGTGCCGCCGGCGCCCGCGTTCGCTACTCCTGCAACCAGCTCATCCGTCCACGCAGCTCGCGTCCGACCTTCTCGATCGGGTGGGCCAGATCCTGCTCGAGCAGGCGCTTGTAGTTTGCCATGCCCGTCTGGTTCTCCTTGATCCACTCGTTCGCGAACTGGCCGTTCTGAACCTCCTTGAGCACCTGGCGCATGCTCTCCTTGACGTGCTCGTCGACGATGCGCGGGCCGCGGGTCAGGTCGCCGAACTTCGCCGTCTCGCTGACGAACTCGTGCATCTTGCGGAGCCCCCCTTCATGCAGCAGGTCGACGATCAGCTTGACCTCGTGCATGCACTCGAAGTAGGCGACCTCCGGCTGGTAGCCGGCCTCGACGAGCGTCTCGAAGCCGCGGACGATCAGCTCCGTCAGTCCGCCGCAGAGCACGGCCTGCTCGCCGAAGAGATCCGTCTCGGTCTCCTCGGCGAAGGTCGTCGCGAGGACCCCGCCGCGGGTGCCGCCGATGCCGTGCGCATACGCGAGCGCGCGCGCCTGGGCGCGGCCCGTCGCGTCCTGGCCGATCGCCATCAGGCAAGGCACGCCGCGCCCTTCTTCGTACTGGCGACGGACGAGGTGACCGGGGCCCTTCGGCGCGATCAGCACGACGTCGAGGTCGGCGCGCGGCGTGATCTGCTTGTAGTGGATGTTGAAGCCGTGCGCGAAGAGGAGCGTTGCGCCCTGTGCGAGGCGCGGCTCGATGTCCGTGTAGAGCTTGGCTTGCGCCATATCCGGGACGAGGAACGCGACGAGGCCCGCGCCCTCGACCGCTTCCGCGGGCGTGCGCACCGCGAATCCGTCTCTTTCCGCCTTCGCCGATGTCGCGCCGCCGGGGCGCAAGCCGATGACGACATCGAAGCCGGAGTCGCGCAGGTTCAACGCATGAGCTCGGCCCTGGCTACCGTAGCCGAGCACGGCCAGCCGCTCGCCGCGCAACGCGTCGGGCTGGACATCCGATTCCAAGTAGAGTTGCATGACTTTTCCTCTTTTCGATCAAGCGGGTTGGCCACCGAAACGAAAAAACCCCGCAGCCTTCCGGGTGCGGGGTCTTCGCCGAGGCTTCGTCGTCAAGCCAAACGCCCGCACCGCTGCCAGCGAAGCAGTACGGCGACGGGCAGGGCGGGGCGACGTGTACTCATGGAGCTGGCAGGTGACGCGTGAACGTGGATGATCGACCAAAACAGCAAAACGTGTCAATGCCTTAGCGGGATGCCTCGCAGGCTTCCGCGGCGGTGCGGAACGGCCGCCGCAAAGAGCGCTTGCGTTCACGGCCCGGAGTCTGGTGAGATTACTATACGGTTCTAGGGTTCGTGTTCGTGGCCGAAAGAGCGCCGATAGACGAGCAGGGAAGGCGAAACGTACGCTTCGCTCGCCGCATCGCGGTAGCACCTCCGAATTATTTTGCGTTATTCTCTGCCCGGGCATGCCAATGCCCCCGTTACGCTTTGCGAAGGGGAGGCTTTCGAGGCGTTTCCGGGAAGCAGGGAAGCCAGAAGAAAAACCGGTTGACCTTCAAGAAAGGATTCGGGGGCAAGTCAGGAATCGGGGCCGGAGCGAAGCTCGCGCAGTCTCGGCGATCGATCGGGATGCGTAGCTCGCGATTTCCGTGGCGTAGCGAGGGGGAGGTTAAGCTGTGACATGGATTTGCCGTGGGAAGGCGGTGTCCTGTTCCCTTGGCGATCACTGTTTTTCGAGTCACCGGACGAGGTGCACATGAAAGGGAAACCGCGTGGCGCTTCCGCGCTGGCGGGCGTGTTGCTCGGAGCGCTCATCGCCGTCCCTGCCTCGGGGCAGGACGTCAACGCGGTGATCCAGGCCGAGCTGCAGCGGCTCGAGCGAGCACGAAGCGCCCAAGCGCAGATCAATCAGATCGCCGAGGAGACTCGTCGACGGTTCGACGAGTATCAGGTTCTCCTCAAGGAGATCGATGGCCTGCGCGTCTACAACCAGCTCATGCAGGCCCGGGTCGATGCTCAGAACAGAGAGCTCGCCGAGCTGCGAGCTTCGATGGATACGGTGACGGTCATCGAGCGGCAGGTCGTGCCGCTGATGACCAGGATGATCGACGGTCTCGAGAACTTCATCCGGCTCGACGTGCCGTTTCGGCTGGAGCAGCGATTGGCGAACGTCCAGTTCCTGCGCAACCTGCTCGAGGAGTCGGACGTTTCGGCAGCCGAGCAGTTCCGGCTCGTGATTCAGGCCTGGCAGACCGAAGTCGATTACGGATTGTTCGCCGACCGGTATACGGGGGAGGTCGAGATCGACGGCGTCATGAGGGAGGTGGATTTCCTCATGATCGGACGCGTCGGTCTTTACTACGTCACGCCGGACAATGCCATCGCGGGCGCTTGGGATCAGCGTAAGCGCGAATGGGTACGGCTGACTCGCGCGGACGCCGAGCAGATCCGCGCCGGCCTCGCCATGCTCGGAAGTGGCGCCCCACAGTTGTTGATGCTTCCCATTGCCCCACCGCAGGAGAATTAGGATGAAGATCCACCGTTTCGTTGCAGCCGCAGCGCTCGCCTTCGCGATCGCAGGCGGTCCCTCTCATGCGCAGGCGCAGGACGGCGCGCCTATGTCATTGGAGCAGCTGCTGCAGAACATCGCCCGAGGGCAGGCGAGGGACGATCGCGAGCAGCAGCAGCGGGTCGAGGAGTTCCGTAGGCGTCAGCAGGAGCAGCAGCAGCTGCTGCAGGAGGCCCAGCGGCGCAAGGCTGCCGAAGAGGCGCGCAGCGAGGAGCTCGAGACAACGTTCGAGCAGAACGAGCTGCTGATTCGGGACGTCGAGGCGCAGCTTCAGGAGCGCCTGGGTGATCTGCGCGAGCTGTTCGGCGTGCTGCAGCAGGTGTCCGGCGACGCCCGCTCGCTGTTCCAAGGGTCGTTGACCACCATCGAGTTTCCGGACCGGGAAAGGTTCCTGACCGATTTCATCGAGAAGGCCAGCTCGAGCAGCCGCCTGCCGTCGATCAGGGAGATCGAGCAGCTGTGGTATGAGCTCGCCCGGGAAGCGGCGGAGCTCGGCAAGGTCAAGCGGATCCCGAATCACCGGGTCGTCACGGCGGACGGCCGGGAGGTCAACGAGGACATCGTTCGTGTCGGCGGGTTCAACGTGGTTGCCGACGGCCGCTATCTGCGGCTGACCGACAGCAACTCCGTCGCCGAGCTGCAGCGTCAGCCGCCGG
Source organism: uncultured Gammaproteobacteria bacterium (assembly GCA_964553875.1). Taxonomy (GTDB): domain Bacteria; phylum Pseudomonadota; class Gammaproteobacteria; order Steroidobacterales; family Rariloculaceae; genus ZC4RG20. Next base: position 685 of record CAZKNH010000116.1, on the reverse strand, counting down.
AGCGCCGCTTCGTGAGCTCGACCTCGGCGCTGGTCAGGGCCGCACCGGATGGCGACCTCGTTCGTTTCGGCGTCGACGTCACGCGCGGGCAGCTGCTGTCGCTGCTGATCGAGACGCCGAACCTGATGGAGTACATCCAGCAGGGACAGATCGTCGGTTACGTGATCATCGCGCTCGGCATCATCGGTATCCTGATCGCAATCGAGCGGCTGATCACGCTCGGCATCGCCGGCCGCAAGGTGAAGGCGCAGCTGAAGAGCGAGACGATCCGCGACGACAACGCGCTCGGCCGCGTGCTGAAGGTCTATCAGGAGAACCCGAACGCGGATACGGAGACGCTCGAGCTGAAGCTCGGCGAGGCGATCCTCAAGGAGGCGCCGCGGCTGCAACGGGGCATCCTGTTCATCAAGGTCATCTCGGTCGTCGCGCCGCTGCTCGGTCTGCTCGGCACGGTCACGGGCATGATCCAGACGTTCCAGGCGATCACGCTGTTCGGCACGGGCGATCCGACGGTGATGGCGTCGGGTATCTCGCAGGCCCTCGTCACGACGGTGCTGGGTCTCTGCGTCGCGATTCCGACGGTGCTGCTCCACACGATCGTCAACGGCCGCGCTCGCGGCATCCTGCAGGTCCTGCAGGAGCAGAGCGCCGGCATCGTCGCCCGGCAAGCCGAGCGGCTGCAGTA